>JALEHA010000165.1 GCA_022763315.1 Algiphilus sp.
CGCGCCAGGCTTCGCGCCAGTTCGGCTGCGCGCTCGGCGCTCGGGGAAAGATCCGTAGCGAGCAGAATGGTGCGGTAGGCCATGGGATTCTCCATCGGTGACGCTGTGTGAGTCATTGCCACGCTGTGCGCGCCTTTGGCCGCCGCTAGCCGACGCCGGCCGCCATCTTGGCCGTGCCCAGTGCGGCGCTTCCTTTTTGTTGCGCGGGCAGGTCCTGGTGTACCAGTACGGCACACGGGGTGGTGCGCAACACCCGCTCCGTCACGCTACCCAGGAAAAGCCGCTCGACCCGCCCCAGTCCAGCCCGCCCCATGACGATCAGGTCCGCCTTCTCGCGCCGCGCGTAGTCGGCGATGCAGCGATGCGGCGTGCCGCGCTCGATCACGCGCTGGTGTTGCACCGGCAGGTGGGCGTCCTCGATAAAGCGCTCCAGCGCGGCGGCAGCATGCGTGGCATTGTCCTTTTCCAACCGCTCCAGCGGCAGATAAGGCGGCAGTGCCAGGGGCTCCAGTACAAGGAAGACGGTCAGGCCCGCGCCCAGACGCGCCGCCAAACCAGCGGCCACGTGCAGCGCCTCGGCTGACGGGGTCGACAGGTCAACAGGTGCCAGGATGCGCTTGATCCCGCTCTCAGCCCCTGCGTCCTCGCGCCGCCCACGCGTGACCAGAACATCGCAGGGGGCTTCACGCAGTACTTCATGCGCTTCATCGCCGAGAAAGGGGATCGCACGGTCATAGTGACCGCGCTGGCCAAGGACGATCAGGTCGGCGCCTTCATCGCGGGCGTAATGCAGAATCTGCGGTGCCGCGTCGTGCCCCCCGGCGATGACGCGCATGACGCTGACCTCTTCTTCGAAGCCGGCGGACCGAATCCAGGCGCGCAACGCACGATCGCCGAGCAGCTCCGAAGCGGGGTCGTCGATACCGAAGGTCGTGGACACCACGCTCTGCACCGCCGAACGGACATGCAGCACGTGCAGTTGCGCATCATCGCGGCGCGCCAGCTGCACCGCCGTGGCGAGCGCCGCTTCCGCGGTCGGAGAGAGGTCGGTTGCGACAACGATGCGGCGGTATCGATTCATGGACAATCCGGCTACGGCAAGGGGAGTGTCGCCAGTCTCTCCCGCTCACGTCGCGGCCCACATTGACCTGCGTCAAGCCGCTCAAGCCTGCGCTCAGCCCCGCGCTACACTAACGCAATGGTTCCCACACCCGCCGCGCACGACCCGCGACCCGTCGCCCCCGACCGCTTCGAAGCCCTGCTCGAAGCGGCCGTGGACGCCATCGTGCTTATCACCCGGGAAGGAATCATCACCCGCTTCAGTCGCTCTGCGGAGAAGCTGTTCGGCTATCGCGAGGACGAAGTGATCGGTCAGAACGTCAATATGCTGATGCCCCCGCACGAACGGGCCCATCATGACGGCTACCTGCGCAACTACCGCGAGACCGGCGAGAAGAAAATTATCGGTATCGGCCGCGAAGTAATGGCCAGGCATCGCGATGGCAACACCTTCCCGATCGAGCTGGCGGTGGGCGAATTCGAAAGCCAGGATGGCCAGGGGTTCGTCGGCATCCTGCGCGATATCACCCGACGCAAGGCGCAGGAGGCCCAGCTCACCCAGCAGGCCGAAGAGCTGCGTCTGGTGTTTTCCAACGCCCCCATGGCCTTTGCCGTCACGGATCCGGAAGGCAGGGTGATCAACGTCAACGCCGCCTGCTGCACCCTCTTCGGTGGCGTCAGCGACGACTTCCTGCAGCGCCCCATCAGCACGCTGATGCACGAGGAAGATCGCGAGGACGGCGCACGCGCGCTCAAGTCCCTGCTTGCCGTCGGCGGCAGCGTTCGCCGCCCGCTGCGCTTTGTCGACCGCACCGGCGACACCATCCACACGCAGATGTACGCCGCCGTGGGGCGTGACAACGATGGCACACCGCGCATGCTGATCGTCGCGCTGATGGACCGCGGCCCGTTGATCCGCGCCACCCGAGAAGCTGAGGACCTGCGCAATCGCCTGACGCACGTCGGGCGGCTTGGCACTCTGGGCGAGATGGTCAGCGGTATCGCGCACGAGCTCGGCCAGCCCCTCAGCGCCATCGTGAACTATGCCCATGCCTCCCGTCGGATGCTGGACAACGACAGCATCAGTGGCGATGAACTCAAGGAGGTCCTGCAGAAGATCGCGGCGCAGGGTGAACGCGCCGGTCAGGTCATCCGCGGGCTGCGCGCCCTGCTGCGCCGCCGCGACGAGTCGCGCGAAGCCCTCGACTGCAGCGCCCTGGTGCGCGAAGTCATCCAACTCTGCGAACACGACATCCGGCAGGCCGGCTTTGAGTTGATGCTGGATCTGGCGCCGGACCTGCCCCCGGTGCACGGCGACGCCATCCAGATCCAACAAGTGGTGCTGAACCTGCTGCGCAACGCCCTCGACGCCATGCGCGAGGAAACCCGGGACGACCGCATCATCGTCACCACCCGCGCCGTCGATCGCGATGTACTGGTTGCGGTGGCCGATGGTGGCCCCGGCATCGACGAGCAGCAGGGGGATCGCATTGGCGAACCCTTCTTCACCACCAAGGAGGAAGGCCTGGGCCTGGGTTTGTCGATATGCCATTCCATCGTGTCCGCCCACGAGGGCAGCCTGCGTTTCGAACGCAACAGCCGCGGCGGAACCACCTTCCGCCTCCGCCTTCCGAGAGCCACGGAGCGGTCAACCCATGAATGAGCAAGCCCCAGACCTCCCGAGTGCAACCGTCTTCATCGTCGATGACGAATCGGCGGTGGCGGACAGCATCGCCCTACTGCTGCGCTCGGTTGGCATTCAGACACGGGTCTTTTCGAGCGCGGCCGCCTTCCTGGAAGGCTATCAGCCCGACCAGCCAGGTTGCCTGCTGCTCGACGTGCGCATGCCGCGGATGAGCGGACTGGAACTGCAGAAAGAAATCACCAGCCGTGGATGGTCGCTGCCGATCATCTTCATCACCGGTCACGGTGACGTGCCCATGGCGGTGGAGGCCATGCGCGCCGGCGCCACTGATTTTCTACAGAAGCCGTTCAATGACAATGAGTTGATCCGGCGCGTACAGCATGCGCTGGAACAGGACGCGCACGATCGTGCTGAACAGACGCAGCGCCGATCGATGCTCGAGCAATACGGCACGTTGACCGCGCGCGAACGGGAGGTCGCCTGGATGCTGCATGAGGGCCTCGCCAACAAGGCCATCGCCCTCGATCTTTCGCTCAGCGAGCGCACCGTCGAGCAGCACCGCGCGCAGATCATGCGCAAGATGCAGGCACGCTCACTGGCCGCGCTGGTTCAGATGTTGATCACCATCCGCCAGACCCTATCGGCAAACCAGCATTAGGACGCGCTCGCAGACGCGCCGAAGCGCCTATCTCCTATCATTCGCAGGCGCTTGTGCGCTCAGGCACCAGCACCGCGGCTCCGGACAACCGTCCGGCGCGCAGATCATCCAAGGCCGCATTCGCCTCCTCCAACGCGTAGGTCACGGTATGCGTCCGCACCGGCACCTGCGGCGCCAGCGAGAGGAAGGCTTCAGCGTCCGCGCGCGTCAGATTGGCCACCGAGCGGAGGCTGCGCTCGCCCCAGAGGATGGCGTAAGGGAAGGCGGGTATCTCGCTCATGTGGATCCCGGCGCAGACCACCACCCCGCCGGGCACCACCCGGCGTAGCGCCTCCGGCACCAGCGCCCCTACCGGGGCAAAGAGGATGGCGGCCTCCAACGCCTCCGGCGGCGCCTGATCAGAATCGCCCGACCAGTGCACGCCAAGGCGACGCGCGAAGGCCTGTGCGTCTGCATCGCCGGGGCGGGTAAAGGCATGAACACGGCGCCCCTGATAGAGCGCCACCTGCGTCACGATATGGGCAGCCGCCCCAAATCCGTAGATTCCCAGCACACGGGCATCACCCGTCATGGTCAGCGCCCGATAGCCGATCAGCCCTGCGCACAGCAGCGGGGCGGCCTCGATATCGCTGTAGTGCGCCGGTAAGGCAAAGCAATAACGTGCGTCCACCAGCACATGATCGGCATAACCGCCATCGATCTGATACCCGGTAAAGCGGGCTTCAGGACAGAGATTCTCCTGGCCGGCCTGGCACCATCGACACTGGCCGCAGCTCCAGCCCAACCACGGGATGCCGACCCGGCTGCCCAGCGGATGCCCCTGCACCCCCTCGCCTTGGGCGCGCACGCTGCCGACGATCTCATGGCCCGGCACCACCGGGCGCCCCAGATCGGGCAGGTCTCCATCCACCACGTGCAGGTCAGTGCGGCAGACGCCACAGGCGTGCACCTGGACCAACAGCTGCCCCGGTCCGGGTTCCGGCAGGGTGCGCTCCACGGCGCGTAGCGGCGCCCCAACGTGGTCGAGCTGCATCACTCGCATGGCGAATCCTCGGTCAGGCACTCCGCTATTGAGCCCTTTCCTGCGCACTCCCGCAATGCGACTACGTAGTTTCCCCTAACAGGCCCGGGGAAACACCGGATAGTCCGCAGGCCCGCCGGCGCGCACCATGGCGCCATTCGCTGAGGAGAAGACCCATGCACCTACACCGCGCCCAGGAACATCGCACCGCCCACACCGTCCGCCCGGCGACGCAGGCCTGTGACTACTGCCCCGTACACGCGCAGTGCCTGGTGCGGGGCTGTGACCGCAGCACGCTGGCAGTTTGGCAATCGATGCTGCAGCCCACGCCCCCGCTGCGTCAGGCGGGAGCCGGCCTGTTCGAGACCGGCGACAACGCGGACATGCTCTACATGGTCCGCTCCGGCTGCATCAAGACCTACGCCCTCGATCGCGACGGTGCCGAGTGCGTCCGCGGCCTCTATTTGCCGGGCGATATCGTCGGTCTGGACACACTGGACGCCGATGTGCATCGCGTCACTGCCGTTGCCGTGACGCCGTCACAGGTCTGTGCCGTGCCGCGGGCGCGTGTACTGGCGCTGATGGAAGACAACCCGGTACTGATGCGCCGACTCATGCAGCGCCTCAGCCACGATCTGGCCGAAGCGCAGGCACTGGCCGGCAATCATACCGCCGAGGAAGGCGTGGCCGCCTTTCTGGTGTCGATGATGCAACGCCTGCCGACGGGTCCTTCCGGCGCCCTGCAACTGCCGATGACGCGCCGCGACATCGCCAATTACCTGCGTCTGGCCACCGAAACCGTGTCACGTGTGATGACACGCTTCAATGAACGCGGCCTGATCAGCAGCACACGGCAGCGCATTCTGGTCACCGACCGTGCGGCGCTGGAGCGGCTTGCCGCCGCCGTGGCGCTGCCAACGCCGCTGTACGAGCTCGAGCAGGCGCGGCGCGCCGCCTGACGCGCCAGCGGCGTAGAACGCCGCACCATGGCATGACAGGCTATGGTGGATTGATTCGCCCCTCTCCACCCCGCCATGGCCCAGACCGCCTTCGCCGCCAAACGCCGCATCACCCTGGCCGGCGCCGCCATCGACGCGGTGCTGGCCCTCATCAAGGCCGTGGGCGGAGTGATCGGCCATTCCCAGGCGCTCATCGCCGACGCCGCGCATTCCGCCTCTGACCTCGCCAGCGACGTATTGGTGCTATGGGCCGCGCGGATCGGCGCCCAGCCACCGGACGCCAACCACCCTTACGGCCACGAGCGCTTCGAAACCGCGGCCACCCTCGGTCTGGGCGCGACCCTGCTCATGGTGGCCGGCGGCTTCGCCTACGACGCCGGCATGCGGCTGCTGCAACCGGAACGTATCGCCGAGCCGGGGTGGCTGGCGCTGAGTATCGCCTGCCTGTCGGTGATCGGCAAAGAAGCGGCCTATCGCTTCACCATGCGCGTCGCCAATCGCTACGACTCGGACCTGTTGCGCGCCAATGCCTGGCATTCGCGCAACGATGCGCTGTCCTCACTGGTTGTCATCATTGGCGTACTGGGCGCCCTCGCCGGCTATCCCTTCATGGACGCTGTGGCTGCGCTTGCGGTCTCACTCCTCATCGGCGTGACCGGATGGAAACTGGGTTGGCGCGCGGGGGCCGAGTTGGTCGATACCTCCCTGGAACCGGATCAGATCGAGGATATCCGCCGCCGCATCGCCAGCGTGCAGGGTGTCGAGGGCCAGAGCGACCTGCGTACCCGACGCATGGGCAATCGTTGGATCATCGACGTCACGATCCGCGTCGAACCGTGGATCACCGCCTCGGAAACCAACCGTATCCTCAGCGCGGTACGCGAGCGACTGCACCAAGACCTGGACCGGCGCAGCGATGTGCGCGTCGCCATGGAAGTGGCCACCGAGCCGCCGCATCCACAGCCGCCAACGGCCTTGCCATTGCGCAGCAGTATCGAGCCGCAACTGCGGCAGCTGTGGCAGCCACTGATGCCGTCTGGCTCCGACTTCCGGCTACTGCTGCACTATCGCGCCGACCGTATCGATGTGGACGTGCGCATGCCCTGGCCCGGGGAGGCAGCCCAGGCAGCACGCCTGCACGATCACCTTGCGGCAGCCGCGCAGCCACTTGCGGCTATCGGTACCGTCCGCCTGCTGTGCGAGAGCGACGCGCCGTCAAGGCCGCGCGCTTGAGTCAGGGCTGTTCTTCGCTGACCGACCAGTGGTCGCCCTGACCTCGGGTATAGCAGACCCGATTGCGCAAACGGTGCCAGCCGGTGGACCAGAAGCGGATCAGCTCCGGTGCGATGCGGAAGGCACGCCAACTTTCAGGGCGAGGCACATCCACCGCGCGGAAGCGCTGGCGATAGGCGCGCAGGCTCTGTTGCGGCGCCGCCGCCTCGCCGTCCTCTTGCGCCGCCTCGGACACCCAGACGCCCAGCTGGTCGTCCCGCAAGCGCGCCTTCCAATAATGGTCCGAGGTCGCCTCATCCAGCAGGACAGCCTCGCCCTCGAGTGTGATCTGCTCCTGCATCTGCGGCCAGAACAGGCACAGACCGACCCGCGGGTTCTCGATCAGCTGCTTCCCCTTGCCGCTGTGTACGCTGGCCATGAAGATCGGGCCGTTGTCCTCAACATGCACTACATAGACCATGCGTACCGAGGGCTGCGCACCCAGACTAGCGGTGGCCAGTGCCCCGCTCTGATACTCGGCCTCGCCCTGCAGCTGCGCCTGCTCCATCATCGTGCGCAGCTTTTGCATCGCTTCCTCAAGCACGGTCGCGCATCGCTCCTTATCGCCGGATCGCTCGCCGCGGTGACGACGCGCGCCACCGCAGGATGGCGATAGCCTGCCGCGCCCGCGGCCTGGACACAATGATGCGCGTCAACCTACGGCGGCGCCAAAGAGCGCCTCACCACAGGCTGTGGTCGTGGCCTGCCTGGCGCAGCCGCCCGTGATGCACCTGCCAGTCCGGCATGGCCTCCCCGACCAGTGCCCAGAAGCGCCGGTCGTGGCCGGGCACCCAGAGGTGCGCCAGTTCGTGCACCAGCACATAGTCGAGGCAGGCCACAGGGTGGGTAACAAGGCGCAGGTTGAGACACAACCGACGCCGATGGACATTGCAGCTCCCCCACCGACTGCGCATATTGCGCACGGTCCAGGCCTCGGCCTTGACGCCCAGGCCCGCTTCCCAGCGCGGGAGGCGGGCTGCGATCTCGGCTTTCAAGGCTTGCCGATAAGCCGCGTGCACCGCGGCCTTGCGCCGCGCCGGGCTCACCGCTGACTCGGCCGGCAGCTGCAGCGCACCCGCTTCCGGGAATGTGCCCCGCGCTGCGAAATGCAGCGGCGTTGCCACGCCCCACAGCGGCACGGTGGACCCGGGAAGGAAGGCGTGCGGCGGACGCTGCAGCGCCACGCACCGTGCCTGCTGCTGCGCAATCCAGTCGCTCTTGCTGAGCACGAAGTGCTGCACTTCCCGGTCACTGACGCGAAAGGGTACCGAGGCATGCAGACTGCCTTCCGGCGCGCGCACGCGCAGGCGCAGCAGTTTCACGGCCTTGCGCTGTACGTGCACGGTCAGTCCGCCGACCGCAAGCGCGTACTCGCGGGAACGCGTCACGAAGGACGGGCTTCCGGCAACCGCGTCTCCAGGCCCGCCG
>JALEHA010000022.1 GCA_022763315.1 Algiphilus sp.
GCCGAGACCTGGGACAACGGCAAGGCCATCCGTGAATCCACGGCGGCCGACGTGCCGCTGGCCATCGACCATTTCCGCTATTTTGCCGGCGCCGTGCGCGCCCAGGAAGGCTCGATCAGCGTCATCGACGAGAAGACCATCGCCTACCACTTCCACGAGCCGCTGGGCGTCGTCGGCCAGATCATCCCCTGGAACTTCCCGCTGCTGATGGCGGTGTGGAAACTGGCCCCGGCTTTGGCTGCTGGCAACTGCGTGGTGATGAAGCCGGCCGAGCAGACCCCGGCCAGCATCATGCATTTCATGGACCTGATCGGCGATCTGGTGCCTGCCGGCGTGATCAACATCGTCAACGGCTTCGGTCTTGAGGCCGGCAAGCCGCTGGCCTCCAGCCCGCGCATTGCCAAGGCCGCCTTCACCGGCGAGACCACTACGGGCCGTCTGATCATGCAGTACGCGGCGCAGAACCTGATTCCGGTGACGCTGGAACTGGGCGGCAAGTCGCCGAACGTGTTCTTTGCCGACGTCATGCGCGAAGACGACGCCTTCTTCGACAAGGCCATCGAAGGCTTCGTGCTGTTCGCCCTCAATCAGGGAGAAGTCTGCACCTGCCCAAGCCGTGCGCTGATTCAGGAATCCATCTATGACCGCTTCATGGAGCGTGCCCTCAAGCGCGTCGAAGCCATCAAGATGGAGAACCCGCTGTCGATGGACACGATGATGGGCGCCCAGGCTTCCAGCGAGCAGATGGAGAAGATCCTGAGCTATATCGACATCGGCAAGCAGGAAGGCGCCGAGTGCCTGATCGGTGGTGAGCGTGCCCAGCTCGACGGCGACTACGCCAACGGCTACTACGTCAAGCCGACCGTGTTCCGTGGCCACAACAAGATGCGCATCTTCCAGGAAGAGATCTTCGGCCCGGTGGTCTCAGTCACCACCTTCAAGGACGAAGCCGAAGCCCTCGAGATCGCCAACGACACGCTGTACGGCCTCGGCGCCGGTGTCTGGTCGCGTGATGCCAACATCTGCTATCGCATGGGCCGCGGTATTCAGGCCGGTCGCGTCTGGACGAACTGCTACCACGCCTACCCGGCGCACGCCGCCTTTGGCGGCTACAAGCAGTCCGGTATCGGTCGTGAGAACCACAAGATGATGCTCGAGCACTACCAGCAGACGAAGAACATGCTGGTCAGCTATGACGAGAGCAAGCTGGGTTTCTTCTGATCCACGGAGTACCCCCAACGTGCCGCCGATTGCGGCGGTATGCTTGAAGCTTGGCCCGCGCGGGATGCCGCGCGGGCTTTTTCTGCTGTTGTACAAGGAGACGCAAGATGACAACGACAGCGACAGTACCGGCGCGCGTAACCGTCACGGATGAGGCAGCTGCCTTTATCGAGAGCCTGCGACAACAATATGGCGAGATCCTGTTCCACCAATCCGGCGGCTGCTGCGACGGCTCCTCGCCGATGTGCTACATGCAGAACGACTTCATCGTTGGTGACCAGGATGTCTTCCTTGGCACCATTGCAGGCGTGCCCTTCTACATCAGCAAGCCACAATTCGAGTACTGGAAACATACTCAGCTCATCATCGACGTCGTTCCTGGGCAGGGCGGCATGTTTTCGCTCGACAATGGCACTGGCAGGCGCTTTCTGGTGCGTTCTCGGCTGTTCTCCGACGCCGAGGCCGAAGCGCTTATCTCTCAGGGTGTCTGACCCCTCCGCCTGGCTGGACTGCCCAGCGCGCGTGTGGATAAAAGCATGATCCACGCGCCGGCGCTGGGGCCTCCACGTAGCGCCTGGCGGGTTGCCGCTACGGTCTACGCCGCGGGCTGATCGCGTCATCCGGCGCGGCTGCCTCGCCTCTCGCTAAGAAGCACTTCCGCGACACCGCCTCCAGAGCCCCTCATGCCGGGTTCAGGGTGCGGGCGCGCGCTCCGTATTCCAATGCAGAACGGCGTCGCGATACTCCGGGTAGAGATGGTTCACCGATCGCACGTACTCGTGCCGTGCGAGCGACCAATCCGAGAATCGTTCGTCGATAGGCAGCGTCAGCGCCTCGCCAATGCTGACTCCACGCTGGGCGGCGTCGCGCAAATGGGTCTCCAGCCACTGTAGCCATTCCCGCGTTTCTTCCACAGCCTGCATCGTCGTCGGTGCACTGCCATGCCCGGGGACAATCATCTGCGGGCGCATGGCCAGAATGGCGTCGAGCGCCTTCCTCCAGGCGTCAAGATCGGCATGCGGCGTGGTCGGCGCGCGGCCGTTGAAGACCAGATCGCCTGCAAACAGCACGCCGGTCTGTTCATCTAGGATGGCCAGATCACTGGCGACTTGGCCGCTGTGTCCACCCCAGGCAATGAAGCGAAGGGCGCGGTCACCGATACGTTCGGGTCCCGGAACTGCCTCGTGACCAGGATGGACCGCCTGGCTGTCGCGCATCCAATCCCCCAGTAGCCGGAACAGCCCGTCGAGCAGCGCTTCGCCATCGATTTCCAGTGCGTTGCGGGTGTGTGGCAAGGCATAGACGGGACTGTCCGAAAAAGCCTGGGCGCCTACCACATGGTCGGGATGACGATGGGTGATGTACACCCGCGCGATGCCATTGTCGGTGACTCGCTCGATGGCCGCGCGCATCTGGGTACCATAGAGTTGCGTCGGACCTGGATCGATGACTACCGCACCGGCATCGGTTTCGATGAAACCGGTATTGAGAATGTTGCCGCCGTTGCTGCGATCGAAGTCGCCGTCGCTCCCCTCAAAGATCCACACACCCGGCGCGATCTGACGTGGTTCGAGCTGGTAGTCCAGCGTCATCTCCCCGGCTCGCAAGGGAGCGAGAAAGAGCCACGGCAGGATCAGCAGGGCAGCACCCCAACAAACGGTCCAGGCGCGTCCGCACTCATGGCGGGCTTGACTAGACATCGGAAGGAACACGCAGCGAAAAGCGGTTGGCGTTGTTATCGCGGCCGCGAATCAGTATGTCGCCAGAGCCGGGCGGCAGTCGCAGCGTGAAATTGGGGTCTTCGGATACCGATGCCAAGGTGCGCAGCGTGAACAACGGATTACCACCTGCATCGGCAATGACTGTCTCGTCCAGATACAGCTCCGGCAGCCCGGCCACGAAGCCCGCGTCCATGGGATGACGTACCGTGAAGCTCAGCCGCCGGTCCTGGCCTTCGTTCGCGGCCCACACGCGGCCGCCGGCCTGCCCCAGCCGCTCGCGCCAATCCGGTCGGGCGCTGGCGATGCTCGGTGCGGTACAGCCACCCCCGGCTGCCGAGACCCATCCACCGCCGATGTGCCAGACCCCATCCTTGTCCAGCACCGCTGCGCGCACAGGCGTTGCCTGCTGCACCTTGACCTCGAGCCCCAGCGACATCTCAGCCATGGGTGTTGCGGGGGTCAAATCTGCGGCGCTGGTGATGGGGTTCAGATCGACGAAGATCACCATGCGCTGGATCGCCTCGAAGCCCTGCGCGGATGCGAACACGGGCACACGCGTGGAGTCCTCCGCCACCGCCGGCACCGTCACTGATACGCGGTCATCGAAGACATAATCCCGCCCCTCGAGGATGCGCGTTTCCATCACGCTCCAACTGGGTGACTTCAGGGGATCCTCGGGCGCCGCCGACAGGCTGGGCGCAAGGAAGAAGGCAACCGCACAGGTCACTACCCGTGCGGCTGCCTGGATGGACAGCGTTGTTGTCGTCATTCTCGGCCGTCTCCTGAGCCACATGGCCCCGTTGGCCCTTCTCGTTGACCTACAGCAGACCTGCGGTCGCACCGCCGGGACAGACTGGCAGCTTGGTCGCCGCATCGCTGGGCTGCATGACCATCAACCGCCCCTTGCTCACGCGTCCGGCGGTCTCGCCATCGGCACCCTGCATTGTCCCAATCGGCGCCACGTCGGGGATGCCGTACTTGGCAAAGATGGCCTGAATCGTGCCGTCGTCGCGCATTGCCTGAACCGCTTCTTCCACTGCGGTCGCAAGCGCTTCATTGTCGGAGCGCAAACTCATGCCGACATCCCAGCTGCTGCGCACGCGGTCGGTGCGGAACAAATTGACGACTTCGGCCATGGCGAATCGGCTGGCATCTGCGCCTTGCTTGGCCAGCAGGCTCTGCAGCTCGGTGCGCGGCGCGAATACGGCCTCGACTTCACCCGCGATCAGCCCCCCAATGGCTTCCGAGAGCTTGTCGTAGGTGCGCGTGTTGTCGCGAAGCTGACCGGAAAAGCCGTTGGTAGCGAAGGTAAAGCTCAAGGTATAGAGCTCGACACCAATGCGTGCATCCCGAAACGGTGCTGCAGTGTCCACCTGATCCGGCAGACTGCCCATGCCTTCGCGGTCGTATAGCACCGCCATCGACTCGAAGTAATACGGCGCCGTGAAACGGTACTCGGGATTGCGCTCGGCAAAGCGTGGATCCTGTGGCACATGCATCAGCAGATGCGGAACCGCGCGTTCGATGGGCTGCCCCCAGGCGTCGAGACCGGGTGGATCAAGCTGCTCGAGGTCTTCGTCCATGGTGTCGTCGGCGACATAGGTATAAACCTCGGCACGCCGATCGAGCCGCTTGGCCAAGGCCTGCGCAATTTCGACATCCACGCCGAACAGGCCTTCGGCGGACTCCGCAGTACAGCTGTAGGGCTCGAAGTTCTCGTAGACCGCCACACGCAGCACGCCTTCGTCCATTTCCGCTGCGGCGCTCGCGCTGAAACAGGCCGCCGCGAGCAACAGCAGGCGTCGAATCCGGTGCTTTGCATCAATTGCCATATTTTTCTGCCATCGCGTCTTCGTATTTGGTCTCCAGCCAGGTTTTGATGGCCCAGACCGATTCCGGTTCCATCATGGCTTCGAAGGAGGGCATCCCCTTGCCGCCTTCACGGACCATGCTGATGAAGTACTGGTCGTCAAAACCAGGCTCGAGCATACGCAGATCGGGGGCGATACCGCCGGAGACGGCTTCAAGGCCGTGACAATTCACGCAGTTCTGGCCGTAACCGCGCTGGCCGGTTTCAATGATCTTCTCGCGGACCTCGCCCTCGGTGTCGCGATAGGGGTTTTCAGTGCCCCAGTCGTCCAGTGGCGGCAGGCCTTCCACATCAACGGCGGAGGGCACCACGTTGCCATGCGCATAGAGGGCGCCGGCAAAGACGGTGAGGAGGAAACTCAATGTGATTGTGCGAAACATGGTGTGTACATCTCGATCCGTAGTGGGGGCAATCCCCGGAGTGGAAGGCGTGCCGCGCCAGCGCTGCGAGGCGCTGACGCGGCAGCCTGGAGCACGAGACCCTTACTGGGCTGCGAGCTCGGTCTGTTGTTGCTTTGCAGCCATCTTTTCGGCGATCTTGCTCAGCTTGAAGGTCCAGAGCATGCCGCCCTGGGAGACGTCGCGAACCAGCGGGCCGATGTCGCCACCCCACAGCGGCACAGCGCCGCCCCAGCCTGAAACGATGGAGACGTACTGCTCCCCGTCCATTTCCCAGGTCACGGGCTGACCGACCACGCCGGAACCGGTATTGAAGCTCCACAGTTCCTTGCCGGTCTTGTCATCCACCGCCTTCACGAAGCCTTCCGGTGTGCCGTAGAAAACCAAGCCACCCGCGGTCGTCATGACGCTGCTCCACAGCGGCGTACGGTTCTCTGCGCGCCACACTTCCTTGCCGTTCTTCGGATCGACTGCACGCAGTACGCCGACATAGTTTTCGTTCACCGGTCGGATCGTGAAGCCGGCACCCAGGAAGGCAGAACCGCGACGGTAGGTGATCGGCTCATTCCAGATGTCCATCTCCCACTCGTTCGAGGG
Organism: Algiphilus sp.; assembly: GCA_022763315.1. GTDB lineage: Bacteria > Pseudomonadota > Gammaproteobacteria > Nevskiales > Nevskiaceae > Algiphilus. Next base: position 5,808 of record JALEHA010000022.1, read on the forward strand.
GATGTAGAACAGGCCGGTGCTATGGCTGTAGGAGACGTGGTTCCAGTTCTTGCCGCCCAGGAAGGAGGGACGCGCCACCACGGATTCACCCTTGTCGCCTTCCATTTCCGCTGGGTTGCCCGGGCGGTTGCCGGTCTCGATGGGACGACCGGTCTTCATGTCGATACCCGAGGCCCAGCTGACCTCATCCACGAAGGGAAACGCGTTGAGCAGGTCGCCGTTCTCGCGATTGAGCACATAGAAGAAGCCGTTGCGATCCGCGGTACCCGCAGCCTTGACCTTCTTGCCCTTGTGCTCCATGTCGAAGAGCACCACCTCGTTCACGCCGTCGAAGTCCCAGTGATCATTCGGGGTGGTCTGGTAGTGCCACTTGATCTTGCCGGTTTCGATGTCGATGGCGAGACGCGAGGTGGTGTAGAGGTTATCGCCAGGACGCGCGTAGGCGTTCCAAGGCGCGGGGTTGCCGGTACCCATGTAGAGCAGGCCGAGCTCGGGGTCATAGGTGCCGCCAAGCCAGGTGGCGCCGCCGCCCGTCTTCCAGGTCTCGCCTTCCCAGGTGCCGCCCTTGCGGTCCTTGGTGACGTCCTTCTTGCCGCCGGGGAGGGTACCTTCGTGATTGGCAATCACCGGACGATCCCAGATCATTTCACCGGTTTCCGGATTGCGGGCGGTGATGCGCCCCACGACACCGAATTCACCACCCGACACGCCGGTGATGAGCTTGTCGCCGGCGATCATCGGCGCGGCGGTGTAGGAATAGCCGGCCTTGTAGTCGGCGATCTTCTCGCGCCACACCGGGCGGCCGGACTCCTTGTCCAGCGCGACCAGCTGTGCGTCCAGAGTGCCAAAGATCACGAGATCCTTGTAGAGCGCGGCGCCACGGTTGACGACGTCGCAGCAGGGGCTGATGCCCTTGGGCAGACGGTGCTTGTAGGACCACTTGAGCTGACCGGTGCGGGCATCCAGCGCCCACAGGCGGGAATAGGAGCCGGTCACATAGATGACGCCGTCGTGAATCAGCGGCTGGCTTTCCTGACCGCGCTGCAATTCGTCACCGAAGGAAAACGCCCAGGCGGGCGTCATGTACTGCACGTTGTCGCGGTTGATCCTGTCGAGCTTGCTGTAGCGCGTGCCCTTGGGATCCATGTGATAGGCGACGACATCGTCTACGGTGTTGAAGTCGTTGTCGATCATCTTCTGGGTCACGCCCGCCGCAGATGCGGTGGACATGTACGCTGCGGATACCAGCAGCGCAGTGACCGGCGCGGCAAGGCGGCGCCCGAAGCCCCCTGTCAGCGAATGGCTTTTCATTGTGAATCTCCTCGTGTCGTAGGCGTAATTCGATGCTTTTTTGCATCGCCCCCTTCCGTCAGCAATCTCTGTGCCACTCAACGCAAAAAGTCAGAGCGTCACACAAGGCGCAATAAAAGCCCTATTTTCATAATGTTAAGCGAGCACGCAAAAGCGGGAATACACCTCCGGAGAGACGATGAAGCGTATGCGATGCGCTACTGTCCCGGCGCTGTGACAGTCTGTTCATCCTGCATCAGCGTCCATAGCAAAGACGCATGAGGTGCGCATACAACGCACGTGCCTCATCGGCCTCCCGGCGACGCGCCTCGACCGAAGCGATCAATGGGGACAGCTGACTGTCGGGATTGCGGATGCGCAACTGCCCGCGGCGCACCTCGTACAGACTGCTGACACTGAAGGCGGCATCCGGCGTCACCATGCTGTAGCAGGTATTGGCCAGCAGCTCCGGCTCGAAGGGGCGACCCTGCAGGGATGCCACGATGGCGTGCGAGCACGCACGTGCCTGGTTGTAGGCGCTGAACGCAGACTTTGGCATGGGCTGCGCCTGGGTCGCGTCGCCGACGGCATAGACCCCTTGCGTTCCCGGCACATGAAAGTCCGTCGGGTCTACCGAGATCCAGCCCGAGCGGTCCGTCACCCCAGCCGATTCGGCGACCAGGCCGGCCTTTTGCTGCGGGATGATATGGCTCCAGTCCGCCGCAATCACATCGCCATTGGCCAACTGCACCCGTTGCGACGCGTGATTGTAGTGCTCGACCTGGCCACCATCCTGCCGACCGATCCATTCGATCATGCCGGGGTAGTGGCGCGCCCATGCCTCAAGAAACAGGGTTTGCTTCGAAAAACTGTCCTTGGCGTCCGCGATCAGGATCTTGGCGCGCGGATTGCGCTGCAACAGTACGTGGGCAAACAGGCTGACGCGCTCATAGGGCCCGGGTGGGCACCGATAGGGCGCTGCGGGCGGCGCGACTACGACGACCCCCCCGGGAGGCAATGCCAGCAGACGGTCGCGCACCGTTGCCAGGGCCTTCCTGCCGCCCGGCCACGCCGGAGGGTTGTCACGCATGGCCAAGCCATCGAAACCAGCAACGCTGTCGCTGCGCATTGCGATGCCTGGCGCCAGCACGATGGCGTCAGCGGACAGGGCGCGCCCGTCCGACAAATGGATACGCCGGCGATCGGTCTCGACCGCGGTAACCGCCGCGGCCACCACCTCGATGCGATCGTCGGATAGCGCGGCAGGCTGGCGCGCCACATGCGCCAATGAATGGAGCCCCGCAATCACCGTGTTGCAGAAGAAACCGCTGTAGACGGTTGCTTGCGGCTCGATCAGCACGATGCGTAGCTGCGGCGACAGCCAACGCAGCCAGCGCGCGCAGGCCGCGCCGGCAACACCACCGCCAATGACCACAACGCGCGCCTTCGCCAGCGGCGGCGGCTTCGCGCCCAGCCAGGCGGGTAAGGCCATCGCGCCCAATCCCAGCAAAACGCGCCGTCGTCGTGCCGACATCCGGACGTTCTCAGTCATTGCGCAGTGTCCGACAGAAAGGACCGTCCTGCTGGTACAGCTTGGCCGCATCCAGGCTCAGTACATCAATGTCTTCGTTCGTGAGCCCGTGGCCGAGACGCGTCATGACGGAGTCGCCCGTCTGCTGATAGGCCCGCAAGCGTGCTGCGATCCACGCGGCCTCGGCCCCGCACAGCCCGGGGGCACCCGGGCTGAGACGGTCTACGGCGCCGGCGCCGTGACAGGTCGTGCAGTAGCCCGCGCTACCCACTTGGATCGCAGGCTCGGCAGACAACGGCGATACGGACGTCATCACAACCGACAAGAACGCCCCATAGATCAGCCTCAGAATCGAGTCGCGGAGGGTAGACACACGCATAATTGCAGACTAGCAGCATGAAAAAAGCCGGGGCGAAGCCCCGGCCAAGTTGACCACGGGAGAAGCCACCATGGTCGAGACACACACCTGTTATTCGCGCGCTTGGCGCGAGGTGATTCAGAAGGACATGAAGGCCCCGATGTTGGCGCTTTGTGCGCTGTTGCTGGCGCCGTTGTGCGCTTCGGTTTCCACGTCGTTGATTTCGAACAGCAGCGTGAGATTGCTGGTCAGCGCGTGGTAGATGCCGCCGGTGATCTTGCTGTTGGTTTCCAGCAGGTTCGGCACGGCAGCCGCGTCAGCGCTATTGGCGTGATCCAGGTTGCTGACGCCGTAGTTGACGCCAAAGGTCGTCTTGCCCACGGGATACGTCAGCTGCAGCAGGTAGCCGTCCGAATCGCGCTCATTACCGGCCCCGTCGTCTGAGAGGACAAAGAGTCCGGTGGTCCCCATGCCGCTACCGCTGTAGTAGTAGGCGGACGCCTTGAGATTGGCGACTTCAATGCGGCCATAGATGTCAAAGCCGGTGCTGGTGTAGTCATTGCCGACACCACCCACCGAGATTTGCTCCTGGCTGATGAATGCAGCGGACAGATAGGTCCCCATGCCACCAAGGTCACCGGCCCAGGCGAGCTTGCCGTGAAAGCCAGGAGCGCTGTTGTTGGCTGCGCCACCCTGCCCCCCGATCAGCGGATCAATCGGATCGAAGATGCCAGCGGTGAAGGTGGCGCCACCGAAGGACGGCGTGGTGTAGTTCATCTGGCCGAGGGTGTCGGTGTAGATGTAGCCGAAGCCGATGCTGCCCAGCGAGGTGTTGGCTGGCGCGCCGGTCGCCATCGCACCCGGAACGCCCACACCCGGGATGGTCATGTCGTTGATGATGGCGTCAAAGCCGAACAGACCGAAGTCCCGACCCAGCTTGAAGCTGCCGTAGTTGTCGGTGCCGATGCTGATGAAGACCTGACGCACGTCCAGGCCGGTCGTGGCCAGCGCCACGTTGGTTCCCAGCGCGCCCGCGTCCTGCTGGAGGTTCGGGCTGCCCCCATCGTTGCTGCTGATGCCAGGGTAGAAGCCGAAGGTGACATTCAGGTCGTAACCGTCCTGCTCGGTACCCGCACCGAACACGAGGGCGGCGGGCAACAGGCCATTGCTCACGCTGGAATTGGTGTCGTTGCCATCCGCGTCGGCCGAGCAGGCGCTGCCGACCGTGGTGATGGCCGCCGGGGAATCTTCACAGGTGGAATAAATGTAGTGCACGTTGATGTTGCCGTTAGCGGAGAACGTCCAATCCCCTGCCTCCAGCTCGACCGCTTGTGCCCCCAATGCATACAGCAGTCCCACAGCCCCGGCGCTTGCAGCCAGGATACGTTGATGCTTCATGGTGTCATCTCCTCAGATTTAGATGTTGTTGTGCGCACCGGAAAGCACGCCAACATTGCTGCCCCAGCCCTTGTTCAACCCTGCTGTTGCGGCAACACCGTCTCCGGGAGCAATCCGTATGCCAAAGCGCAAAACGGCGATCTTGTGCGCACCAATTTTCATTTTTTCAATAGCTTACAAAACCCTTTTGCATCGAAGGCGCGATCCCAGGCTGACCTGGCATTGGGACATCGCATCGACAAAGTCGCAGTCCGCGGCACAAGCTGTTAGCCCTGTGTGACAGCCTCGGAATGCGCCGACACTGGCATGCTCGACATCGACGCTTCGGTCCGTGTTAGCCGGATGACCGTCGACCATGCACGGCCACTTTCCACCACGAATCGCGCGTCGATGCTGGCAGCACGTTCGCGCATGCCGCGAAGGCCGAAACCGCCACCACCGGCAGGCTGCGCAGTCAGACCGGGGCCGTCGTCACAGACCACGAGTTCGACCGCGCCATTGGCGTTGCAGCAGCAATGCAGCACCGCGTGGCGCGCCCCGACGGCGTGCCGCCCGATATTGGTCAGCGCTTCCTGCGCCACGCGATAGACATGGATACCAACCCGAGGGTCAAGCCTGCGGTCGTCGCCGGATAGCGACACCGTCAGGGCAATGCCGCGATCCTCAGCCCGCCAATCAACTGCGAGCTGCTCCAGCGCTGCCAGCAGACCGACGCTATCGATCGCGGCCGGACGCAGACGGCCAAGGATGCCGTGCACGCTGCCGAAGATGGCACGCAGACTGTCGCGCACCTGTTCGGTCGCTGCCGTTCGGGCGCAGGGATCGGCACAACGGGCCGCAACAGCCAGCTGCGCCTCGGCCGCGGACAGGTGCTGGCCCACCTCGTCGTGCAGTTCGCGCGCCACGTCGCGGCGCTCGCGTTCCTGCGCCTCCATGCATTGCCGCGCCAATTGCCGGTTTTCGAAGGTGGCCGCATCCAGCGACAACCGAAGGTCGCTGACCGCATCGAATAACGGGACCAGCTCCCGCGGCATAGTGGGGGCCGGGCCATCGGGCCGATAGTCGCCCAACGCAATGCGCTGCACTTGCCCCGTCACCCCATGCAGCAGGC
>JALEHA010000166.1 GCA_022763315.1 Algiphilus sp.
CATCCTCGGGCAGGCCTTCCAATCGCAGGATGTCGCCCTCCAGCAGTGCCGTGTTGCCGCTGGCGGGAATCACCGACAGGTCGCGCAGAATCCCCGAAACGACCACGTCGTGCTCTTGGAAGATACCGACATTGCGGATCAGCTGCCCTTCGAGGGAGGCATTGGTCAGCTTGAAGACCGCCGCGTGCAGCCGACTGCGCTGTCGCTGCTCGGCTTCCATGCGCCCTTTCAACATGCGCACGGCGATCGAAATGAACAAGATGACGCCGATCAGCCCGAAGGGATAGCCCACGCCGTAGCCGAAGATGACCTCCTCTTCCGCACTGAACTGCATCGCACTGATCAGTGCGGGACTGGAGGTGAAGGCCCCGGCGAAGAGCCCCAGCCCCACCCCGACGGGGATACCCGACAGCGCAATGATGACGACCGTGTTGACGCCGGAGAGGCCCAGCAGGATCAGGACATTGCCGATGAAGCGCTTGCCGTACTGCTTGAAGGCACGAAAGAAGCTCGGCCCCGCCTCCAGCCCCACGCACAACAGGAAGAGGACGATGCCGAGGTCCTGCAGGATGGTGACCGGCTCGAATTGATACAGATAGCCCGCGGCCATGGCCACAATCAGCACCCCACTGGATCCGAAGCCGATGCCCTTGATCGTCAAGTTGCCGAAGGCGATGCCCAGCAGGGCGATCAGGAAGGTGATCACCAGCTCGGAATGCCGGTAGTAGATCTCGATCGGAATCAGTGCTTCGGCTTCGTTCATGCCTTCCCCGTCGGCGGTGCGGTCAGCCCGGCCCGAGAGCCTAGCAGCCCGAACCAGCACCCGCCTGACGCCGCGAGAAGGTAAGAGCACCTTCCATGCAGAATCAACTCCTCACTGCATTCGTCAGCCTGATGGCTGGAAAATCCACCCGTACGGAAAGCACCATTACCGTCAGAGGCCGTGGCAAGATTGGGGTCTGAAAACCAACCGTCACCCCCTCTGGCCCCCCACAGACACGCACGATGACTTCTTCGGCACCTCCGGTTTCCTTCCGCCATCTTCGTCACCAACTACCCAATATGCTTGCCATGGCGGGGGGCGGACTGCGCTCGGTACTGCCCACCGGCAAGGGCGCTGCGGCCAAGCCACTACGACAACAGATGCAGGCGCCATCGCCGCAACTGCTCGACGCCTACCATCGTTGGTCAGGCATGGGCGTGGCCCGCTATGGCGGGTGCATCGCGCCGCATTTCGCGGCCTGCCAGATGGGCCTGCGCATGATCTCGCAGCTCACCGCACAATCGCCCTATCCACTGCTCAGCGTGGTGAACCAGGGCGTCCACATCGTGGTGAACGAAGCCCTGCCCCGCGACGGCCGCTTCACCCTGTCCGGCCGGCTGGTGGATGCCAGCGACGACAGCTACCGCGCCCGCATCCATAGCCAGGTGCGCATCAGTACCGAGACGGTGGAGGATGCCGTCATCGTCGATGCCTACGCGGCGGTGATGCTGCGCGCTCGCACCAACCGCAAGGCCAAGAAGGAGGCGCCGGTGCGCTTCACGACGGTGGGGCACTGGCAGGCCGCCGCCAATGAAGGCGTGCGCTTCTTCAAGCTCACCGGCGACTTCAACCCGCTGCATACGCTGCCGCTGCTTGCCCGGCGCACCCGCTACGGGGGCTGCATCATGCACGGCTATGGCTCCTTCGCCCAGCTCTTCGAAGCGGTGCGCAGTGCCGGCTGGGATATCGCCGAGATCGATACCCGCTTCGTGCGCGCGGTCCCGCTGCCCAGCCCGGAACTGCTGATCCAGGTGGCTGGAACCGCCGATGCGCAGGGGTACCGGCAGGTGCGGATGGTGGACGCGGAATCGAATATCTATCAGGTGGGACGCTTCCTGCCCACCGCGGAGACCGCATGAAGCTCGAACAGCGCACCCCGATTCCGCCGGAGCATCAGCCGGTCCTGGTTGCCGGCACGCGTACCCCCTTTCTGGAGAGCGCCGGTCTCTACGCAGAGTTGATGAGCTACGAGCTGGGCAGCTTCTCGCTGGCAGCCCTGCTCGACCGCAGCGGCGTACCCGCCGATGCCATCGAACTGGTCGTCATGGGTACGGTACTGCACGAGGTGGAAACGACCAATGTGGCGCGCGAGGCCATGCTCGCTGCCGGCATGCACAGCCGCACTCCGGCCTACACGGTGGCCATGGCCGGCATTTCGCCCAATGTCGGCTTCGTCAATATCGCCGACCAGATCGCCCTCGGCCGGCTCAAGCTCGGCATTGCCGCGGGCACCGAGAACTTCTCGGATATCCCGATCCGCCTGTCACAGAACATCCGCCGCAGCCTGATGAAGCTGCGCCAGCGCAAGCAGCTTGGGGAACGCCTCAAGGTGCTGGCGTCGCTGCGGCCGGGCGATCTCACACTGGACATCCCGCAGAGCAGCGACTACACCACTGGCCTGACCATGGGCCAAGCTTGCGAACGCATGGTCAAGGGCTACGGCGCCACCCGCGAGGCTTCCGACCGCTACGCCGCCGAAGCGCACGCGCGTGCCATTGCCGCCCGAGACGATGGGCGGCACGCCAGCCAGATCGCGCCCGTGCGCAACAAGGCCGGTGCGCTTGCCGAGCACGACAACAGCCCGCGCGCGGACGCCAGCGTCGAGCGCCTGGCGGGATTGAAGCCCGTCTTCGACCCGGCGCACGGCATCATTACCGCCGGCAACGCCTCGCGCTTCACCGACGGGGCCGGCGCGCTGCTGCTGGCGAGTCAGGAGGAGGCGGCACGCCGGCAGCTCCGTCCGATGGCCCTGGTGCGCGATCATCTGCTGAGCGGCGTCGACAGCCTGCAGGACGAAATGCTGTTCGGCCCGGCCATGACCATCCCGCGCCTTCTGGCGCAGAACGGGCTGGAGTTCGAGGATATCGACGTCTGGGAGCTGCACGAAGCCTTCGCCGCCCAGATCCTCATCAATATCGATCGCATGGCGGACGCGGACTTCATCGCGGAGCGCCATGGCGCCGGCGTGCCGCATGGCCGTATCCCGCTGGAACGGCTCAATACCTGGGGGGGTTCGCTGTCACTGGGCAACCCCTTCGCGGCCACTGGCTGCCGTCTGCTGCTGACCGCAGCGCAGCGCCTGGAGCAGGCGCAGGCGCGCTTTGCCGTGGTCTCGACCTGCGCGGGCGGCGGCCTCGGCGCGGCCATTCTGCTGGAACGACCTGGCGCGGCCTGAAGCTCAGCGGCAGGCGGCCTCACTGGGGCCGTCGTCCATGAGGCGGAACCAGGTCAGTTCGTGCTTGTTGTGCGACAGATGCATGACCCGCGAGCCGGGGATGGCCAGAAAGGCGCGATAGGCCGCGGGGTCGGGCGCCCCCTGCAGCTTGATGGTGAAGATCATGTTGGCCTTGGGTCGGGCGTCCGCCCAGTAGCGCGCCAACTCCAGCAAGCGCGCCGGATAGGCCGCGAGATCCGACAGAATCCACTGCACCTCGCCCACCTGCTCGGCACCTAAGCCGAAGGCGTCACCGCACCGATGTGCCACCCGCCCGGTGGCGAGCACCTGCGGCGCGAGTGCGGCGCGGTCGATGGACACCACCTCCGCGCCCAGGGATGCGCAGACCCAGCTCCAGCCGCCGGGGGCTGCCCCGAGGTCCAGACAGCACATACCCGGACCCGGCCGGTCGCGCGCCAAGGTCAGGGCTTCCCATAGCTTGAGGTAGGCACGATTGGGTGGCTGGACACGGTCCTCGACAAAGGGCACCTGTCCATCCGGAAAGGGGCTGCTGCACTCGGTGGACAACAGCAGATGGTCCCGGTCAAGGAGCGTCCACGCACCCAGCGGTGCGACGGGTGGGTCGGTCGGAAAGGACAACGGACGAAAGCGGATCGGCGGCAGCTTGTCCACGACCAGCTGGGCCCGACGGTGCTGCACCAGAGCATGCAGATGCCAGTTGCGCTGGCGTGCGCGCAGCGCGCGCGCCGCCCCGCCGATGGAGGCCACCGTCACCAGCTCGGGCCGCAGCCAGGTGTTCTGCGCCCAGGCCGCTGGCCCCGGAGAGCCCTGCACGAAGAAGAGATCGGCATGGCGCGCGAGCAGGCGCTCGCCGCGCGCCACGATCTCCGCCTCGAGATCCGCCGCATAGCCGGGTGCCGCTACATAGACCGCATCCGGCGGCGCGCCGATGGTCGGCAGCGCTTCGGCCATGGGGCCGCCGCTCAGGCGGCCTGCTGCTGACCGGCCCCGCTACCGCTTCCCGTTGGAAGCAACTGCATCAGGAATTGCTCACTGGTGGAGCGATCCATGTAGCGCGGTACCGCGTAGTACCAGTTCGCCTCGGAGCGAGCATTGGCGGCGATCACCGGAATATCCTCGGCCTTGAGCGGCTCGACCTTGTCAGGAATACCGAATTCCGCGTTCATTGCACGGATGTGGGCGATGAACTTGTCGGCCAGCTCCATCTCGGTCTCGCCGCCCTGCTTCAGGCCGGCCACCTCGGCCAGCCGGGCCAGGCGCGCATAGGCCCTGGGCTTGGAGTAGCTCAGCACATAGGGCAGCAGCATGGCGTTGGCCTTGCCGTGCGGTACGTGATAGCGCGCGCCCAGGTTGTGGGCAAAGGCGTGGACGTAGCCGACGCCGGCCTTGGTGAAGGCCAGTCCTGCCTGATAGGAGGCGATGGCCATCTCCGAGCGCGACTCCAGGTTGCTGCCGTCCGCCATCACCCGTGGAAGGTGGGTCATGATGCGCGACACCGCGTCCAGCGCCGCCGCGTCGGTTTCCTTGGTGTGGTTGCGGGAGATATAGGCCTCCACGGCATGGGTCAGCGCATCCATGCCGGTGGCAGCGGTGATGGCCGGCGGCACGCCGGTCATGACGCTGCCGTCGAGGGCCGCCATCTGCGGTACCAGCCGGAAATCCATGATGGCGAACTTGCGCACGGCTTCCGGATCGGACACCACCGCGGCCACGGTGACCTCCGAGCCGGTACCGGCCGTAGTCGGGATCGCGTACAGCGGCGCCGGGCTGCGCAGCAGCCGGAACAGCCCCGCCATCCAGCGCACGCCGTGCGGGTTGCGGACGCGTGCGGCGATGACCTTGGCGGCGTCGATAGAGGAACCGCCACCCATCGCCAGTACCGCTTCACAGCCACTGTCCTTGTAGCGCGTCACCCCGGTTTCGATCTGCGCGATGGTCGGATCGGGCTGCACGCCGTCATAGGTTTC
>JALEHA010000167.1 GCA_022763315.1 Algiphilus sp.
CCCAGGATGAGGCCCATGCGGCGCCATTCCTGGAAGGCCTCGCGCCGCGCGTCGTCGCTCAATGCAGTCCCGAAAAGGGCGTGCATGCGCACGGTGGCGTCGAAGCCGGTCATATGGACCCAGCCGTAGGCCTCCGGCTCGAGGGCGTGGTAGGGCCTGCCATGCCGGTCCACCCCCTTGATGGCGCGGTGGTAGGCGCGCAAGGCCACCCCTTTGCGAATGGCGGTATCAGGCCGGGCATAGACCACCGGCCAGAGCATCTGGTGTGAGCGTTGTATACGGCCCCAGGGGTCCGTCTTGTAGACCGAATGCTGGCCCACGCCAGCGTCGATGGTGGGGTGGGCCACCTGTAGGACGAAAGCCTGCGGCAGCATGAGATGGAACATGAGGGAACCGAAGTCCGCCCAGGTCTGCGAATCCGGGCCCAGCGGACGTGGTACGGGCTGGTCGTCGGATGCAGGCAAGGCCGAGGCGCTATCGGCGGGGGACATGGCTGGGCTGTGCATTCGCTGTGGATGCGTAGGGTTGCGCGCGGACGGGCTTGACGCCGCACTGGCTCAGATTAACCCAAGCAATTACTCGGATATACTCGGCTTTGCCGTCAGGCTTCCAAGAGCGCCCTTTCTTGACGCAACTCATTGATTATGAGGCGAAGAAGCGCCCCACCCAGGCGCGATCCAAGGCCACCTTCCGCGCCATTCTGGATGCTGCGGCTCGGATTCTGGTCACCGAAGGCTATGCCGGGCTTTCCACTAATCACGTGGCGCGCATTGCGGGGGTCGGGATCGCGAGCGTCTACGAATACTTCCCGGGGAAGGAGGCCATCGTAGCGACCCTCGCCGTGCAGGAACTGGACGCCTTCGTCGAGCGAGTGGCCGCACACCTGCCGCGCGTGGTGGCGATGGGTGGACCGGCTGGCCTGCATCACCTGCTCGCCACCACAGTGGAAGAAGTCCACGCCAATGCGGCGCTCTATCGGGTGCTGTTGCGCGAAATCCCCTTTGTGTCGCGTCTGCCGCGCATCCTGCAGTTGCAGCAAAAAGCCTATTCGCATGCGCGCACTGCGGGTGCTCAGGCACCGGAAGCCCAGCTACTGCCCGACTTCGAGAGGGATATCTGGCTGATTTGGCAAATGACCTACAACACAGCGCTAGAAATCGGCTTTGCCGAACTGGAAGAGCTGGATCGCATCCGGATGGTGGAGGAATTCGTGCGCTTGGTAGGACGCATGCTATTCCCGTCTGACCGTGCATCGGCCGCCGGATGAAGCGGCGGACAGAAGCCCCGCCGCTGCATTCGCTATGAGGCGAGAGGGCTACGCGGCAGCAGCAGGGGCCATATCCCGGACGTGAAGATCCATCTGCGGAAAGGGAATCTCGATACCCTCGTCATCCAGGGTGAGCTTGATGCGCTCGATCAGATCGCAGCGGATGGCCCACCACTCCGACGTATTGCAGTAGCCGCGCACCGCGAAATCCACCGAGTTGTCGCTGAGGCTGGTGACCACCACCGAGGGCGCCGGATCAGGCAGCAGACGGGATTCCTCCTGCATGATGCCCATCAGGATGTCTTTGGCGCGGCGCAGATCTGCGGAGTAGGCGATGTTCACCATGAGGTCGACGCGGCGCGTCGGCTTGGCACTGTAGTTGGTGATGACATTGGACCAGACCTGGGCATTCGGTATCGTCACTTCCTGATTGTCCGTGGAAACCAGTCGGGTGGCCACGATGGTGATCTCCTCGACGGTACCCATCTTGCCGCCCACTTCCACGAAATGTCCCTTCTGGAATGGGCGGAAGAGGATGAGCATCACGCCGGCGGCAAAGCTGGAGAGCTGTCCCTGGAGGGCAAGGCCCACGGCCAGAGCGGCGCCACCCAGCACGGCTGCCGCCGAGGTGGTGTCCACCCCGATGCGCCCAAGTGCCGAGATCACCACCACGGCTACGCCCAAGGCGAAGGCGATATTGCCGATGAAGTTGCATAGGGTTTCATCGACATTGCGCCGGCGCAGTGCCTTCTTCATGACATCGACAATTCGCGCCACCACCCACTTGCCGATGAAGAAGATCAGCAGGGCGGCCACGATGTTGACCAGTATCGGCAGGACGGCATTGGCCAATGCCGTCGGGTCGGTCAGTTGTTCGAAACGAAGCGCCATGGAGATTCCTTAGTTTGCGTCTGACAGTGGCGAAAAGCCGCTCGAAGGCCACTCCAGTGTAGTTTCTTTTGCCGTGACGCCAGGCCGGGACGTCGCTGTGGCACGGTGTTGCGGCTCTATCAGGGCAGGCACACTAGAGGGATGAGCAACGACGCCTTCCCTCTACAGCGCAAGCTCGCCGAGCTGCGCGACGCATCCTTTGACGTGCTGATCATCGGTGGCGGCATCTACGGCGCCTGGGCGGCGCTGGATGCCGCACGCCGAGGGCTGCGCACTGCCTTGATCGACGCCGAGGACTGGGCGTCGGGCACATCCTCGGCATCCTCCAAGCTGATTCACGGCGGCCTGCGCTATCTTGAGAATTTCGAGTTCGGCTTGGTGCGCCACGCACTGACCGAGCGAAGGGTCTTGGCCCGCCTGGCTCCGCATGTCGTGCGGCCCGTGAACTTCATACTGCCGGTCTGGCGCGGGGCACGGGTGGGTACGACGCGACTGCGTGCCGGCCTGATCCTGTATGACACGCTCGCTTGGGGACGCCAACCGGTGCAGCGTCACAAACGCTACAACCGGGAGCGCCTGCTCCACCGCTACCCCTTTCTTGCCGAGCCCGGGCTGCGTGGCGGCTTCCGTTACGGGGATTGCCAGGAAGACGACGCCCGCCTGACCATGCTGGTGGTGGCCGCGGCGCAGGCAGCAGGGGCCGTGTGCGCCAATCATGTGCGCGCCGATCAGCTGATTGAGCGCAATGGCACGGTAGTGGGGGCCGAACTCAGAGATCAGCTCGACGGACAGTGCTGGGCGCTGTACGCGCGCCACACGGTGGCCACCGTCGGCCCATGGGTGCAGGAACTGGTCGGCGAAACGTCGCCGGCGGTGCAGTTTGTGAAGGGAACACACCTGGTCGTACCCGGCATTCCCCATTGCCACGCCGCCTTCTTGTTGAATGCCCCACAGGACGGCCGCGTCTTCTTCGTGATCCCCTTCTACAACCGAACGCTGGTCGGCACGACAGAGGTCAGCGTTGCACGTCCAGCGGATGCACAGCCCAGCGCGGAGGAAATCCGCTATCTGCTGGCCGCGGCACATGCCTGGATGCCCGGACTATCGTGGGGCGAATCGGACGTCATTCAATCCTTTGCGGGCATTCGCACGCTGCAGGCGCAGGACACGAACAGCCTGTCGAGCGTCACGCGCGAGTTCGAGATCCGCCATCCGCGGCCCGGCCTTACCACCCCCATCGGTGGCAAGTACACGACCGCGCGCCTGGATGCTGCGGAGATCATCGACGGCGTCGCGCACGAACTGGGCTGTTCCCAGGCCTCCACCACTCACGTGGAACCGTTACCGGGAGCCCCCACCGCCGACAACCACCTGGGAGAATGGATCGAAGACGCTCAGCGTCAGCTGATGGCGGCGGGCCTGGATGAAGACGCCGCTTTGCAGGCCAGCCTGCGGCACGGCACGCGCGTCGAAAGGCTGTGTGCGCGGTTGCAAGACGACGCACGCCTCGCCCAGCGCGTTGACGCGGAGTGCCCCTTTGCACTCGTGGAGGCAGCCACGGCTATTGATGAGGAGATGGCCATGACGCCGGACGATGTCCTGCGTCGCCGCCTGCCCCTCGACCTGCTCGGGCGTAATCGCCAAACGATGCGCGACACCATACAACCTCTGTTCCCGCGCTGACCGCCAACAGACTTACCTGCGTCAATTATTGGTCGATCAACGGTAGTCACAAAGCCGACATTTGGGCGTAGGATCGACCTGTTGGCAAAACGAGGTCTGGTGCGGTGTGTTGATCACCCTTGGGTGGAGCGGTCGGTCCAAAGCCAACGTCCGACCACAACGCACGCATGAGACGGGAGTGCAGCATTCCGGATGCTGCACCGTGCGAGACGACGCAAGGAGGCTGGTATGCGCGCACAGCGCTTGGTGCCGACGGCATTGGCCGTCATGGCCCTCATCCTGGGGGGTTGCAGCCGGGTCGAAGAGAGCGAGGATGGCGGTATCCCGAAGGGCAACCTCGTGTCCCTGTTCGAACCGACGACGGG
>JALEHA010000168.1 GCA_022763315.1 Algiphilus sp.
CGCTCCATCTCGCCCACGCACCAGCGCAGCGCATTGGCGGCGTCCTTCATGTCGGTGACGACCGGGGTCAACAGATGCGGGATCCCCTCGTAGACGGACAACTCCAGCATCTTCGGATCGATGAAGATAAACCGCAGCTGCTTGTGCGTCGCCTTGTACAGCATCGACAGGATCATGGTGTTGATCGCCACCGATTTGCCGGAACCAGTGGTGCCGGCCACCATGAGATGCGGCATCTTGCCGAGGTCCACCACTACGGGACGACCCGCGATGTCCTTGCCCAGCCCCATCGTCAGCGGCGAAGCCATGTTGCGGTATTCGGGGGAATTCAGAATCGCCGACAGCGAGACGATGTCGCGGTGCTGATTGGGAATCTCCAGGCCCACCACCGATTTGCCGGCGATGACCTCGATCACGCGGACCGAAGACACCGACAGCGCGCGCGCCAGATCGCGCGACAGATTGGTGATCTGTGAACCCTTCACGCCGGGTGCCGGCTGCAGCTCGAAGCGCGTGACCACGGGCCCCGGTTGGGCCTCCACCACGGTGGCCTCGACGTTGAAATCCTTGAGATGGCGTTCGAGATCGCGGGAAATGCGCTCGACATCCTCCTGCGTATAGCCCTTGTTGGACGGCCGCGGGGGATCCAGCATTTCCAGCGGGGGCAGCGGATCGCCCGTGAATGCCGGCACGGCGCCGGCCGACTTGTCGTCGATGGCCAGACTGAGCTGTTCTTCCCTGGGTTCGGCAGCCTGCACCTTTTCCGCCTTGGCGGCCTTGCGTCGGGCGCGGCGCGATTTGCTGCCCTTTTCCAGGGCGGGCCCGTTGCCCGCGTCCACGGTGGGTGCCGCACGCGGCACCGGGGCCGCGACCGGTGCCGATGATTGCGCTGCCTGGGCGGCGCGTGCCTCGCGCCGGCGGTGATGGGCCTGTGACAGCCGCTGTGTGGTGCCAACGATCGCCGCGCCAACACGCTCGAACACACCAAGCCACGAAAACAGGCCCAGAATGGGTAGCGCCACCGCCAGCACGATGAGCAAGAGCAGGCTGGCGCCGACCGGGTTGAGCAATTCCCTCAGCAGGATGGCGAGTTCGCTGCCAATAATGCCGCCTGCGCCCTGCGGCACGAGGGAGGGATTGGCCGCGATATGCAAAGCACTCAGCGCGCTGGCCGAGGCGGCGCTGACCGCCCCCGCAGCGGTGCGCATCAGCGGCCCGGGGACGAAACTGGCCGTCTCTTCCTCCTCCTGCTGCGCAGCGGAACGCTCTTCATTCGGCGCATCGTCCGAGGCGTAACGACCGCGTCGCCAGCTCTGCAACAGCAACAGCAGCACGGCGGCTGAGCCCGCCAACGCCACGTAGCCGAACAGCGAAAGCAGCACATCGGCAACCCACGCCCCCACTGGCCCGAACAGGTTGCGTACCGGATCGCCACTGCCGGTGGACGACCAGCCAGGATCACCCGGGTGGAAGCTGAACAGCGCCAGTAGCAGGGAAAGGGCCATGCCGAACAACAGCAGGAGGACGACCTCCCGTGTCAGCCGTTCAAGCCGACGGGCATGCGTTGCGGCGCGGGATACAGAGGCTTTTGGCACGTAGTTTGCTGTGGCCGAAGAGTGTAGGAAATGAATGCGGGCACACGTTGCGGCAGCGATCGCAGTCGTTGAACTTGTGCACTGGGAACGCTTTCCAAGCAGTATATCGGCTGCATGCAAGCCGCCCCGCCCGAGCCTGCCTTGGCCTTGAAGACGATCGATCAGCCCCCAGTAAGGAGTGCAAGATGATTGAGGACATGATGCAACGAGGCAACGACATGAGCGTAGACGTCAAGCACTTCGTTCTGACGCCCGACGGCGATATCCGCGAGTTCAGCGCGGAAGCCGCCGCCCGCGTCGCTTCGGGCCAGTCCGCCCTGCCCGAATTCGCCGACTCCCGCCTGCGCTATCTGCAGATTGCTTTGGACCAGTCCAAGGGTGATGAAATCCGCGTGCAGACCGGCATCGCCTGCCTGCAATTCGACGCGGAGGGGCACTTCTCGGGCGCCGCCGCACCGGCGGGTGAAGACGAGCAGGTCGACAGCTTTGAATATGACGCCTGCATCCAGTGGGCGCTGCGCGGCACCGGCTCTTCCGAGCTTGTATATCACTAGTACGGACTGGTCAGTCACCTTCAGGCAGGGCACGCTTGCCGCGTGCAGATTCGATACCACCACGCCATCGGCGAGATTCCGGCCGCGCAATGGGATGCCTTGTTCGATACCGGCTACCCCTTCACGCGCCACGCCTTCCTAGCGGCGCTGGAAGACAGCGGCAGCGTCACGGCGGAGACCGGATGGGAACCCGAGCATCTCGTGCTCTACGACGATGCAGGGGTGCCCTGCGCGGCGGCGCCGCACTACCGAAAGCACCATTCCTATGGCGAGTTCGTCTTCGATTTTCAGTGGGCGGACGCCGCGCACCGGATCGGCTGCAGCTACTACCCCAAAGGCGTCAGCGCCATCCCTTTCACACCCAGTGGCGGGCCGCGGCTGGGTGCACGCGACGCAGCGTCCAAGACGCAGCTCGCGCAGGCCTTGCACCAAACAGGTGCGCAACGCGGTCTGTCTTCGCAGCACATCCTTTTCGCGCAAGCCGAAGATGCCTCCGCGCTGGGGGCGGCGGGATTTCTGCTGCGTGAAGACGTGCAATTTCACTTTCGCAATCGCGGCTACGCCAACTTCGACGACTATCTGGCCGCGTTGAGCAGCGCCAAGCGCAAGAAGATTCGCCGCGAACGTCGCCGCGTTCAGGAGGAAGCGGGCGTACGCTTTCGCGTGGCTCGCGGGGACGCGCTCGACGACGCGGCGTGGGCACGCATCTACGCGCTGTACGCGCACACCTACCATGTCCGCGGACAGTCACCCTATCTGCGCGAGGGCTTCTGGCAGCAGTACGGGCGCGCGGCGGGACCACCGGTGCGCGTGATTCTGGGCGAGCGCGATGCCGAGATCGTCGCCTGCGCGCTATGCGTGCAGGGCGCCGACACCCTGTATGGACGCCACTGGGGCTGTAGCGAGGAGATCCACAGCCTGCACTTCGAAACCTGCTACTACCAGGGCATCGCTTACTGTATCGACCAAGGGCTGGCGCGCTTCGATGCCGGCACCCAGGGAGGGCACAAGCTGATGCGGGGCTTCGAGCCGGTACTGACCTATAGCCTGCACTGGTTGGCCGAACCGCGCCTGCACGAGGCGGTCGCGGATTTCCTGCAGCGCGAGCGCGCGGTGATCGAAAGCGGGCGGGAGCGTCTCGCCGCGGAACACAGCGCCTACCGGCAGCCCGAAAGCGAGGCAGCAGGCGCAAACGCGCGATAGAGTACCGTCATGGACAACCCTATCCGGCTCCATTGGCTCGACCCGAAGGACCCGGCGCAGCCCTTCCCGCCTGCCGGACGGGCGCTGCGCGATCCCAACGGCTTGCTGGCCATCGGCGGTGATTTGTCCAGCGCGCGGTTGTTGCGCGCCTACCGGGAGGGCATCTTCCCCTGGTTCAATCCGGACGAGCCGATCCTGTGGTGGAGCCCCGACCCGCGCACGATCCTGCCCACCCAGGGCATGCACGTGAGCCGCAGCCTGCGCCGCGCGGTTCGACGCGCCGACTACGCGGTGTCCTTCAACACCGCGCCGGATGCGGTGCTGGAGGCCTGCGCTGCACCGCGCGCTCCCGGTCAGGGCACATGGTTGGGATTGCAGATGCGCAAGGCCTACCGTGCACTGTTCGACGAAGGCGCCATGAAGACCGTCGAAATCTGGCGCGAAGGCAGGTTGATCGGCGGCGTGTACGGGGTGGCGATTGGGCGCATGTTCTTTGGAGAATCGATGTTCTCCAGCGCAGACGATGGCTCGAAAATTGCTCTGTACTGGTTATGTTACTTCATGAATGCCTGCGAGATGCCGATGCTTGACTGCCAAGTGGGTTCCCCGCATCTGCAGCGTCTGGGCGCGGTCGACATTCCGCGCTCGCAGTTCATCGAAAGCGTTTGGCGTCTCACCAGCCTGCCGGCACCAAATTGGAAGGTGCCGGAAGCGGCTCCCTCCACCCTCCACCATTACCCCGCCCGGTCATGTTGAGCGGTCTCCAGAACGTCAGCCTCCTGATCACGCAGCCGCATGCGTGCAGCTATCTGGAACAGCGTACGGCGCGCAATCTGGTGGTTGATCCGCGCCTGCGCCTGGATGCCGCGCGCTATGAGCAGTTGCTGGAACAGGGCTTCCGTCGCAGCGGCGACGCCGTCTATCGGCCGCACTGCCCGCAATGCCAGGCGTGCACACCGGTACGAATACCCGTGCGCGATTTCGCACCGGACCGCGCACAGCGGCGCTGCATGAAGCGCAACCGCGATCTCCAACTGGTGCGGGTGTCGACCATCAACAGCGACATTCTTGCGCTCTACGAACGCTATCTGCGCGCACGGCACGAGGGCGAGGGGATGGAGGCGGATGACCATTTCGGCTTTGAGCGCTTCACCGCTTGCAGCTGGATGCCAGTGGAATACTGGCAGTATTTC
This sequence comes from Algiphilus sp., assembly GCA_022763315.1. Classification (GTDB taxonomy): domain Bacteria; phylum Pseudomonadota; class Gammaproteobacteria; order Nevskiales; family Nevskiaceae; genus Algiphilus. Next base: position 4,546 of record JALEHA010000168.1, read on the forward strand.
CATGACGATCGCCTGGTTGCCTGCGCCGTGGTCGATGTACTGCCGCACGGCTATTCCGCCGTGTACACCGTTTTCGACCCGGCCCCGGACCATGCCGCGCGCAGCCTCGGCACGCTGGCGGTGCTTTCCCAGATCAGTGCAGCCCAGAGCGAAGGCCGCGATCATGTCTGGCTCGGCTACTGGATTCCCGGCTGCAGCAAGATGGAGTACAAGAAGCGCTTCCGGCCCCAGGAGCGCTCCGACGGCGCCGGTTGGTCACGGATTGCCGAATAAGCGCGGCCGGGCGATAATAGTGGGCTTACTCCATCACCCGAATTCATGGCCAAAGAAGACCATATTGAAATGGAGGGGGTCGTCCTCGACACCCTTCCCAACACCACTTTTCGCGTAAAGCTTGAGAATGGGCACGTTGTGACCGCGCACATCTCGGGCAAGATGCGCAAGCACTACATCCGTATCCTCACGGGTGACAAGGTCAAGGTCGAACTCACCCCCTACGACTTGACCAAGGGACGGATCACCTACCGCGACAAGTAGCGGCGGGGTCGTGGGCCGTTTCCGGCGAGGGGTGGCCCAAAGCATTGCAGCAACAGCAAGCGGCCGCTCAAAGCCGGGCACAAGATCGCAGCAGCGCAAGGCTTGGCCACAACGGCCTGGCACGGTGTCCGCGCGCCAATGGGTGATCCGGAGGCGTGCGCGGGCGCCAGCCGCGTCAGAAAACTGTCACGGCGGCGTCGGATAATCCCCGTTCTTTTTTCCTTGTCTGAATCATGAGCCCCCCTACCCGACGCGCCTTCCTGCGCGATGCCAGCCTGCTGGGCACCACAGCCACCCTCCCCTGGTTGAGCGCCTGCGGCACGTCCACTTCTCCGCTTTCCGGCCCTTCAGGCGCCGCGTCCGTTTTCCGTCACGGGGTCGCCAGCGGTGATCCGCTCTCTGACCGCGTCATCCTGTGGACCCGCGTCTCGGGGGTTTCCGCCGGCAGCGTGCAGGTGCGCTGGCTGGTCGGCATGGACCCTGACCTGAATCAGGTACTGCGTTCCGGCACCGTCACCACCCACGCGGAGCGCGACTACACGGTAAAGATCGACGCCGAGGGTCTGGCCCCCGCCACGACCTACTACTACCGCTTCGAGGCGCTGGGACAGTCCTCCACCATCGGCCGCACCCGCACTCTGCCGGTGGGGACGGTGGACCACCTGCGACTGGCATTCACCTCCTGCTCGCAGTATGAAGACGGCTTCTTCAACGTTTACCGCGTCATGGCGCGGCGCGCCGACCTGGACGCGGTACTGCATCTGGGCGACTACATCTATGAGAACGATGGCACGGACCGCCTCGGCCGGCGTCCCGAGCCACCGCGCGAGATTCTCAGTCTGGAAGACTACCGGGCACGCTACGCCCAGTACCGCTCCGACCCGGATCTACAGGAAGCACATCGACAGCATCCCTGGATCTGCGTCTGGGACGATCACGAGTCGACCAACGACAGCTGGAAGGATGGCGCGCAGAACCACAACGAGGGAGAAGGCGACTGGCCCACACGCAAGGCCATCGCCACCCGCGTCTATCACGAATGGATGCCGATCCGCACACCGGACCCCGACGACCTGACCCGGATTTTCCGCAGTTTCGCCTTTGGTGACCTGGTCGATCTCATCGTGTTGGAAACGCGGCTGTTCGGACGCGATCGCCCGGCCGACAGTCTGGCGCAACGCCGCGTCATCGATGATCCGGGCCGCACCATGATGGGCTTCGAACAGGAAGACTGGCTGGCGCAGCAGATCACGGCCTCCACAGCGCGGTGGCGCGTCTATGGCAATCAGACGATGTTTGCCCAGCTGCATGTGCTGAATTCACTGCTGGCCAATGACGTCATCAACGTCGAGCTGCTCGACATTCCCGCCAACCCCGACCAATGGGACGGCTATGAGGGCAATCGCGATCGCATCTTCGATCAATGGCGAGTACAGAACATCCGCAACAACGTGGTCATCACCGGCGATATCCATACCTCCTGGGCCAATGAGCTGACGCCCAGCCCGGGGGATCTGACCCAGTACGGTCCGCTCACCGGCCGTGGCAGCATGGGGGTGGAGTTCATCACCCCGTCGGTGACGAGCAGCGGCCTGCCGGAGATCGACGGCATCGCCGATGTGATCCGCCTGGTCAACACGCACATCAAATACGTCGATACCGCAAGCCACGGGTACGTGCTGCTCGACATTACCCCGGAGCGCTGTCAGGGTGAATTCTGGTACGTGCCGACCATCGAGACGCCCGATGACGGAGAGGCTTTCGCTGCCGCCTTCCTTACGCGTGATGCCTTCGGCGACGGTCAGAACGGCTGGAACCGCCTCGAACGCAGCAGCAGCCCCACCGAACCAAAGGCGGATGCGCCGGCTCTGGCGCCGGCACCCGCTGCCGCTGAGACAGTGGCTCCCTGACGGGAACCGCCTCGCGACACGCTGACGCGGGGCCGGTTGCCCGGCCCCGCGCATCAGCCGCGACGTTCAGACTTCGGCTTCGGTTTCGCGCTCGTTGACTTCCAGCTTGAGCGCCTCGCCTTCCGCTCTGACGCGCACCTGCCCACCGTTGGCCAGCTTGCCGAACAGCAGTTCCTCCGCCAGCGGACGCTTGATGTGCTCCTGGATGACGCGTGCCATGGGACGCGCGCCCATCTTCTCGTCGAAGCCATGTTCCGCCAACCAGGCGCGTGCGTCCTCGTCGACTTCCAGCTGCACCTTCTTGGCGCCAAGCTGCGCCTCCAGCTGCATGATGAACTTGTCGACCACGCGCGCCACGGCCTCGGGCTGCAGCGAATCGAAGGCGATAATGGCGTCCAGCCGATTACGGAATTCGGGCGTGAAGGCCTTGCGGATGATCTCCATGGCGTCGCTGGAGTGATCCTGCTCGGTGAAGCCGATCGACCGCCGCGCCTGCACTTCGGCGCCCGCGTTGGTGGTCATGATCAGGATCACGTTGCGGAAGTCGACCTTGCGGCCGTTGTTATCCGTCAGGGTTCCGTGATCCATGACTTGCAGCAGCAGGTTGAAGACATCCGGGTGCGCCTTCTCGATCTCGTCGAGCAACACCACCGAGTGCGGGTGCTTGAGCACGGCATCAGTGAGTAGACCGCCCTGATCGAAACCGACATAGCCCGGAGGCGCGCCGATCAGCCGCGACACGGTGTGACGCTCCATGTACTCGGACATGTCATAGCGCAGCAGCTCGATGCCCATGATCTCGGACAGCTGCCGGGTCACCTCGGTCTTGCCGACGCCGGTCGGGCCGGCCAGCAGGAAGGCACCGATGGGCTTGTCCGGATTGCCCAACCCGGAACGCGACATCTTGATGGCCGAAGCCAGCGTCTCGATGGCGTGGTTCTGGCCATAGATGACCAGCTTGAGATCGCGCTCCAGGCGCTCCAGGCGTTCGCGGTCGTCAGTCGACACGGACTTGGCCGGGATGCGGGCAATACGCGCCACCGTATCCTCGATATCGCGCACCTGCACCGTCTTGCGCTTGCGCGAGCCCGGCAGCAGGCGCAGACGCGCAGCGGCCTCGTCCATGACGTCGATAGCCTTGTCGGGCAGGAAGCGATCGGTGATATGCCGCGAGGACAGGTGCACCGCCGATTCGAGCGCCGGATGCGTGAAAGTGACCTCGTGATGCGCCTCGAAGCGGCTCTTGAGCCCTTCCAGGATGCGGATCGTGTCCGCCTCGCTCGGCTCGACCACATCCACCTTCTGGAAACGCCGCGCCAGCGCGCGGTCCTTCTCGAAGACGCCGCGATACTCGCTGTAGGTGGTCGATCCGATGCAGCGCAGTTCGCCGTTGGCGAGCAGGGGCTTGAGCAGGTTGGAGGCGTCCATGACACCGCCGCTGGCCGCACCCGCACCGATCAGGGTGTGAATCTCGTCGATGAACAGCACCGCGCCGGAAATCTCGGAGAGCTCCGCCAGCACACCCTTGAGCCGCTTCTCGAAATCACCGCGGTACTTGGTACCGGCGATGAGCGCGCCCAGATCCAGCGAGAAGATGGTGGATTCGCGCAGCGCCTCGGGCACGCGGCCTTCGGTCACCAGCCAGGCCAGACCTTCGGCGATCGCGGTCTTGCCGACGCCGGCCTCGCCCACCAGCAGCGGATTGTTCTTGCGCCGGCGGCATAGGGTCTGCATGACACGCTCGATCTCGTGCTCGCGACCGATCAGCGGATCGACCGTGCCCTTGCGCGCGCGCTCATTGAGGTTGGTGGTGTACTGCTCCAGCGCCGAGGCATCCTCACCTGTTCGGGGCTGCGTTCCCTGCGTGGCGTTGCTGCTTTCCTCGCTCGACTCGGCGCCCGGCACCTTGGAGATGCCGTGCGACAGGTAGTTGACGACGTCGAGGCGCGACACCCCTTCCTGCGCCAGCAGATAGACGGCATGGGTGTC
>JALEHA010000169.1 GCA_022763315.1 Algiphilus sp.
CCGGCATCGAGCAGGTGAGTCAGACCGTGACGCAGATGGACGAGGTCACCCAGCAGAACGCCTCCCTCGTGGAGGAAGCCTCCGCCGCCGCACGCTCGATGGAAGAGCAGGCCGGCACGATGGAGAAACTGGTCCAGCAGTTCCGCATCAGCGAACAGGCCGCGCACGAGCTCAAGCGCCGCCGCCAGGAAGCCGCTGACGCGATGGCTGGTGCGGGAGATCACAACTCCGAAACGAACGCCAACGCCCGCCAACACCCGGACAACAGCTTCGTTACGAAGAGCGTTTCGGTGCCCAAGGCAAAGAACGGCAAGGCCGCGCCTTCCTGGGTCAATGGGCATAACGCCTACGACACGCCGACCGCGCAGGCTGCCGGCAGTCATGACGACAACGACCAGTGGACCAGCTTCTGAACGGGGCCGTCATGGTAAGCCCGCCCCCCGCCCCGGTACGTGACATGTCGGCCAGCGTCGTTTCCATGGCCCGCATCTTCGCGGCCTGGGGCGCCGGATTGGATGGCATGGGGGTGGTGCAGGGCGGGCAGCGCTCGACGACGCGGCTTGTACTGTCTTCACCGCCAGCCGCGCGGCAACCGGCACCGGGGCACCGCCAATGAGTGAGTTCGCGTACACGGACCGCGACTTCGATCGCATCCGCGCCCTGATCCGCCAACGCGCCGGTATCGCATTGGCGGATGGCAAGCGCGACATGGCCTACAGTCGGTTGGCGCGTCTGCTGCGCAAGGCGCATCTCCGCAGCGTCAGCGATTACCTCGATCGGCTGGAGCGGCAGGGATCCAGCGATGATTGGCAGGACTTCGTCAACGCGCTGACCACCAATCTCACCAGTTTTTTCCGGGAGTCGCACCACTTCGACATGCTGCGCGAACTGCTGCGCCGCAAGGGGGCACCGACGCAGCAACGCATCTGGTGTGCGGGCGCCTCGACTGGAGAAGAAGCCTGGACCCTGGCGATCACCGCCTGCGAAGCCTTTGATGGCCTGCAGCCTCCGGTGGAGATCATCGCCACCGATATCGATACTGCCTGCCTGCAGACCGCGCGGCGAGCGGTGTACCCGCTGACCCGCATCGAGGGCTTGTCGGAAGCACGCAAGCGGCGCTACTTCCAGCGCGGCACCGGCGACAACACGGGACAGGTTCGCGTGATCCCCGCACTGCAAAAGCTGGTGCGCTTCGCGCCCAGCAACCTGCTCGACCGGCAATGGCCGGTGCAGGGGCCGCTGGACGCCATCTTCTGCCGCAACGTCATGATTTACTTCGACAAGGCCACGCAGCGCCGCCTGCTGGAACGCATGGCGCCCATGCTGCGCCCGGAAGGGCTGTTCTTTGCGGGGCATTCCGAGAGCTTTTTCCACGCCGCGGATGTCGTGCGTGCCTGCGGACGCACCGTGTATGCGCCGGTGCGATCCCGGCACGTCGGCTTTGCGGCATGAACGCCTTGGCTACCGTCGACGGTTATATCGATACGCGGCTGGACGCACGGGTTATCAAGATTCTCCCGGGCGAGCACCAGGCCTTGAAGGCGCGTTCGCGCTCGGGGCAGCCTGTGCTGGCGACCACCCTCGGCAGCTGCGTTGCGGCTTGCATCTATGAAGAAAGTGATGCCGGCATAGGTGGCATGAACCACTTTCTGCTGCCGAGTGGCGATCAGGCCAGCGGCCGCTATGGCGTCTATGCCATGGAGCTGCTGATCAATGACGTGCTCAAGCTGGGAGCGCGTCGTGATCGGCTGCGCGCCAAGGTCTTCGGTGGCGGGGCGGTACTCGCGGCGGTAACCAGTATCGATATCGGCCGCCAGAACGCCACCTTCGTCAAGCGCTTTCTTGCAACCGAGGGTATCCCCATCACGGGTGAGGATCTGATGGGACCCCATCCGCGCAAGGTGCTCTTTTTTCCGGCGACCTCCGAAGCACGTGTGCGTCGTCTTCCCCTGGCACACAGCCTGGAGCTGGCCGATGCCGAAGCCCGGTATCGCGAGCGCGTGGCTCAGTACCAGAAGCCTCGAGTGGAACTTTTCTCATGAGCACTCCCATTCGTGTCCTCCTTGTGGACGATTCGGCCGCCATGCGTGCGCTGCTGCGCGAACTGCTGGCGGACACGCAGGATATTGCGGTCATTGGAGAGGCCGCTGATGCCTATGAAGCGCGCGAACGCATCAAGGCCCTAAATCCCGACGTCATCACCCTCGACGTCGAGATGCCGCGTATGAACGGCCTGCGCTTCCTCGAAAATCTGATGCGCCTGCGACCGACACCGGTGGTGATGGTGTCGTCGTTGACCGCCAAAGGCGCGCAGACCACCTTGCAGGCCTTCGCCCTCGGCGCCGTGGAAGTGCTGCAGAAGCCGGCGGGCACTACCAATGCCGAACTGGCTGCGGCCAAGGACGAGCTGGTGCGAGCGATCCGTGCCGCCTCCAAGAGCCGGCCCCGCATGCGGATGGCGGAGCCCGTCAATCCCGCCAAGTTTGCCGGAAATGTCGCCACCGCCAGCAGGTTCTGCCTGATCGGCGCCTCTACCGGAGGCACCGAGGCGATCCGCGAAGTGTTGGAACGTTGGCGTCTGCCGGATGTCGCGGTGCTGATCGTGCA
>JALEHA010000023.1 GCA_022763315.1 Algiphilus sp.
GCCTCGCTGGGCTACGCGCTGGTGTGAGCGCGCACCAGGCTCTTCCGGCGGCACCGGCGGCCCTGCACGCGGGCAACGGCCGCGCCGCTGCTAACGGACGCTATCTGGGCGCCATCGAGAATCTGTCCACCGCCGTGTGGGATGGGCGGGGCCGCCGCCGTCTGCAACGCAAGGGCTGGCTCTATTTCGGCGCCTTTTCCGAGCGCACCATGGTGGGTTATGCCGTCGCCGATGCCGGGCTGATTGCCAACGCCTTCGTGTACGTCTACGACCGCCAGAGCGATACCTTGGTGGAGGAGGCCGTCACCCGGCCGATGGGCTTTGCCGCCGGCTTCGCCCCGGACTGGCGTCAGCCCTGGCACCTGTCCGCGGGCGACCGGCAGTGGTCGGTGCAGCGCAGCGGCGATGGCTGGCATGTCTCCTTTCAGGGGCGGCGTCTGCAGCTGGCCTTGACCATTCACGACGGCAGCGAGGGGCTAACGGCTGTCTGCGCAAGCCCGGGCCGGCCCTTTCACCATACCTACAAGCTGGCTGGGTTACGCGCCGACATCAGCGGCAGCGTCGACGGTAAGGCGCTGCAGACGGAGGCGGGTGCGAGCGTGGATTTCTCACTCGGCTATCCGCCGCGGGAAACGCAGTGGAACTGGCTCAGCGTGGACGGCCATTGCGCCAACGGAGAACACATCGCCATCAATGGCGTCGCCCATTTCCTGAATGGCTTCGAGAATGCGCTCTGGTGCGATGGCAAGGTGACGCCGTTGTCGCAGATGGCCTTCGACTACGACCCGGCGCAGCTGATGCAGCCGTGGCAGATCCGCTCCCTCGATGGCCGGGTGAATATTGTCTTCACGCCGGAGGCGCGACGGGGGGAGCATCGCCATGTCGGGCTCCTCGCCAGCCGTTTCACGCAGCCCTGCGGCCGCTTCGAAGGCACCGTGCAGACGGCCCAGGGGCCGCAGAGCGTGCAGGGTTATGGCGTGGTCGAGGAACATTGGGCGCGTTGGTAGCGGCCAAGAAAAAGATATTGATTCATTGTGTTAGTCGATTTCGCGCGTGACGTTGACATCAAACAGTGGCATCGTGTGAGATACTCCTGATAGGCTGCGCGCCTGCTCCGGAGGTGGCGCGGGCCAATAACGTCAGTGGGATCACGTTTGCGTACCGGCACCCTGAAGATCGACACTGCGCCGGAGCCTTCTGCAAATCTGCGGCGATGGCGCCAGCAGACGCAGCCCAGTTCCGCATCTGAACGAGGATGAAGACCATGCAGCACGAACACCTCGACGTACTGATTCTGGGCGCCGGCCTGTCCGGCGTCGGCGCCGCCTGTCATCTCAAGCGCGACTGCCCCGGCAAGCGCTTCGCCATCGTGGAGCGCCGCACCCGCATCGGCGGCACCTGGGATCTGTTCCGTTATCCCGGCATCCGCTCCGACTCGGATATGTACACCTTCGGCTACAACTTCAAGCCGTGGAATGGCACCAAGATCCTGGCGGACGGTCCCTCCATCCGGAACTACATCCGCGAGACGGCGCAGGAACACAACGTCGAGAAGGACATTCATTTCGGTCTGAAGGTCGAGCGCGTGGAATGGTCCAGCGACGACGCCTGCTGGACCGCGCACGCGGTGGAAGAGGCCACCGGGGAGACCCATCGCTTCACCGCGAACTTCCTGTTCGGCTGCACCGGCTACTACAACTACGATCAGGGCCACCGCCCCGACTTCCCGGGCGAATCCCGCTTCAAGGGCGAGATCATCCACCCGCAGAAGTGGCCGGAAGACAAGGATTACGCTGGCAAGAATGTGGTGATCATCGGCAGTGGCGCCACCGCCATCACGATGGTGCCGGCCATGGCGGGCACGGCCAAGCACGTCACCATGCTGCAGCGCTCGCCCACCTACATCGCCTCGATCCCGTCGGAAGACAAGCTGTCGGGCACGCTGCGCCGCTTCCTGCCGGAGAAGCTGGTCTATCACATGGGTCGGGCGCGCAACATCGCGCTGCAACGCGCCATCTTCGCGGCCAGCCGGTCGCGGCCGGGCGTGGTTGCACGCGCGCTGCGCATGGGCGTCCGTCGCTACATGGGGGATGCCTTCAACCCCAAGGATTTCACCCCCAGCTACAACCCGTGGGACGAGCGCCTGTGCGTGGTGCCCAACGGTGATCTGTTCAAGGCCCTGCGCGGCGGCGACGCTTCCATCGTCACTGATCACATCGACACCTTCACCGAGAACGGCATCCGACTGCAGTCGGGGAAGGAAATCGAGGCCGATATCGTCGTCGCCGCCACCGGTCTGGATCTGCAGATCCTGGGTGGCGCCGAAATGGTGGTCGACGGCCGGCACCAGGATCCCGGACAGGCGCTGAACTACAAGGGCGTGATGATGGAGGGCGTGCCCAACTTTGCCCTGGTTTTCGGCTACACCAACGCCTCCTGGACGCTGAAGGCCGACATCGCCAGCGAATACGTCTGCCGCCTGCTCAATTACATGGATGAGCACCAGCTGGGCGTGGTTACGCCGCGCGACCGCGAAGGCTGCAAGACCGACAAGGCCTTCCTCGATCTGCAATCCGGCTACATTCAGCGCGCAGTGGATCGCCTGCCCAAACAGGGTAGCAAGGGCCCCTGGCGGGTCCTGCAGAACTATTACCTCGACCTGCCGCGTCTGCGCCACGGCCGCATCAACGACGGCGTGCTTGAGTTCACGCCGGTGACTGCCCGCAAGAAACCGCACAGCGTTCCCAAGGCCGCCAACAGCGAGGCGCCGGCGCGCTCGGCCGCGCCCTGAGCGCACGGCGTTTCGCGGCGCAACGCGCGACACCTTTCTGTGGTCCAAGGGTCGGGTTCGACATACGAACCCGACCCTTTCTTTTTGAGGTCACGGAGAACGCGGCAATGAAATGTCCGGTTGATGAAGAGACGCTGGTCATGACCGACCGCAACGGCGTCGAAATCGATTACTGCCCCAAGTGCCGTGGTGTCTGGCTGGACCGCGGTGAACTGGACAAGATCATCGAGCGCGCCGCGGATGCCCCCCCGCCGCCGCCCTCGCGCGGCGTGCCGCGCGATCACGATCGCGGTCGTGACACGCCCTATCGGGGTGATGACGACTACCGCCGGGGCGGTGACTACCGCAAACGCAAGAAGCATTCGCTGCTCGGCGAACTCTTCGACTTCTGAGCCGTGCGCAGGCGGGCCGCGGACGGTGCGCCGCGGCCCGCTGGCGGACTATTGGTCGCCGTCGGCCAGGGCCTTCGCCGCCTGATGCAGCACGAAGGCGTAATCGCGGGCATATTCGTGCAGCTGCTCGAAGCGGCCGGAGCGCCCGCCGTGGCCGGCTTCCATTTCGGTATGCAGCAATATCGGCGCGTCGCCGCGCTGGTGATCGCGCAGCTTCGCCACCCACTTGGTGGGCTCCCAGTACTGCACCTGAGAATCCCATAGCCCCGAGGTCACCAGCATGGCGGGGTAGACCTGCGCGCGGACATGGTCATAGGGGGAGTAATCGGCGATGACGCGATAGTCCGCCTCCCGCTGCGGATTACCCCACTCGTCGTATTCGTTGGTGGTGAGCGGAATGCTTGGATCGAGCATCGTGGTGAGGATGTCCACGAAAGGCACATGCGCCGAGATGCTGCGATAGCGCGCCGCGTGCTCATTGGCGATGACACCCATGAGCAGCCCCCCCGCCGAGCCTCCGGTGGCGTGGATCTGGTCCGGCGCACAGACGCCGCTGGCGGCCAGTGCATCGCTCACATCCATGAAATCCTGGAAGGTATTGCGCTTGTGGTGCAGCCGGCCGGCGTCGTACCAGGCCCGGCCCAACTCCTCACCGCCGCGGACGTGGGCGATGGCCACGATCCAGCCGCGGTCGAGCAATGACAAGCGGTGGCTGGAAAAGGCGGGGTCGAGACACAGGCCGTAGGCGCCGTAGCCGGTCAGCAGCAGCGGCGCACTGCCATTAAGGGGCGTGTCGCGGTGATGCACCAGCGATAGCGGCACGCGCGCCTCATCGCGCACGGTGATCCAGCGGTAGTCCGAGCGGTAATTCGCGGCGTTGAAATCGCCTTCCACCGGCTGCTGCTTGACCAGCGTGCGCGCGCCACTGGAAAGCGCGTGGTCGTAGACCGTCTGTGGGGTGGTCAGGCGGCTCTCGACATAACGTACGCTGGGGCTGGAAGGTTCGGCGGCGCCGACCAGGTGGATGCCGGAAGGCGCGGCATCACCCACGATCACGCGTTCCTCGCCGCCAGCCCACGGCATCAGGCGCAGCCGCAACAGCCCGTCCACGCGCTCGTTGACCGCCAGCCAGTCGTCGAAGACCTCGAAGCTGTCCACCAGCGCGTCCTCGCGATGCGCCAGCCACTCCCGCCAGCAGGCTCGGTCCGCCGCCACTGCCATCGGTGCGCGCAGCAGCCGGAAATTGGGCGC
>JALEHA010000170.1 GCA_022763315.1 Algiphilus sp.
AGCTGCTGGTTGTAGTCATCCGGGCCGACGCTGTCGGTGTGACCGGCAACTTCCACTTCCAGGTCGGGATAGCGGTTGAACAGGCCAACCACCGGGTTCAGCAGACGACGCGCGTTGGCGTTCAGGTCCGCAGAATCAAACGCGAAGAGCACGCCAAACAGGTTGATGAGGTCCGACAGGGCACAGCCTTCGCCATCGACGCGCGTGCCGGCCGGGGTGCCGGGGCACTTGTCTGCCTGATCCGGGATGCCGTCACCGTCAGAGTCTTCCAGCTCGGCCTCGACCACCTGCACTTCCTTCTCGGGTGCGGGCGGGGGCGGCATGTTGACCACGCGCTTGAACAGCGGCAGTTCAATACCGACCAGGGCGGTGTAGTCCTGATACTCCTCGGAGTAGGTGTCGTAGACATAGCGCACTTCGGCGCGCAGCTTAAGCTCGCCGCGCTCGGTCAACGGGCCGGTCACCACACCGAGGCCTGCGGTGCCGTAGGGGTCGAAGCTGTCGCCTTCTTCCACGTCGCGCACGTCGTTGTAGTTGCCGCCGATACCGATCAGCGCGTAAGGCGTGAAGCCGGTGCGGTCACCCAGCGCATAGGTGCCCTGGAGCTCCACATTGTGGCGGTAGAAGTCGGTGAAGGAGTCGATGTCGGTCTCGATAATCTGCGACCCGAGGCCGATCGCCCAGCCGAAGCCCGAGCCGTACTGGGTGCCGTACATCGCCTGGAAGCCGTAGCCTTCTTCGCCCTTTTCCAGCGGAGTGCGGTCTTCATCCATCATGGAGTAGCTGCCAAGGAAGGAGAAGTAGCTGCTTGTCGTGCTTTCTTCTTCCTGCGCCACCGCGTTACCAGCGATCAGCGCACCACTTACTGCGAGCCCAAGGGCCCATTTCTTCGTCGACATTCGAGTTCCCTCCCTGTATAGGAATCCATTCGCTGCGAGGCCGCGTCCGCTGATCCAGTCGGGGACGCGCGCACCCATCGATTGCGGTTCTCCGCAGTCGGGCGCAGTGTAACGGAATCGCACGTCGGTGCGATGCACAGAGCGGCGATGACATCGAATTGTCACAAAGCCGCAGCACGACGGATGCCGTGCAGAATGGGGGCCGAAAGAGCAGCGGCCCGGATCGAATGTGCTAGCGCATGGCGGGAAACACCCCTGTAGCCGGCCTTAGGCCGCGCATGCCGCAGCGCGAGACACTGCGCGCTGCTCGTGATCGTGACTGCGCAGGAGCCGGCCCATGCGCACCTTGCCGTGGTCCGGCGTGTAATGCCCGTCAACAAAGGCACAGTGGCCGTTGATGAATACGCGGCGCACGACGCCAACCGGCCGGTTGACAAGCTGGCGATGGGCGAAGGCATCACGCCACACGTATTCGACCGTCGCCTCGGGCTCCCAACGCGACAGCGCATGGGGGTCGATCAACACCAGATCGGCGCGAGCGCCTACATCCAGGCATCCGGCATCGATCCCGAAGAATTCGGCCGGCTCGCGCGTCAAACGATGGACAGCATGGGAGACGCGCGCCAAGCCCTTCCTCTGCGCCATCTTGAGCATACGCAGATTGCCGTCATAGAAGGCCATGTTGGTCAAATGCGCGCCGCTGTCATTGAACCCGGGCAACAGGCGGGGATGGAATGCCAGCCTCTCGACCATGGCGAGATCGCGATTGGCCGACACGGTCCACCAGCGCAGATCGGTATCGAAACGCCGCAGCAGATGCAGGAAGAAATCCGCCGCATCCGGCTGGGGCGGGAAGCTGCGGAAGGCCTCCGCCTCAGCGCTGCTGCGCGCGCCCTCGCCACGCTCCTGCCATCGCAACAGGGCGTTACGCACTTGCTGCATGCTCTCGCCCTGCCATTCCGCCACCGGGCTCTCGTCGATGGTCATATCGGAGAGATCGCGTGACAGCACATTGTCATCAAGGCGCAGCCAATGTTTGAGCCGCGCCACACTCCAGCCGCGCCGACCGTGGTACCACATCGCGCGGAAGGCCCGGACATAATCCGGATCGTCGAGGATGCGGCGGCGGCTGACCCGGTCCTCCAGGTCGCATTCGTTGAGCCGACGCAATTCCGGGATTTCCTCCGCGATTGGAGTAATCACGCCGTCGCTCCAGATCTTGAAGCGCGCCGGCAGCGCCTGCAGGCGGAACTGCCCTTTCAACAGCCGAAGATTGAGCAGACGCGACAGCAGGAGGCCCAGGCGCACGATGGAGCGATTGGTGGCCAGATCGATGGCGGCCACCGCCGTCACCTTCAATGGCCGGCCAAACAACCGACCCGAGGTCAACAGGAAATTGCGGAAGACCGCGATAGTATTGTCCTTGGGTGGCGTCGCCTGCCAGACCCGCCCCCAGCGACGCACGATGGCGGTCAAGCGCTTGAGTTCGGCGTAAGGCGCGAACTGGGTTGGGATCTGCTTGCGGACGTTGGGCTGATTGGCCAGGTAGTGGAACGGCAGCCCATCGGTGGAGAAACCGATGTAGCCCTCCTGCATCCCCTTCTCAAGCAAAGCCTCCATGCGCTGTAACTCGTCCTCGGTGGGATCGCGCGAAATGGAGTCGCGCAAGCCCATCACTTCGATACGCAGCATGGAATGCGGAATCATCGCCGCCACGTTCGGACCGAGAGCGAGATCATCGAAATGCTGGAGATACGACGCCGAATCGCGCCAATGCACTGCCTCAGCCACCTTGGCCAGGGTGTGCTTGGGCACGTTCTCGACACGGGCAAAACAATCGACGATCGGGTCCGCACCATCGCGGCGTTGATTGCCGTAGGCCAAGCCCAGCGAACAGTTCGACATGATGGCCGTGGTAGTGCCATGGCGGACCGCTTCGGGCAGCCCCGGCGCCAGCTCTACTTCAAGATCGAAATGCGTGTGGATGTCCAGCAGTCCGGGCAGCAGCCATTGCCCGGCGGCATCGACTTCTTCGCGTCCTGCGCCAACCTGCTGCCCGATGTCGACAATGCGTCCGTCGCGGATGGCCACGTCCTGCTGGCAGGGTGGGCCCCCGCTGCCGTCGAAGACCAGCGCGTTGCGGATGACGGTGTCGTGCACCGGCTTGCTGAAGCCATCCATGCGGATGTTCCATAGAGGCAATTAACACCGTCACGTTAGCGACTCTGCCCGGCAGCCGCATTCGTTGTTTTTCAGCAGCCCGCCGCCCGGCCCAGGCCGAGGGTGGCGCTCACCAGAAGGCGCGGATACCCGCCACACCCTGGCCGCCGGCATCGCGCGCCCGCCTGGCGTCGCGCGGTGTCATGCCGCCGATGGCGTAGACCGGCAGCCCTGCTGCATCGACCAGCGCCTGGAAGGCGGACCAACCGATGGCCGCCGTGCCGGGGTGGCTGGCGGTCTGCTGCACGGGACCAAGCACTGCGGCCGCCGCGCCCAGATCATGCGCCGAGCGTAAGGCCGCAGCGTCGTGCACCGACGTGATACTGCCCTGCGGCAGTCGCGCGCGATTGGCTGCATAGCGCTCGAGCGTGCGGCCATTGACGTGCCACCAGCATCCGAGATGCTGCGCCAGCCCGGGATCGCGGTCGACCGCAAGCCGCGCCGTGCCGCGCAGGTGACACACCGCCTCTGCCAAATCCCGGTATTCGGCATCACCCAGCGCCGGCAAGCGCAAGCGCAGCAGCGCGTCCTGCGGCAGACGCGCCAGCCCATCCAGTACGCGTTGGCTACCCGCATCCTCGGGGCTGAAGGCATAATGCATCGGCAGCTGCAACGCACGCACGATAGGCGCATCCGCGGCCAGCAGCGGCCAATCCGGCAGCGCCTCGGTGGCGACCCACGCGAGCGTCTGGCCCTCGACGCCCGTCGGCGTGCCGGACCACTGCAAGACTTCGCGGACATCCAGACAGACGGCCAGCTCCGGATAGTCGTGGCGCACGCGAATCAGCGGCCTGGCGTCGACCACCTCAATGCCGAGTTCCTCCGCCAACTCACGCCGCAAGGCCTGGTCGACCGATTCCCCCGGCTCGATCTTGCCGCCCGGGAACTCCCACTGACCGGGGTAGCTCTTGTGCGCTGGGCGCTGGCTGAGCAGCACGGCGCCGGAAGCGTCGCGCATGGCGGCCACCGCCACCCGTACCCGTTTGTCCCTCACTAGCTGCGGTATTCGGCGTTGATACGAACGTAGTCGTAGGACAGGTCGCAGGTGTACACCCGCGCCGCCTGCCTGCCACGACCAAGCGCAACGTGGACCGTGAATTCCGGCCGCGCGAACACAGTGGCGCCGGCCGCCTCGCGATAGTCGGGGTGCGGTTCACCCTGCTCGATCAGCGCCACTTCGTCGATGCGGATATCGACCCGCGACAGGTCGAAATCCTCCACCGGCGCACGCCCCACGGCGGCCAGGATGCGGCCCCAGTTCGGATCGCCGGCGAAGGCCGCCGTCTTGAACAGGGGTGAATGCGCCAGGGTGTAGCCGACCGCACGGGCCTCGTCGCGATGGGTGGCACCTTCCACAGCAATGGTGATGAACCGTGTGGCGCCCTCGCCGTCGCGCACGACAGCCTGGGCGAGGTGGTCGCATACGCGCTGCAGCGCCTGCAGGAACTGCCTGTGCGCTGCCTGCCCTTCGACCAGCGCCACGCCGCCGGCAGCGCCGGTGGCTGCCAGGATCAGGCTGTCGTTGGTGGAGGTGTCGCCGTCAATGGTGATGGCGTTGAAGCTGTCAGCTGCGACCTCCTCCAGCGCCTTTTGGAGGTCGCGGCGCGAGATGGGGGCATCGGTGGCGATGAAGGCCAGCATGGTGGCCATGTCCGGACAGATCATGCCGGCGCCCTTGGCAATACCGGTAATGGTGATCTCGCGACCATCCTCGAGTTGCAGCCGCTCACTACAGCCTTTGGCCACCGTATCCGTGGTCATGATGGCGCGCGCGGCATCCAGCCATGCGTCGCTGCGCAATTGCCCCGCCGCACGCGGAATGGCGCTGCACATGCGATCGACCGGCAACGGTTCGCCGATCACGCCGGTGGAGAAGGGCAGCACCATGCCGCCCAGCTGGGTTTCGGCCGCGGTGGCGCACTGACGGGCCGCTTCCATGCCGCTGCGGCCGGTACCGGCGTTGGCGTTGCCGCTGTTGATCAGCAGCCCCCGCACGGCGGTCCTTTCGGCCAGGCGCTGGCGACAGAGCGTCACGGGTGCGGCGCAGAAGGCGTTGCGCGTGAACAGGCCGGCAACGGTAGTGCCGGCATCCAGCGCCATCAACAGCAGGTCATCACGGTCACTGCGGCGGATGCCCGCGCGCCCGACGCCGAGGCGCACACCGGGGATGGGCAGTAGCGCTTCCGGCTCGTGAAGATCGACGGCCATGGCGCGGTGCTATTCGATACGCCCGTGGCAGTGCTTGTACTTCTTGCCCGAGCCGCAGGGACAGGGCTCATTGCGCCCGACCTTGGCCATGTCGCGACGCACCGTTTCCGGCTTCTCCGCCGGGGCTGGCGCCCCTGCCCCGAGCGGAAGACGCCGGCCTGTGCCCTGCGCCGCCGGGGCGGCGGCCGGCGCTGCTGCGGGCTGGCCGCCGCCGGCGGGCAGCGCTGTTCCAGTCGGAACCTGTTCCGCCTCGGCGTGCTGAAAGTCCAGATTCTCCGGCTGGCGACGCTGGGACTCAACCGCCGCCACATCCTCTTCGCTCTTGACCTGAACCCGCGCCAGCACACTGATGACCTCGTGCTTAAAGCGCGCGATCATGTCGCTGAACATGGCGAAGGCTTCCTTTTTGTACTCCTGCTTCGGATCCTTCTGCGCATAGCCGCGCAGATGGATTCCCTGGCGCAGATAGTCCATCGAAGCCAGATGCTCACGCCACAACCGATCGAGCACATTGAGAGCAACCGCCTTTTCAAAGTGCTGCAACACCTCGGCGCCGACCTGCTCGCGCTTGACGTCGTAGGCCGCAAGCAGGCGCTCGGAGATACGCTCACGCAGGCCGGCCTCGTTGAGTTCCTTCTCCTCGTCCAGCCATTTGCGAATCGGCAGGTCCAGTTCGAAATCGGCGCGGAGGGCGTCTTCCAACCCCTCGACCTGCCACAGGTTCTCGACACTCTGCGGCGGGATGTAGGCATCGATCACGCTGTCGACCACCTCGCCGCGGATGTTCTCGATCAGTTCGCTGACCTGTTCGGCGGTGATGAGATTGTCGCGCAGCTCGTAGATGACCTTGCGCTGGTCATTGGCGACGTTGTCGTAGTCGAGCAGATGCTTGCGGATGTCGTAGTTGTGCGACTCCACCTTGCGCTGCGCCGTTTCGATCGCGCGCGTCACCCAGCGGTGCTCAATGGCTTCGCCTTCCTCCATCCCCATGTTCTGCAACATGGCACGCATGCGCGGCGGCGTGAAAATGCGCATCAGGCTGTCATCCAGCGACAGATAGAAGCGCGTGGCGCCCGGGTCGCCCTGACGGCCGGAACGGCCGCGCAGCTGGTTGTCGATGCGCCGCGATTCGTGCCGCTCCGAACCGACCACGAGCAGACCGCCGTTCTCCACCACCTGATCGTGACGCTCCTGCCAGGCACGTTCGGCGGCGGCGCGCGCCTCGGTGTCCTCTTCCGGCAGCTTGGCGAGTTCGGCATCGAGCGAGCCACCGAGCACGATATCGGTGCCGCGGCCCGCCATATTGGTGGCGATGGTGACCGCGCCCGGCCGGCCCGCCTGCGCGATGATGTCGGCCTCACGCTCGTGCTGCTTGGCGTTGAGCACCTCATGCGGCACCGAGGCCTGGGTGAGCAGCTTGGATAACAGCTCGGAGGTCTCGATGCTGGCCGTACCCAGCAGCACGGGCTGCCCTTTCTGGTGGGCCTCGATGACCTCCTGCGCCACCGCGTTGAATTTCTCCTGAGCGGTGATGTAGACCAGATCGCCACGATCGTCGCGGACCATGGGTCGGTGCGTGGGAATGACCACGACCTCCAGCCCGTAGATGCTCTGGAACTCGAAGGCCTCGGTGTCCGCGGTGCCGGTCATGCCGGCGAGCTTTTCGTACAGCCGGAAGTAATTCTGGAAGGTGATCGAGGCCAGCGTCTGGTTCTCCTGCTGGATCGGCACGCCCTCCTTGGCTTCCACCGCCTGGTGCAGGCCGTCCGACCAGCGCCGCCCCACCATCATGCGGCCGGTGAATTCATCAATGATGATGACGTCGTTGTTGCGCACGATGTACTGGTCGTCGCGCCGGTACAGATGGTGCGCGCGCAGCGCCGCATTGAGATGGTGCATCAGCACGATGTGCTGCGCGTCGTAGAGGCTGTCGCCCTCGCCGAGCAGGCCCGCCTCGCGCATCAGCTGCTCAACGTGGTCGTGCCCTTCCTCGGTCAGGTAGATCTGCTTGTTCTTCTCCTCGACCGAGAAATCGCCCGGACCGTCCTCTTCTTCCTGCTTCTTGAGTCGGGGGGCAATCTCGTTGACGCGCTTGTACAGCTC
Source organism: Algiphilus sp. (assembly GCA_022763315.1). GTDB lineage: Bacteria > Pseudomonadota > Gammaproteobacteria > Nevskiales > Nevskiaceae > Algiphilus. The sequence goes on from JALEHA010000170.1 coordinate 7,431, forward strand.
GGGCTTGTCGTCGGTCGGGCCACTGATGATCAGCGGTGTACGCGCCTCGTCGATGAGGATGGAGTCCACCTCGTCGATGATGGCGAAGGCATGCCCGCGCTGCATCTTGTCCTCGACGCGGAAGGCCATGTTGTCGCGCAGATAGTCGAAGCCCAGCTCATTGTTGGTGCAGTAGGTGATGTCGGCCTGATAGGCGGCGCGCTTTTCCTCACGGTCCTGCTGCGGTACGACCACACCCACAGTCATGCCGAGGTTGCGGTAGATGCGCCCCATCCAGTCGGCATCGCGGCGGGCGAGATACTCGTTGACGGTGACCACGTGCACGCCCTTGCCGGCGAGCGCGTTGAGGTAGACCGCCAGCGTGGCGACCAGCGTCTTGCCTTCGCCGGTCTTCATTTCCGCGATCTTGCCCTCGTCGAGCACGGCGGCACCGATCAGCTGCACATCAAAGTGGCGCATGCCGAGCCAGCGCCGACCGGCCTCGCGCACCACCGCGAAGGCTTCGCCGCGCAAGCTTTCCAGGGAGGCGCCGTCGGCCAGGCGCTGCCGGAATTCCTCGGTCTTGGCGGCGAGCGCATCATCCGACAGGGCCTGCAGGCTCTCTTCGAGCTTGCCGACCTGGGTCACCAGACCGCGCAAACGCGAGACAACGCGCTGATTCCGGCTGCCGAACAGCCGCGCCATCATGTTATTCAACATCAGAACTCGTGGAGTTGGATCAATGCAAGGCGCCCCCGCGAAAGACGGGAGCACTTCCGCTTGGGCGCCATTATGCCGGCTGCGCGCGATCGGCACGACTCGCGCACAAGGCCGCCGTCGCGGCTGGGCGCGCGCTTAGCGTGCAGCGCTGATGAAGCGGGCCGGATTGACCGGCTTGCCGTTGTAGTGGACCTCGAAGTGCAGATGCGGCCCCGTGGCGCGGCCAGAGGCGCCCACCTCGGCAATCGCCTGGCCACGCGTCACACGCTCGCCTACGCGCACCAACAGCTTGCTGTTGTGCCCGTAGCGCGTGCTGTAGCCATTGCCGTGATTGATTTCGATCATCTTGCCGTAGCCACTGCGCGGGCCCGAGTACTCGACGATGCCGGAGCCGACGGCAGCCACCACACTACCGGTGACGGCCGCGAAATCGATACCGTAATGGCTGGCGGCCCGCCCGGTGAAAGGATCAATGCGGCGACCAAAATGCGAGGAGATGTAGCCTGCGGTCACTGGTCGACCTTCGGGCCGCGATTCCTGGCGTACCCGCGACGCCACCAGCATTTCCTCAAGCACGCTCAACTGACGCGAGCGACTGCGGATCTTGGTTTCCAGGGCGTCGAGTTCGGCGGTCAGCTCGCTGAGCGCCGGCGTCACACCGCCTTCGTCCAACGGGCCACCGACCGCGGGCGCGCCCTCGAAATTGAATTCTCCGTCATCGAGGTCTGCCAACCGCGCCATGCGCTCGCCGGCTGCATCCAGCCGGGTCACATGGGCCTGCAGCGTGGCGATGCGGCGCGCGAAAGCGGCCGACTCATCGTGCAGGCGTTCTCGCAGGGTATCGATGGCGGCGCGCTGGTCGGCCACATCCGGCCCCCAGACATCAACCACCTCCACGCGCTTGGGGGCCAGCCAGCTGTGCAACTGCCAACCGGCCGTCAGCACAGCGGCAAAAAGGACGGAGAGGGCAAGGCCGCTGGCAACGGCAATGGCACGCGCGCGCCGACCGGTGGCGTCAAAACGACGCGTCCAGCCCCGGCGATGGTCTACGATGATTACCTGCATGGCTTATTCACGTACATCCCGTTCCAAAGACGGCCAGCCTTCGGCCTTTGACAGCGAAGGCAGCCAGCTCGGTGACGTGCTGTCGTCGCGCACCGGAACTGCCGGCCGATTGCTGGCCCGCGCCGTACGCTTGCAGCAGCTCAGTGAGGCCGTCCAGGGCATGGATCGCCCGTGGAGCCGGCAGCTGCGAGTCGCAAATGTGCGCGACGATGCGGTCGTGCTGTTTGCAGAGAATGCCGGGGCGGCGGCACGCGCCAAGCAGGACGCCCGCCGCATTGCAGAGCGGCTGCGAAGCGCCGGCGCACCCTGCGAACGCTTGATTGTAAAAACTCGTCCGTCACGCCAGCCGCGCTGACGCAAGTTCTGCACTTGCACGAAAGCCCCTGTGATGACACGTCTTTTTCAGGCCAGTGTAGGGCTGTGCCACAGAAGCGACAAGGTACGGGGTGGTAAGTTGACGCGCGCAGCCACTGGCTGGACCAGCGGCTGGGGACGATTCAGGCCGTTGCTGGAAGCGCCGGTCCGAACTGCACCGGCGCGTCGGCGGCGTCATCCACCGTCACCAGCTCCCAGGCGCTCTCATCTTCCAGCAGCTTGCGCGCCAGCTTGTTGTTGAGGTCGTGACCCGACTTGAAGGCCGAATAAGCGCCCAGGATGCTGTGCCCGACCAGATAAAGATCACCGACGGCGTCGAGGATCTTGTGGCGGACGAATTCATCGTCGTAGCGCAGCCCGTCGCGATTGAGCACGCGGAACTCATCGAGCACGACAGCATTCTCCAGACTGCCGCCCAATGCCAGATTGCGCGCGCGCATGAATTCGACGTCCTGCATGAAGCCAAAGGTACGGGCCCGCGCCACCTCGCGCACAAAGGCCGTGCTTGAGAAATCCACCGTGACATGCTGGCGCGTGCCGCTGACCACTGGATGATCGAATTCAATACCAAAGGAGAGGCGGAAGCCGTTGGCAGGTTCCAGACGCGCCAGCTTGTCACCTTCCTGCACCTGCACCGGCCGCTTGACGCGCAGGAACTGCTTGGGCGCGGCCTGCTCCACCACGCCTGCCGACTGCAGCAGAAAAACGAAGGGCCCGGCACTGCCATCCATGATCGGTACTTCCGGCGCCGACAGCTCGATGATGGCGTTGTCGACCCCCATGCCGGACAGCGCCGACAGCAGATGCTCGATGGTCTGGATCTTGTGGCCGTCCTCGTTGGTCAGGCAGGTGCACAGTTGTGTATCCGTCACCAGATGGGCCTGGGCGGGAATCTCGGGCGCGCCAGGCAGATCGATACGGCGGAAAATGATGCCCGTATCGGGCGCCGCCGGCTGCATGGACAGGAAGACCTTTCGGCCGCTGTGCAGCCCGACGCCGGAGGCGCGAATCGGATTTTTCAGGGTGCGTTGCTGGACCATATTCTTCTCTCGCGCGAGACGCGCACCGACGGAGCCGGTGCGTTGTTATCCGTTCATTATGACAGCACCGTGAAGCTGTATCCAAGATGAAGCCGGCAGCGGTGCGCGGCCTTGTGCCTACCAGCGGCCCCACAAGGGGGCCGCTTAGGGCGGAAGCGAAGCGCGCTTAGTCGGCCTGATTGCGCAGGAAGGCCGGAATGTTGAGCACTTCCTCATCCGGAATCGAGCTGCTGTGGAAGTCCTGCCCCACGGCGACGCGACTGCCGGATTCGCGCATCACGGCCGGCACTTCGACCGAGCTGTGACGCGGATGGCCGTTGACATCCGCGGCAGGTTGCTGCGGGCTGTGCTGACGGTTGATGGGCGTGACATTCGCACTGTGCTCGGCCTGCTGATGGCTGCCACCCAGACCCGTGGCCACCACGGTCACACGCAACTCGCCGTCGAGGCTCTCGTCCAGCGAGGTACCGAACTTGAGATCGACATCGTCGCTGGCGATCTCCAGCACCCGGCCCATGATGCGATTGATCTCACCCATCTTCAGCGAGTGGTCGCAGGCGACGTTGACCAGGATGCCCTGGGCGTTGGTCAGCTCGATATCGTCCAGCAGCGGACTGGTGAGCGCTTCCTCCACCGCGTTGAGGGCGCGATCGTCGCCGGAAGAGCGGCCCAGCCCCATCATCGCCTTGCCACGGCTGCGCATGACCGTGGAAACGTCGGCAAAGTCGACGTTGACCTGGCCCGGGCGGGTGATCAGGTCGGAAATGCCCTGCACGGCATTCTGCAGCACGTCATTGGCCTTGCGGAAGCACTCTTCCATCGTGGCGTCGTCGCCCAGCACGCGCTGTAGCTGCTCGTTGGGGATGAGAATGAGCGAGTCCACGTGACGATGCAGTTCGCTGATGCCGGCCGTGGCCGCGCTGTTGCGCTTCTTGCCTTCGAACATGAAGGGCTTGGTCACCACGGCCACGGTGAGGATGTCGAGTTCGCGTGCAATCTCGGCGATGACCGGGGCCGCGCCGGTGCCGGTCCCGCCGCCCATGCCGGCGGTCAGGAAGAGCATGTCGGTACCTTCCAGCACATCGCGGATACGGTCACGGTCCTCCTCCGCGGCCGCCCGGCCCTTCTCGGGATCGCTGCCAGCGCCCAGGCCACGCGTCACGGCCGCGCCGATCTGCAGAATGTTGGCCGCCTTGCTGCGATCCAGATGCTGACGGTCGGTGTTGGAGCAGATGAACTCCACCCCTTCGATACCGGCCTCGACCATCTGGTTGACGGTATTGCAGCCACCGCCTCCCACGCCGACGACACGGATGATGGCGCGTTCCGGGGATTGTCCGTCGTGGATTTCAAATACTTCGCTCATGGTGATACCTCCTGATTGCCCGCGGTGGCGAGTCGTGATGTTTAAAAGTTGCCCTGAAACCAGTTGCGGACTCGCTGCCACAACTGCTTCATGCCGGCCTGATCGAAATCGACCCGCTCGTGGGGTCGTTGATCGCGCCCGAACAGCAGCAGGCCGACTGCCGTGGCGTATGCGGGATTCCGGGTGACGTCGGTGATGCCCTTGATCTGCTCCTGCGGCAGGCCAAGACGGACCGGAACCTGAAAAACGTCCTCGGCGAGTTCGATCACGCCGGGGAGACGCGAGCTGCCGCCGGTGAGCACGATGCCGCTGGCGATGAGGTCGTAGAAGCCGCTGCGATGCAGTTCACGTGCGATGAATTCGCGGAACAGCTCCTCGTAGCGGGCCTTGATGACCTCGGCCATCTCCTGGCGCGAGATCTGCCGCGCAGGGTGGTCGCCGGTCGACGGCACCTCGATCGACTCGCCCGGTTCAAGGAGCTGCGGCCAGGCGCAACCGAACTGGCGCTTGATGGCCTCGGCCGACTTGCTGGGCGTGCGGAACATGGCGGCGATGTCGCGCGTGACGTATTCGCCCGCCAGTGGCACCACGGCCACGTGCCGGATGGAGCCATCCTTGAAGATGGCGATGTCGGCCGTGCCGTGACCGATGTCCACCAGACAGACGCCCAGATCGCGCTCGTCGGGCTGCAGCACCGCATAGCTGGACGCCAGGGGTTCGAGGATCAGCCGGTCGATTTCGAGCCCGCAGCCCTCGATGCATTTGTAGATGTTCTGCGCTGCCGAGGTGCCCACGGAAACGATGTGCACCTTCGCTTCCAGACGCACACCGGCCATGCCGGCGGGTTCGCGGATGCCCTCCTGACCATCTACCGACCATTCCTGTGGCACCACGTGCAGGACGCGCTGGTCCGCCGGGATGACAATGGCGCGCGCCGCGTCGATGACGCGCTCCTTGTCGGTTTCGGTGACCTCGCGATTGCGCACCGCGACGATGCCCTGCGAATTTACCGCGCGCACGTGGCTGCCTGAGATGCCGGCATAGACCGTCTGCACGCGGCAGCCCGCCATCAGCTCGGCCTCCTCCACCGCGCGCCGGATGGCATTGGTCGTGGCCTCGATATCGACCACCACGCCGCGTGACAGCCCTTTGGAAGGCGCCTCGCCGTGGCCCACGATCTCCATCGAGCCATCGTCGCGCACTTCGCCGACGATGACCGCCACCTTGGAGGTCCCGATATCGATGCCGACCAGCAGATTGCTGTTGCCCTTTTTCGCCATTAATCGCTCTCCGGACCGGTTTCGTCCCAGCCCACTGCAAATCCATTTCCGTAGCGCAGATCGACATAGGCCACGCGTTGCATGCGTCCCGCCAGAGCGGGCATCACCGCCTTCCTGAGGCGCTCGGCCTGCTTGGCCGGGTCCCCCTTACCCAGGCGGAAAGCCACACCGTCGCGGTCCACCAGCGTCCAGCTTCCACGGGCCGAACGCGCGAGCAGTGCCGGCCGAAGCGCGCTGCCGCTCAGGGCAGCCTCGAGATCGCGGTAGGCCTGGTACGCCGTGCCGGCGTGAGTGGCGTCCACAGCGAGCTGGGGCAAGCCTTCACCGGCAAAGTCCTCGATGACCGTCACCGTGCCGTCACGCATCAGGAAGCGGCCTTCCGCCAGCGCCGCCACCGGCTCGTGCTCGTGCAGGGTGATGACCAGCCGGTCCGGCCAGTCGCGCCGCACCTGCGCACGCGCCACCCAGGGGAGCGCCTCCAATGATTGGCGTAAGCCCGCCAGATCGAGGCGCGCGAACTCTGCCTCCGCAAAGGGCGCGACCACAGCGCGCACCGTTTCCGGCGGCACCCGGGCAGGACTGTGCGCCAGGACGACCTGACGCAAACCAGTATCGCGTTCCACCAAGGCATGGGTTGTGGCGGCGGCGCCACCGGCCAGCAGCATGCCGGCCAGTAGCGACAGCAGGCGTCCCCGCCACAGGCAATTCATCGTAGGCATTACGCAGCCTCCATCGTGCATTCCAGTAGCCGCCAACACAGGGCGTCAAAATCGATGCCGATAGCCTGTGCGGCCATCGGCACCAGCGAGTGCGTGGTCATTCCCGGCAGGGTGTTGATCTCCAGCAGCTGCGGCGCGCCCCGACCGTCGAGCATGAAGTCGACACGACCCCACTGGCGCACCCCGATGGCGGCAAAGGCCTCCAACGCCATGGCCTGAAGGCGATCACGCAGGGCGTCGTCCACGGGCGCCGGGCACAGATAGCGCGTCTCGTCAGACAGGTACTTGGCGTGGTAGTCATAGAACTCGCCGGCCGGCTCGATGCAGATCAGCGGAAGCGGTGTGCCATCGAGTACCGCGCAGGTGAACTCGCGCCCCTCGGCGAAGGCTTCCATCAGCACATCGCCGTATTGGGCGGCATCGAGGAAGGCCGCTTCGAGCTGTGCGCTGCTGCGCACCTTGTGGATACCGACCGAAGAGCCATCCGCCACCGGCTTGATGAACAGCGGATAGCCGATCTGCGCTGCGGCGGCGTGGGCGGCCTCCAGGGAATCCGGCGCCGCGAAGGCAGGCGTGGGCAGGCCCGCATCGCGCCACACCCGCTTGCTGCGCAGCTTGTCCATGGCCAGCGCCGAAGCCGCCACCCCCGCCCCCGGATAGGGCAGGCCACGCAGCTCGAGCACTGCCTGTAGCAGTCCGTCCTCCCCGCCCCGGCCGTGCACCAGATTGAGCACGCGGTCGAAGCCGTCGAGGGCGGGACCGAGCAGCATGGCGCGATCGACATCGAGCAGCGTGGCGTCCACGCCCTGACGCTCCAGCGCCGCGAAGACATTGCTGCCGGACTGCAGGCTGATCTCGCGCTCGGGAGACCAGCCGCCGCACAGTACGGCGACCTTTCCGAAGGCGCGCGGTTGATGCATGCGCGGGGGCTGGATCATGACTGTCCCTCCAGGGGCTCGCCCACCACGCGCACCTCGGGCTGCAGGGCGACGCCGGTCCGCTCACGCACGGTGTGCTGGATATGGGCAATCAGGCGCTCGACATCGCTGGCGCGTGCCCCCTCGCTGGTCAGAATGAAGTTGGCATGCTGAGCGCTGACTTCGGCGCCGCCCATGCGATAGCCCTTGAGACCGGCGGCTTCGATCAGGCGGGCCGCGAAGTCGCCCTCCGGGTTGCGGAAGGTGGAGCCGGCGCTGGGCCGACCAACGGGCTGAGTCGCCTTGCGCCGCGCCAGCTGCGAGCGCACCGCCGCGGCATGGCTGCCATCCTCGTCGGCCTTCACCTTGAAGCGTGCCGCGATCAGACCGATCGCATCCTCGGGCAGACGCACCTCGCGGTAGGCGAAGTGCACCGTGTCCGGCGACAGCCAGCGCGTTGTGCCCCCGCGTTGCACGATCTCGACCGCGTCGACCGCCGGCCAGGTCTCCCCGCCCCATGCCCCCGCATTCATCGCCAGCGCACCGCCCACGGTGCCGGGAATGCCCGCCATGAAGCCGAGACCGGCGAGCGCCGCGCGCTCAGCGAATTTGGCCAGGCGCGCGCAATGCACCCCGGCTTCGGCATAGACCCGCGCCCCGACCGGCAAGGCGGCATCCACAGCCAGCGCACTGCCGTCCGCCGCCTCGAGATGCAGGGTATTGAGGGCGCCATGCAGCACGATCACGGTGCCACGCAGACCGCCGTCCCGGACCAGGAGATTGCTGCCGAGTCCGATCCAGTGCAGCGGCTCCTCCGCCGGAAGCTCGGCAATGAAGGCGAGCAGATCAGCGCGATCGGCAGGCAGATACAGACGGTCTGCAGGACCGCCGACGCGCCACGAGGTGTATCGGGACAGGGGCACGTCGTACTCCAGAC
>JALEHA010000171.1 GCA_022763315.1 Algiphilus sp.
CTGGTGCACTACATGCGCCAGGGCCTGCACTGGAATATCGGCAATATCGGCAATCCCAAGCTCTATGCCTATGCGCGAACCGGCACCAAGACACTGATCGATCAGTACCTGCAGACGGTCGTGGAGACGTTGGAGTACCTGGCCGACACCAGCTTTCCGGAGTGGCCACACGCCAGAAAGCTGAAGTTCTTCCGCGAAGTGACCCAGTCCTTCGGCCAATCCGGGCTGTTGCTGTCCGGCGGCGCCACGCTGGGTCTGTTCCACGTCGGTGTGGTGAAGGCGATCTATCTCGAAGGTCTGCTGCCGCGCGTGCTGTCGGGCTCCAGCGCCGGCTCGGTGGTGGCGGCGGCGGTATCGACCCGCAACGAGGAACAGACCCTGGAGCTGCTCGATCCGGAAAACAGCTATTACCGCTTCTGGCGCGCGTTGCGGCCGGCCGACATGATGCGCTTCGGCTCGGTCATGGACCCGACGCAGCTGCGCAAGGCCATTGCGGCCAATGTGCCGGATCTGACCTTCGAGCAGGCCTTCGAGGCCTCGGGCCGTAGCCTCAATATCACGGTGTCGCCGGCTGGCAGCAATCAGCCGCCGCGCCTGCTCAACCATCTGACCTTCCCCTATGTCTGCGTGCGCGAGGCGGTGGCGGCCTCCTGCTCGGTGCCGCTGATCTTTCCGCCGGTGATGTTGATGACGCGCGACGCGCGCGGGGCGCGCGTGCCTTTCATGCCGACCCTGAAGTGGAACGATGGCTCGCTCAAGTCCGATCTGCCCATGCAGCGGCTTCGCCGGCTGCACAACGCCAATCATTTCGTGGTGAGTCAGACCAACCCGCACGTCATTCCCTTCCTCGCGCGCGCCGAAGGCGGACCGCGCGCGGGGCGCTTGGCCGGAGTGCGCAAGCTGGTCATGGGGACGCTGCTTCAGCAGTCGCGCAGCGTGGTCGACATTGCGCGCTCGGGGCTGCCGGACGGCGGTCTACGCAAGCCGCTTGATATGGCGGCTTCGCTGCTCGATCAGAACTATCGCGGCAACGTCACGATCATGCCGCAGAACAGCCTGTGGCGCTTCATGCGGGTCACCGCCAATCCGCGCATTGACGACGTGCGCCGCTTCATTCTGGAAGGCGAGCGGGCGACCTGGCCGCGCATGGCGCAGGTGCGCAATCAGCTGATGGTGAGTCAGGCTTTGGAACGCTGTCTGACCAACCTGGAAGCGCCGGAGCATCAGCGCCAGCCATTGGCGCGGAAGCCGCGGGCATTGCGTCTGGTGCGGCAAAGGGCTGCCGAGGAATAGCGCGGACTGCCACCGGCGTTGCGCCGGTGGCGAGTGTTGTCAGGCGATTTCGGCGACTTTCTGACGCTGCTCGCGCAGGGCCGCGAGATCATCGTGCAGCTGATCGCGGCGCTGGCGCGCACCGGCAACCACGTGTTCCGGCGCCTTGGCGAAAGAAGGGTTGGCCAGACGCTGCTCCAGACCAGCCAACTCCTTCTCGCACTTGCCAATGCGCTTGTCGAGGCGCGCCAGTTCCGCCTCGGTGTCGATCAGCCCCTTCATCGGCACCATAATCTTGAGATCGCCGAGCAGTGCCGTGGCGGCTTGCGGGGCCTCCTCGTTCTGTTCCAGGAAAAGCGGCGCTTCGGTGCGCGCCAGGGCGGTGATCAGCGATTGCATGCGCCGCACCCGTTCCACATCCTGCTGGCTGGCGTCGCGCAGGTAGACCGGCAGGACGGTTGACGGCGCCAGGTTCATCTCGCCGCGGATGTTGCGGATGCCGACGATGAAGCCCTGCAGCCATTCGATGTCGGCCTCGGCCTCGGCGTGGATCTTGTCCTGCTGTGCGCGCGGATAGGGCTGGTGCATGATGCTGTCGCCCTGCTTGCCCGCGAGCGGCCCAATGCGCTGCCAGATCTCCTCGGTGATGAAGGGCATGATCGGATGCAGCAGGCGCAGGATGGTCTCGAGCACGCGCAGCAGGGTGGTACGTGTGCCGCGCTGGGCAGCGACGTCGCGGCCGGAAAGAGCCGGCTTGGACAGCTCCACGTACCAGTCGCAGTACTCATGCCAGACAAAGTGATAGAGCGTCTGCGCGATGAGGTCGAATCGGTAGTCCTGGAAATGCTGTTCGATCTCGGCCTCGACCCGCTGCAGCCGCGAGATGATCCAGTGATCGGCGGCCGACAGGGTGGCGGCCTGGCCGGCCTCGGGCAGCGCCTCGGATTCGCAGTGCATCAGCACGAAGCGGGCGGCGTTCCAGATCTTGTTGCAGAAGTTGCGATAGCCCTCGGCGCGCTTCGGGTCGAAGCGGATATCGCGTCCGGTGGAGGCCAGTGCACAGAAAGTGAAGCGCAGCGCGTCCACGCCGGTTTCGTGCAGACCGTCCGGGTAGGCGGCGCGCGTGGCCTTCTCGATGGCCTTGGCCTTCTGCGGCTGCATCAGGCCGCCGGTGCGCTTGGCCACAAGATCGTCCGCGGAGATGCCTTCCACGATGTCGAGCGGGTCGATGACATTGCCCTTCGACTTGCTCATCTTGGCGCCGTCGGAGTCACGCACCAAGCCGGTGATGTAGACGTCGCGGAAGGGCACATCGTCCATGAAATGCAGGCCCATCATGGCCATGCGCGCGACCCAGAAGAAGATGATGTCGAAGCCGGTGACCAGCACATCGCCGGGGTAGTGGCGCTGCAGATCCGTGGTCTGTTCTGGCCAGCCCAAGGTGGAGAAGGGCCAGAGCGCGGAGGAGAACCAGGTGTCGAAGACATCGGTATCGCGCCGCAGCGGCGTGCTGGCGTCGAGGCCGGCCTTGCGCCGCGCTTCTTCCTCGTCGCGACCGACCAGGACGCGGCCATCCTCGGTGTACCAGGCGGGCACGCGATGGCCCCACCAGATCTGGCGCGAGATGCACCAGTCCTCGATGTTGTTCAGCCAGTGGCGGTAGGTATTGATCCAGTTGCCCGGCACGAAGCGCATGCGGCCGTCTTCCACGGCCGCCAGCGCGCGCTCCGCCAGCGGTTGGGTGCGCAC
>JALEHA010000172.1 GCA_022763315.1 Algiphilus sp.
CCGCGTGCTTGGTCTTCATCGCCGCCTTGTTCACCACCAGGCGCGACGAGATATCGGCGATGGTCTCGAATTCGATCAGACCGTTGGCGCGCAAGGTGCTGCCGGTGGCCACCAGGTCGACGATGGCGTCGGCCAGGCCCACCAGCGGTGCCAATTCCATGGAGCCGTACAGTTTGATGATCTCGACCTGACGGCCCTGACGACCGAAATGGGCGCGCGCAATGGCCGGGTACTTGGTGGCAATGCGCGGGCGCCGACGCAGACGGTCCAGTCCGCTGTCGGGCAGCCCAGCCACCACCATGCGGCACTGCGCGATCTGCAGATCCAGGGGTTCGAACAGGCCGCTGCCGTCGTGCTCCATCAGCACATCCTTGCCGACGATCCCGAAGTCCGCAGCGCCGTGTTCGACATAGGGTGGAACATCGGAAGGACGGATGACGAGCAGATCGACGCCGTCTGCCTGCGAAGGCAAGCGCAGCAGGCGGTCATCGAGATCCGCCTGGGGTAGCAACCCCAGCGGTGCGAGCAGGGCTTCGCTTTCTTCAAAGATGCGACCCTTGGACAGAGCCAGGGTGACGCCGGCGCTAGCGCTCATGCCGCCTCCTGCGGGATGTGCGAAACGCGCTGGACATAGGCGCCCAGTGCGCGGAATTTCTCTTCCAGGTGTTCGTAGCCACGGTCGAGGTGATAGATGCGATCGACCAGTGTCTGCCGGTCAGCCACCAGACCCGCCAGCACCAGACCCGCCGAGGCGCGCAGATCGGTGGCCATGACGGGAGCGCCTTCGAGCTGTTCGCGTCCGCGCACCACGGCCATGTGGCCTTCGATGCGGATATCCGCGCCCAGCCGCTGCAGTTCCAGGGCGTGCATGAAGCGGTTCTCGAAGACGTTCTCCGAAATCGTCGCCACCCCGTCGGCGATGCAGTCGAGGGCCATGAACTGCGCCTGCATGTCGGTCGGAAAGCCGGGGAAGGGGGCGGTGTGAACATCCACGGAGGTGGGCCGGCGCCCGTCCATGTCGAGCTGGATGCTGTCTGCCTCGCAGTCAATGCGGGCGCCGGCCTGCTGCAGCTTGCGCAGTACCGCATCGAGCAGGCCGCTACCGGTCTGGCGTACGGTGACGCTGCCGCGGGTCATGGCTGCTGCCACCAGGAAGGTGCCGATCTCGATGCGGTCCGGCAGGACGCGGTGCTCGGCCCCGTGCAAGCGGTCGACGCCTTCGACTCGAATGGTGGAGGTGCCTGCGCCGCTGATGCGCGCGCCCATGGCGTTCAGGCAGGCCGCCAGATCGCCGATCTCCGGCTCGCAGGCCGCGTTCTCGAGAATCGTGGTGCCCTCGGCCAGGGTGGCCGCCATCATCAGGTTTTCGGTCCCGGTGACGGTCACGGTATCCATGACGAAGCGAGTGCCTTTCAGCTTCGCGGCGCGCGCGTGGATGAAGCCGCCCTCGACGCGGATGTCAGCGCCCATGGCGCGCAGCCCTTCCAGATGGATGTCCACCGGGCGCGCGCCAATGGCGCAGCCGCCGGGCAGGGACACCCGTGCCTCGCCCAGGCGCGCGAGCAGCGGGCCGAGCACAAGGATGGAGGCGCGCATGGTCTTGACCAGCTCGTAGGGCGCGGTATGGGTGACCAGCTCGCGTGCCTGCACGGTGACGGCCGTGGGGTCCTCGGCCTGCACCTCGGCGCCGAGTTCGCGCAGCAAGCGCTGGGTGGTGCGCACGTCCTGCAGTTGCGGCAGGTTGTGCAGCGTGACCGCGTCCGCCGACAGCAGGGTCGCGCACAGGATCGGCAGGGCGGCATTCTTGGCGCCGGAGGCTTCGATCTCCCCTGCGAGCCGCGCGCCGCCTTCAATCAGAAGCTTGTCCACGCCCCCTCACTCGGCGCGCGTGCGCAGGGCGAGGGCGTGAATCTCGCCCCCCATGCGCTTGCCCAGCGTGCCGTAGACCATGCGATGCTGCTCGACCACGGACTTGCCTGCGAAACCGGTATAGATGATCTCTGCTTCGAAATGCTGGCCATCGTCGCCGCGCACCACGACCTGTGCGCCGGGCAGACCGTCTTCGATGAGCTGCTGAATGTCTTGGGCTTGCATCACGGCTTTCGTGCTGTATGGACGGCGTATTGTACGCGGCCCGGCCCTTGGCCTGGGGCCTGCACAGGTCTCGGCAAGCGCGGTGGCGCGTAGACTGCGAGCCTTCGCAACAGAAGTGCCCATTGCCACCGTTGCCCCGCCACGCCATGACCGTCGCTGAAGCCGCCGTGCCCGCATGGCGCGATGCCCTGCGGCCCTACCTGGAAGCACGCGCGCTTGAGCGACGGCGGGTCAGCTATCGCGAGGTGCTTGATGCGCTGGCGGTTCCAGGGCCGCGACAGATCGGCCGTCTGGCAGCGGCGCTGGAAACAACGATGACGGAAGACGTGGCGGCGGGCCGGGCGCTGCGCGCCGCGGTGGTGGTCAGCCAGGCGGCGCCCGCCGTGCCTCGAGCCGGCTTCTTCGCCAAGGCCCGGGAACTGGGTCGTTATGCGGGCCCGGATACGGGGCCGGCGGCCGAAGCCTTCCACGCCCAGGAATGCGCGGCCCTCTTCAGTGAGGTGGCCGATGCACGCCAAAACCATGGCCGTGAGCCGGCGGGACCGCCAGAGCAGGAGGGACCGACATGACGATCCGACGCGCCCTGGCGTCAACGTGGGTACGGCGATGAGTACCACCCTGAGCATCCTGGCCGGGCTGCTGGCGCTGGGCGCGCTGGCGATGACGCCCAGCGTCCAGAAGCAGCTGCTCTATTTTCCGAACGAGCCGAGCCGGGCCCTGCGTGCGACGCCGGCCGATGCCGGTCTTGCTTACGAGGAGGCGCGGATTACAACCTCCGACGGTGAGACCCTGCACGCCTGGTACATCCCGGCCGATACCGCGCGTGGCGTGGTGCTGATGTTCCACGGCAACGCCGGCAATATCGGCGACCGCGTCGGCTTTGCCCGGCTGTTTCACGACCTCGGCCTGGATACTCTGCTGGTGGACTATCGTGGCTATGGCCAGTCCACCGGCACACCCAGCGAGGCGGGCACCTACCGCGACGCCGAGGCCGCCTGGCGCTATCTGGTGGAGACGCGGCAGCTGCCGCCGGCACGCATCCTCCTGCACGGCCGCTCCCTCGGTGGCGCCGTGGCGGCCTATCTCGCGACCACGGTTTCGGCGGCCGGGCTGGTGCTCGATTCCACCTTCACCTCGGTGCCCGACATTGCCGAGGCGCTCTATCCCTGGCTGCCGACGCAATGGTTCGTGCGCATCCGCTATCCCACGCTGGAGCGGCTGCGCACCCTCGACACGCCGGTGCTGGTGCTGCATGCGCGTGGCGATGAGATCGTGCCCTACGCGCATGGCCAGCGGCTGGCGGAGGCGGCGGCCGGCGCCACGCTGGTCACGCTCGACGGTAGTCACAACACCAGCAGTGAGGACAGCGCGGCGATCTATCGCGAAGCCATGCAGACCTTTGCCGACAGAGTGCTACCGGCTTCGGCGATGCAGCCCGCGGCTCAGGCGCGCAGGCGGTAGCCGCTCGCCAGCCAGGCGATGGCAATGCCGCTGCTCAAGGCAAAGAAGCCGAGGCTCCAGGCAAGGCTGCGCCAGATCGAGACATCCGCCACACCGAAGAAGCCGTAGCGGAAACCGTCGATCATGTAGAAGAAGGGATTGAACAGACTCGCCTCGAACCAGAAATCTGGCAGGCCGTGGACCGAATAGAACACGCCGCTGAGGAAGGTCAGCGGCATGATCAGGAAATTCTGGAAGGCTGCGATGTGGTCGAACTTGTTGGCGATGACGCCGGCGATGATGCCGAGCGAGCCCATGCTGCCTGCCGCCAGCAACAGAATGGCCAGCAGCGCGAAGGGGTGGCTAACCGGCAGGCCGACGATGGGCCAGGTGACCACGAAGATCACCGCCGCGACCAGTGTCGAGCGCAGCAGCGCCGCGACGATGTAGCCCACGAAAAGATCGCGCGCCGACAGCGGTGCCATCAGCAGAAAGACCATATTGCCCATGATTTTTGACTGCGCGATCGACGATGAGGTGTTGGCGAAGGCGTTCTGCAGCACCTGCATCATCATCAGGCCGGGCACGAGGAACTGCGTATAGGCCACCCCGGGATAGCCCGAATCGCGCCCCTCCAGCACGTGCGAGAACACCAGCAGGAAGAGCAGGGCCGTGATCACCGGGGCGGTCACCGTCTGGCCGACCACGCTCCAGAAGCGGCGGACTTCCTTCTGGACGACCGTCAACAGTCCGCGATGATCAGGCTGCATCGGGCTGGCTCTCCTTGTCGGTGAGTTCGACGAAGACATCCTCCAGGCTCGGCTCGCGGGTCGCGATGTCCTCCAGGCGACACCCCGCCTGGCGCAGTTCCTCGATGACGTTGCCGATCGGCTGGGTCTTGCGGTCCAGCTTGAGTTCCCAGGTGTCATCCGCACAGGCTTCCGCCTGGGACTGAAGATGGGCGGGCAGGCCGGCGCCGGACAGCGTCACGCGCAGAAAGCGGAATGGGTGGCGCGCCAGCAGGTCGCGGGTAGTGGACACCACGCGTACCGCGCCGCGGTCGACGATGGCGACACGCGAGCACAGGTCTTCGGCCTCTTCCAGATAGTGCGTGGTCAGCACGATGGTGTGCCCCGCCGCATGCAGTTCGCGCGCGAAGGTCCACAGGGTGCGCCGCAGTTCCACATCCACGCCGGCGGTGGGCTCGTCGAGCACCACCACGGGCGGGCGGTGCACCAGCGCCTGCGCGATCAACACGCGCCGCTTCATGCCGCCCGAGAGCCCACGCATGGTGGCGTTGCGCTTGTCGGTCAGTTCGAGGCGTTCCAGCAATTCGTCGATCCAGGGCCGGGCCTCGCGCCCGCAGCCGTAGTAGCCAGCCTGCAGCCGCAGCGTATCGATCACCTTGAAGAAGGGATCGAAGACCAGCTCCTGCGGCACCACACCCAGGGCGCGCCGGGCGTGGCGGAAATCGCGGCTGACGTCGTGCCCCATCACCGACACCGATCCGCCACTGGCGCG
This sequence comes from Algiphilus sp., assembly GCA_022763315.1. Classification (GTDB taxonomy): domain Bacteria; phylum Pseudomonadota; class Gammaproteobacteria; order Nevskiales; family Nevskiaceae; genus Algiphilus. The sequence continues at coordinate 5,056 of JALEHA010000172.1, forward strand.
TACCAGGCCGGAAATGATGCCGATCAGGGTCGACTTGCCGGCGCCATTAGGGCCGAGCAATCCGAAGAATTCGCCGCGCTCGACCTGCAGGTCGACGCCCTTCAGGGCCTGCAGGCTGCCGAATTGCTTGGTGACCGCCCGCACATCGATGGCGGGCACGGTATCGGCGGTCATGCCAGGCCTCCTCGACAGTAGGGGGTGCGCGTGGCGTGAATGAGGGCGGGGCCATTTAGCATGGGGCGCGATTATAGACCTCGTGGTGCGATCCCTCTGTCATGTCTACCCATATCGTGTGGTTCCGGCGCGACCTGCGCCTTGCCGACAATCCCGCCCTATATGCCGCGCTGGAAGAGGCCGATGCGGTGCTGCCGGTCTATATCCACGCGCCCGAGCAGGAGGCCGATTGGCCGCCGGGTGCAGCCTCCCGCTGGTGGCTGCACCACAGCCTGAACGCACTGCACGCGGCGCTGGAGCAGTGTGGGTCCGGCCTCATCGTGCGCGCCGGCGATCCGCTGACGGTTCTGCAGGAACTGATTGCCGCCAGTGGGGCGACAGCCGTGCACTGGGGCCGCTGCTATGAGGCCGCCGCCATCGCCCGCGATCGCAGTGTCAAGGCCGCCCTGCGCGAGGCGGGGATTTCGGTCCGCAGCCATGCCTCGAATCTGATGGCGGAGCCGTGGACGCTCGCCACCGGCAACGGCGATCCGTACCGGGTCTATTCCCCCTTTGCGCGCCGCTTCCACGCCTTCGTTCAGCCTTCCGAGCCGCTGCCGGCACCGGTCCGCGTGCCCTGGCCTGAGGCCGCCACGCGTATGGCGCTGGGGAGCTCCGCCATCGACGCGCTGGAACTGCTGCCCCGCATCCGCTGGGATGAAGGCTTGGCCGAGGCCTGGTCCCCCGGGGAGGCGGGCGCGCAGGCGCGCCTGCAGTACTTCGTGGGCAGCGGCGCCGGTCGTTACGACACCGGCCGCGAAGCACCGGGGACGGACGGCACTTCGCGCCTGTCGCCGCATCTGCATTTCGGCGAGCTCTCGCCGCGTCAGGCGTGGGCGGCCAGCGAAGCCGTGAAGGAGCAGAGCACCCAGTCCGGGGTGGAACACTTCCAGCGCGAACTCATCTGGCGCGAGTTCGCCTATCACCTGATCTACCACTATCCCCATACCGTGGATACGCCGCTCAACCCGCGCTTTGCCGATTTTCCGTGGCGCAGCCCGTCCGACTACGCCGAGGATCTGCGCGCCTTCCAGCGTGGCCAGACGGGTATCCCGATTGTGGATGCGGGCATGCGCCAGCTCTGGCACACGGGCTGGATGCACAACCGCGTGCGCATGATCGTGGGCTCCTTCCTCACCAAGAATCTGCTCATCCCCTGGCAGGAGGGCGCCCGCTGGTTCTGGGACACGCTGGTGGATGCCGATCTCGCCAGCAACACCCTGGGCTGGCAGTGGGCTGCGGGCAGCGGCGCCGATGCGGCCCCTTATTTCCGCATCTTCAACCCGATATTGCAGTCGCAGAAGTTCGATGCGGACGGCGCCTATGTGCGCGAATGGGTGCCGGAGATCGCCGCGCTGCCGAACAAGCCGCTGCACGCGCCCTGGGAGGCCTCCGCGTCGGTGTTGCGCGAGGCAGGCATCCGTCTCGGGGAGCACTATCCAGAGCCGCGGGTCGATCTCAAGGCCTCCCGGCAGCGCGCGCTGGACGCTTACGAGAAGGTCAAGGGCTAAGGCGCACCCGGTGCATTCCGCCGGCGTGCAGCGGTTACACTGGCGGGATGTTGCTTCGTACCTCGCCACCGCATGGATGACAATGCTCTGAAGGGGCTCGCTGCGCGCGTCATCGATCTGGAACGCGACGCCCTGGACGCGCTGCATGCGCGGATTGACGACAGCTTCGTCGAGGCCTGCCGGCTGCTGCTGGCCTGCCGCGGACGGGTGGTGGTGACCGGCATGGGCAAGTCCGGGCACGTGGCCGGCAAGATCGCGGCCACGCTGGCCTCGACCGGTACGCCCGCTTTCTTCGTGCATCCCGGCGAAGCCAGCCATGGCGATCTCGGCATGATCACCCGCGAAGACGTGGTGCTCGCAATCTCCAGTTCCGGCGAGACGCAGGAAGTCGTGACGATCCTGCCGCTCATCAAGCGTCTCGGCGTACCGCTGATCAGCATGACGGGCAAGCCCGCGTCGACGATGGCGAGCCTCGCCGACGTCCATCTGGATATTTCGGTGGCACAGGAGGCTTGCCCCCTCAATCTCGCGCCTACCGCGAGCACGACGGTCACGATGGTGCTGGGCGACGCGCTGGCCGTCGCACTGCTCGAAGCGCGCGGCTTCACCGAAGAGGACTTCGCGCGCAGCCATCCGGGGGGCGCCCTGGGTCGACGGTTGCTGCTCAAGGTCGCCGACCTCATGCATACCGGCGACGACATTCCGATGGTGGCCGCCGACACGCCGCTCGATGAAGCCCTGCTGGAAGTCACGCGCAAACGCATGGGGATGACGGTGGTCACGGATCCGGAAGGGCGTGCCAGCGGCATCTTCACCGATGGCGACCTGCGTCGCGTGCTCGAAAGCGAGGTCGATATCCACGCCGTGCGCGTGGCCGATGTCATGACCAAGGGCGGGCGGCGGATCGGTCGCGATGCGCTGGCCGCCGAGGCGGTGCATCGCATGGAAGCGCATGCGATCACCTCGCTGCTGGTGGAAGACGGCGAAGGGCAAGTCTGCGGCGTGGTGCATCTGCACGATCTGCTGCGCGCGGGCGCGGCATGACCGGCACCGTCATCGATGAGGCGCTGGTTGCGCGCGCCCTCAAGATCCGCTGCGTCTTTCTCGACATCGACGGCGTGCTGACGGACTGCCGGCTCTGGCTTGGTCCCGATGGCACGGAATGGAAGACCGTGCATGTCCGCGACGGACTGGGCATCAAGATGCTGTTGCGCGCCGGCATCGAGGTGGCCGTGATCTCCGGCCGCCCCTCGGCCGCGATGCAGCTGCGACTGGAAAGTCTGGGGGTATCGCATATCGCGCTGTCGACCGAGGACAAGCTGCCCGAATACGAGCGCGTGCAGGCCCGACTCGGGCTGGACGATGCCGCCTGCGCCGCCATGGGGGATGACACGCCGGACCTCCCGCTGATGCAGCGTGCAGGTCTGGCGCTCACCGTCGCGGACGCCCATCCCAGCGTGGCCAGCCGCGCGCACTGGCAGAGCCAACATAACGGCGGCTTCGGCGCCGTGCGCGAGGCCGCCGACCTCATCCTGGCGGCCCAAGGCAAGCTCGGCTGATGCGCAGCGGACGCGAATGGTTCCTCGCCCTGGTGCTGGGGGTGCTGGTCGTGATCTGGGGCGCCAATCTCACTCGCGACGCGGGGCCGGTCACGGCCAGCCCGGTCGACGTCCGGGAACCGCCCCGCTATATCGTGCAGGAGGCGCGCTGGCTGCGTACCGACGTGGACGGCGCTGCGCTGTATCGCGTCGCGGCGGAACAGTTGGCGGTGTATGCCGATGATCGGGTCGTGATCGATGCGCCTACCGTCGATGGACTTGGTGCACAGGATGCGTGGTCTCTGACTGCGCCGCGCGGCGATATTGCTGCCGGAAGCCGCGATATGGAACTCTCTGGTGGCGTTGACATAGCCGGGCAATGGGGCGACGGTGCGGCACTGCAGGCGCGTACCGAAATGCTCACGGTGGATGTCGAGGAGCGGCTGCTGCGCACCGCCGAGCCGGTCGCGATCACCGGCCCGGGACGCGATCTGCGCAGCGTTGGTCTGCGAACCGACTGGGAGGGCGAGAGCCTGCGTCTTCTCGACCAGGTGCGGGTGACCTACGATGCGCGCTAGACCGGCACGTCATAGCGGCCTGCTTGCCGCCGCTCTCCTGGCGTTCGTCCCCTTGGCGTGGGGCCAGACCGAGCGCTTGCGCGATCAAGGCCCGCTCGAGATCAGCGCCGATCGCGCCGAACTGGCGCGCAGCGGTGTCATGCAGTACAGCGGTAACGTCGAATTGACCACTGCCACCTTGCGCGTCACCGGTGATGCGCTGCGGCTGGAACGCGACAGCGATGGCGCCATTCGGGTAGCGGTGGAGGGCGCACCGGCGACGCTGAATCACGAAGCCACCGGCGAGGGCGAGGACACGCAGGCCGTGGATGCCCAGGCCGAGCGCATTCAATACAACCGCGCCGAAGGCCTGATCACCCTGCAAGGTGACGTTGCGCTACGCAGAGGCGGGGATCGCTTGGTCGGAGAGACACTGCGCTACAGCCTGCTCGATCAGCGCATCACCGCCAGTGGCGCCGGCGAGGGCAATCGCGTGCGCATCACCATCGACCCGCAGACCATCGAACGCACCCAGGAATGAGCCACGCAGACCATGGCGATGTGCAGGACGGCCAAGGCGTATTCAGCGCCAGCGGGCTGCGCAAGCGTTTCAAAAAGACCACCGTCGTACACGATGTGTCGCTGGCCGTCTGTGCCGGAGAAGTCGTCGGCCTGCTCGGGCCGAATGGCGCCGGCAAGACCACCTCCTTCTACATGATGGTGGGGCTGATCACTGCGGACGAGGGGCAGATCATGCTTGATGGCCACGACGTCACGCGCACGCCCATGCACGTGCGCGCTCGACGCGGCGTGGGCTATCTGCCGCAGGAGGCCAGCGTTTTCCGCAAGCTGACCACGGCGGAGAACATCATGGCCATCCTCGAAACGCGCAGTGATCTGCGTCGCGGCGAGCGCCGCGACGAACTCGAGCGACTGCTCGAGGAATTCCACATCGGCCGGGTGCGCGACAATCTCGGGATGGCCTTGTCCGGCGGTGAACGGCGGCGGGTCGAGATTGCGCGGGCGTTGGCTGCCAATCCGCGCTTCATCCTGCTCGACGAGCCCTTTGCCGGGGTCGATCCGCTCGCGGTCAAGGATATCCAGGGCATCATCCAGCACTTGCGCGCACGTAATATCGGCGTGCTGGTCACCGACCACAACGTGCGTGAGATGCTGGGTGTCTGTTCGCGCGCCTACATTCTGGCCGAGGGTCGGGTCATCGCCGACGGCACCCCCGACGATATCGAGAAGGATCAGCGGGTGCGCGAGGTCTATCTGGGGCACGACTTCAAGCGCTGAGCGCGCTTGCTGAAGCGCATCAGCCGCAGCGCGGCCGGTCCATCCGCTATTCCAGCGAAAGGATGAACTGCCAGTGTTCTTCCGCAACCGGCATGATCGACAGCCGGTTGCCCTTGGCCAGCAGCTTCATGCCTGCGAGTTCGCCTTCGGCATGGGTCTTCAGCTCCTTGAGCGAGATATTGCGGCGCGTGTGGCGCTCATACTGCACATCGACCAGTTGCCAGCGTGGTTGTTCGGGCGTCGATTTCGGATCGAAGTATTTGCTGTCGGGATCGAACTGCGTCGGATCGGGGTAGGCATTGGAGGCAATCCGCATCAAGCCCACAATGCCGGGTTGGTCGCAATTGGAGTGGTAAAAGAAGGCGCGGTCGCCCGGTTGCATGCGGTCGCGCATGAAGTTGCGCGCCTGATAGTTGCGGATGCCATCCCAGGGCTCGGTCTGTTGGGGCCGGTCGCGGAGGTCGTCAATGGAGAAGGCGTCCGGTTCGGACTTCATCAGCCAGTAGAGCATGGTGCGAAAAAGCGTTGGGAGGGGCGGTAGACTTTACCGGGAAAGCCGCCGGAAGCCGCTTTCCGTCACGATGCCCTGCAGTGGGATATCCCAGGGCGCGCGTTCGATGACATCGACTTCTTGTGCGGCGAAGGCATAGCCGCAGATGAAGGGGCGGTGGCGCGGCGCCTGGGCGAGGTAGCGATCGTAGTACCCTGCCCCGGCCCCGAGACGAGAGCCGGCCCCGTCAAAGGCGACCAGAGGCAGCAGGATGAGGTCGAGCGCCCCCGCGAAGCATCGTGGCCCTGTCACCGGGCTCGGAATGCCGAAGGCGCCAGCACGCAGGGGGCCGCCGAACCACTGCTGGAAGGCCATGCGCCTATCGCGGGTGATGCGCGGAAGGTACAGGGTGGTGCGAGGCTCTTCGCACAGCATCGTCAGCAGCGGCTGAGTATCGAGCTCACTGCCATAGGCGATGTAGGCGCCGATGTTTCGGGCCTGCACGCGGCGCGCCAGAAAGCGTGCATGGATCGCGGCGCGGCGGGCGGCGCGCCTGCGCGCGCTGGGGGCGATCTGCAGGCGTGCGCGCCGACCTGCGCGCCGCAGCGCTTCGCGGTCCGATGAAATAGGGGTGTCTCCCGCCTGTGCCGTCATTCGCCAGTGACCTTGAGACTTCGTCTCAAGTGGGTGCCGGACTGAGTCATCGGGCTTCCCGCTGCGAAGGCGGGCATGCTCGCCAGAAACAGCGTCGGCTCCCGGGGTAGTTAAATAGGCTCAAGGGTTTCGAGGCGAACCACGCACACCGCAGGAGACACCATCACACAATACAAGAAAAGGATGGTCAGCTGTGGCGCGCGATGGTGCTGTCGATGTCCAGCCGGAGCTGCTTGATCCGTTCCGAGGCGCGTTCGCGCGCCGCGCTATCCTCCGCACTGCCCCCGCCGGCGAGGAGTTCGCGCGCCAGATTGAGGGCGGCCATCACCGCGATGCGTTCCGTGCCCAGTGCCTTGCCGCGCCTGCGAATGGCGGACATGCGCTCATTGAGCAATTCGGCGGACGCGACCAGCGTCTCGTGCTCCTCTGGAGGGCAGGACACGGTGTACTCACGGCCCATGATGCGCACGGTGATGGTTATCGCGTCGTCAGCCATCGCTCTGCTCCAGCTCCAGTGCCCGAATGCGCGCGACGATGCGCTCGATGCGTTCGCGCAACTCGTTGTTGGCTTCCAGCAGGCGGTCGCGTTCCGCTTCTGCGCGGCGGACATCACTGCGCGCCTGCCGGTAGCCCGCGAGCAGCTGATGTACGCGTTGCTCGAGCTGAGTGAGTTCTTCGTCCATCATGGCCGCCGCCGATACATCGCCGGAGTATAACGGTGCCCGTAGCGGCTTGGCCAAGGCTTATTGGAGCAGCAGGAAGAGCGCGCCGTTGCCGCGTCGGATGTGGAGCAGGAGTTGCTGACTGCCCTCGGCGATCTCACGCAGCTCCGTGGTCGAGGCCACAGGCTCTCGATTGGCCGCGCTGATGATGTCGCCCGGACGCAAGCCCGACTGCGCCGCGGGCGAGCCACGCTCGATGGACAGTACCTGCACCCCCTCGGCCTGACCTGCAAGCGGATGGTCGTCCGCAATGGCGCCCAACTGTGCGCCCTGCAGTCGGGGATGAATGGCGTCACCGCCCGCTTCGCCGGTGTCCGCATCCCCGATGGTGACCTTGAAGTTGCGCGTCTTGTTGCCGCGCTTCACCTTCAGCTCCACCTGTTGCCCGACGCGCTTGAGGCCGATGTGATTGCGAAGCTGCAGCATGTCGGTGACGGGGCTGTCGTCCACCGCAATGATGATGTCCTCCGGCTGCAACCCGGCATCCTCGGCCGGGGAGCCCTCGATGACCTGCGTGATGACCACGCCACCCTCGCTTTCGCGCTCGAAGGCCTTGGCGAGTTCCGGCGTCAGGGTTTGGCCAACGATGCCGATCTTGCCGCGCTGGACGTCTCCGAACTCCACCAGCTGATCCATGACACGGCGGGCGAGGTTGGTGGGGATGGCGAAGCCAATGCCGATGTTGCCGCCGGTACGCGACAGAATCTGGCTGTTGATACCAACCAGTTCGCCGTCCAGGTTAATCAGCGCACCTCCGGAGTTGCCCGGATTGATGGCTGCATCGGTCTGAATGAAATTCTGGTAGCCGCCGGTGCCGGTCATGCGCCCCAGGGCGCTGACGATGCCCGACGTCACGGTCTGCCCGAGGCCGAAGGGATTGCCGATGGCGAGCACGAAATCGCCGACCTTGAGTGCATCGGAGTCGGCCATCTTCAACGCCGGCAGACCGCTGGCATCGATACGAAGCACCGCGATGTCGGTTTCGGGGTCGCTGCCAACCAGCTCTGCCGCGATGTCGCGGCCATTGGCAAGGTTGACGATGATGTCATCCGCCTTGGCGATGACGTGATGGTTGGTCAGGACCAGACCCTCTTCGTTGTCGATGATGACGCCGGAGCCGACTGGCTGTGCCTGGCGCTGCTGCGGGGCATTGTCCTCAGGCAGGCCGAAGAAGCGGCGGAAGAACGGATCCTGTAGCAAAGGATTCTCGACCTGTCGCTGCGCCTTGATCTTGATGTTGACCACGGCCGGAAGCACCCCTTCCAGCATCGGCGCAAGGGTGGGCTTGTCCGCGGAAAGCAGTGGCGTGGCGCGCGCCGACTGACTGCCGAGCAGGCCTCCGAGCACGACCATGATTCCGAGGAAGGCAAAAGCGGCAGGGTGAAACCGGCGTGAGAGCGGACGGCACTGGCTTGACATTGCGTTCTTTTTTTCCTGGGCGAAGTGGTGAATGCGAGGGCGCGGCACGTGCAGCGTGCCGGCAGGAATGGCCAACAGACCGCAAAGCGGGTGCCGAAGTTTCCTGAGGGCCATCAGTCACGGCCCGCCGCGCTGGGCGCGTCCTGCGCTGCAGGGGTGCGCCACGACGACGGCGGAGCGCGCAGCCTGCGCGCCGTCGGGATCGACGTCAAGCGCGTGATCGGAACAGCGCGGCGAGCTGGAGCGCGGAACTCATGCGGTCGGCAATGCGTTGCATCAGCGGCTTGGGGCGGTGCTGGTAGAGCTGGAAGACGTCATGAGTCTCCATGCGCTGGAGCAGGTAGTCGTCGCTGGTCAAGAGTTCATCCACGAGGCCGAGATCCAGCGCACGCGAGCCAAACCAATGCTCGCCGTTGGCGACCCGGTCCACATCAAGCTGGGGCCGGTGCTGGCCGATGAATGCCTTGAACAAGGTGTGCGTGTCTTCCAGCTCTTCCATCGCCTTGGCGCGGGCCGGCTCCGAGTTCTCGCCGAACAGGGTGAGTGTCCGCTTGTGCTCGCCGGCGGTAAGCAGCTCGAAATCAATGTCCTTGCCCTTGAGGAAACGGTGAAAATTGGGCATCTGCAGGACCACACCGATGGAGCCGATGATCGCAAAGGGTGCTGCAATGATCCGATCTGCGACACAGGCCATCATGTAACCGCCACTGGCTGCAACCTTGTCGACGACCACGGTGAGGCGGATGCCGCGCTTGCGTATGCGGGCCAGCTGGGAGGCGGCAAGCCCATAGCTATGGACCATGCCGCCCGGCGATTCCAGCCGCACCACGATTTCGTCGCCGCTGCCCGCGACTTGCAGAAGCGCGGTGATTTCCTCGCGCAGTGAAGTCACCGCGGAGGCGCGCAGATCACCCTCGAAATCCAGTACGAAGAGCCGCGGGCGTGCCGGCTGCCCCCCTGGCGCCTTGGCCTCGTCCTTGTATTGACGCCGCAGGGATTGCTGCAAGGCCTTGCGGTGCGGGGCGGGTGTGATCTCGACCTTGATCCGCTCGGCGCGCTCGCGTAGGTGGCGGTTGAGTGGGCGAATCTTGAGAGGGGGGGGAGCCTCCGCCTCGCCGCTCGACACTGCACCACGAGCGACTATGAGCCCAAGGGTAGCAACAAGACCCACTATGATGAGTGCTTTCGCTGCAAAGGCAACGACTTCGGTAAGTAATTCCACTGACCTCTTCCTCCGTTATGATCTATGCGCGAGTGTTTCGGCAACCCCACCAATCCCCGTCCAGCATGAGGTGAATGAGGGAGGGGAGGATGCAAGGTTTCGACCGTACGCGCATCAGGCAATGCGCAAGGAAGCTGATGTAGGCTATTGTTGAGTCAGCAACTGCGGTACCATCCAGGGTGGGTATGTACCTCGATGCAGTGTTCAGTCGTGGCGCAAACATTTAACGGGGAGTGTGGATCGTGAATAATCGTTTTTTTGTTGCTCTTTGCGGCGTCGGTGCAATGCTGGCGCCTGCTATGGCCCCTGGTTCCGATGAAGGTGCCCTGAAGGCCTTTGGTTCGCTGTCCTACCAGCACGTTTTTGATTCGAACGATCGCCCTGCCGAGGACGGAATGGGCGGGCAGTTGTCGCTGGGGTATTTTTTCCACGACAACTTCGCGGTAGAAGCGGCTTTCGACTACACCCAGTACGACGCGGATGATGCCCTTGCGGGCAATCGCGATATGGAGAGCTACTATTACAAGCTCGGTGCCATGTTCTTCCCCGCAAGAGATGGCATGTTCGACCCCTACATCAGTATTGGCGGGGGGTTGGCGGACAACCGCATCGATCCGCCAAGCGAGCGCCGTCGGCGCGCATTCGGCGAGGCCGCCGTGGGTGGTCTCTTCTTCACATCATCCGCCCTCCCGCTGCGACTCGAAGCCGTCTATCGGCATACCGATGGCATTCCTGCGATTACCCCAGGCACTGCGCGTACGTCGGCTAACGAAGCGCTGATCCGCGTTGGTTTGGCGCTGCCCATTCTGCGTGAAGCGGTGCCGGCTCCCGAGCCGACCCCATCGCCAACAGAAACCGTGGAAGATCTGGACGGTGACGGTGTGCCCGACAACCTGGACGAGTGTCCCTCCACAGAAGAGGGTGTTCGTGTGAATGCGCGGGGATGTCCTATCGATTCAGATGCAGATGGCGTCGCCGACTACATCGATGAGTGTCCGGGAACAGCGGCCGGTGTGCAGGTTGACGACGCCGGTTGTCCGGTCCAGGTGGCCATTGATCGTAAGTTTGAAGACATCAACTTCGGTTTCGATAAGTTCAATCTCACTGACTACGCCAAGAGCACGTTAGACAAAACGGCCGCCGAAATTCGGCAGTTGATTGCGGAGAATCAGGGAGTACAAGTGAACCTAGAAGGTCACACCGACAGCATCGGTACCACGCAGTACAACGAGCAGCTTGGGCAGAAGCGCGCAAATGTGGTGCGTGACTACCTTGTCGAAAAGGGTGTGGGGGCAGCTCGCATTACGACGCGTAGCGCAGGCGAGCTCCAGCCGATTGCGACAAACGAGACGGACAAGGGCCGTTTGCTCAATCGACGCGTCGAGATTCGTGCTCGCAGCGCGGGCGAATAGGCTGAGTGCAAATATGGTACAAAGCTTGCGTGTGGGGGAGGTGTTGCAGTGGGGTCAGCCGTTGAGGCGGTGGGGTCCGCTGCTGCATCGGCAGCGGCGACAGTCTTCGCTTTTTGCAAAGACGTGCGTTTTTGGCCTTGCGTCATCTGCCGTAGTCTGATCACAATGCGCAAACGGTGTCGGGGCCTTCCAATCAGAGTTGTGCTGCCTCAACATTTCATCTTTATTCAGTAACCTGGCTAACCACTGGAAGGCCAACATCCACGAGGGAGTTTAGTAATGGCGAAAGAAAGCATGGATCATCTCGATGGCGCGCTCCGCGGTGAAGCCGCAAGTCAGCAGCCAGAAGAGGGCCGCGAGCGTGCAGAGCAGCTCGTGGTTGCCACTGCCGCGGCCGTAGAAGATCTTGAAAATGCGATTGAAGGTGGTGCCCTTCCTATTGACTCCGTTGCTTCCGATGTCTCGCTGTCTGATGAGAAGTCGTCGTTGAGCTTGGTGGAGGAAGAGGAAGAAGAAGAGGAGTCAACCGAAGTCTTGGCCTCTGAAGGCGCCGCGCCGGCACCAGCGGGCAATATCGAAATCGCGCAGGCGGATGTTGGAGAGCCGATTCAGTTGGCCCAGGCCAGCAGTGGTGATGCCGCGGGCGGTGGCGCGGCGGCTGCTTCTGGTGGGGGTGGCTCTTCGGTAACGACTTATGTTCTCGGCGGCCTCGCGGTCGTCGGTGGCGCAACCGCGCTGGTTGCTGCAGCGGACAGCGACGACGGCGACGGGGGTGGCGGCAGTGCTGCTGTCAATACTGACCCGGTTGCGACCAGCGACAGCGTAACGACCGACGAGGATAACGCAGTAACCATATCGGTCCTCGATAACGACAGTGACGAGGACGGTGACCAACTCACGGTCACACTCGAAACGCAAGCGAGTAACGGCACGGCTGTAGTGAATAGCGACGGTACCGTTACCTACACTCCCGACGCGAACTTCAGTGGCAATGACAGCTTCACGTACAGCGTGAGCGACGGCAACGGCGGTAGCGACACCGCCAACGTGAACATCACTGTGAACTCGGTCAACGACGCTCCGGTGGCCAACGCCCAGACGGTGGCGACGGATGAAGACGTCGCGGCGGTGATCACGCCGGACGCGATGGACGTGGATGGTGA
>JALEHA010000024.1 GCA_022763315.1 Algiphilus sp.
TGACCAAACAGGATTTCGAAGCGATCGGCGCCGAACTCGACGCCATCCGCGAGCGCGTTCTCGCCGACCTCGGCGAACGCGATGCGAACTACATTCACGGTCTGATCAAGCGCCAACGCCAGCTCGAGCTGGCCGGGCGCGTGATGATGATGCTGCCGCCGACCTGGCTGGGTGGCGTGGCTGCGCTGTCGAGCTCGAAGATCCTCGACAACATGGAGATCGGCCACAACGTCATGCACGGTCAGTACGACTGGATGGGTGACCCGGCCGTGCACTCCAAGCATTTCGACTGGGATACGGCGAACAGCGCCGAACAGTGGAAGCGCACGCACAACTACGAGCACCACACCTTCACCAATGTGCTCGGGCGCGACCACGACGTCGGCTATGGTCTGCTTCGGATGTCGGAGGAGCAGCCGTGGGAGCCGCGCTTCCTGTTCAACATTCCGCTGGCCGTGATCCTGCACACCTTCTTCCAGCACTTTGTCGCCATCCAGAACCTCAAGCTCGAGGATTACCTGGTCTACAAGACGAAGACGCGTGCTGAACTCGCCGAAGAGTTCAAGCCGATGTGGAAGAAGATGCGCAAGCAGCTCGCCAAGGACTATGCCGTGTTCCCGGCGTTGGCGGGGCCGCTGGCACCGATGGTCTTTGTGGGCAACGTCGCCTCCAATCTGGCGCGCAACGTCTGGGCCTGCGCCGTCATCTTCAACGGCCATTTCCCGGAACAGGTCGAGCAGTTCGACGAAGCCGTGCTCGAAAACGAGACCCGCGGCCACTGGTATGTACGCCAGCTGCTCGGCTCGGCCAACTTTGAAGGCGGCAAGCTCATGCACATCATGAGCGGCAATCTGAGCTTCCAGATCGAGCATCACCTGTTCCCGGATCTCCCGGCGCACCGTTATCAGGAGATTGCCCCGGAAGTGCGCGCCATCTGCGAGAAGCACGGGCTGCCGTACAACACCGGACCATTCTGGAAGCAGACGCTGTCCACCTGGAAGCGCATCGCCCGCCTGTCGCTGCCGCGCTTCCGCAAGCGCAAGTCGGTGGACGCCGAAGCGCCGTCCACCCCCGCCCAGGCAGAAGCCCCGGCCCTGGCCGCCTGAATCGCAGCAGGCAATGTGGCCTTCCACGCCCGGTGGCTCAGCCACCGGGCGTTTTTTTAAGGGCAGACCCAGCCTCTTTCACGGCGCCGTCATCGCCACACCTTAGGCTGGAGGATCGTTCTCGCCCGCTCGATATTTCATGGCTGACCCTCGCCCCACCATCCCTGCCCATCTCTCGCGCCGCTCGTTGCTGCGCAGCCTGTTTCTCGGCGCCGCCGCCGTGCACACCAGCGCCTGGCTACCGCAGCGCGCGCACGCCAACACCCAGGCCGCCGAACTGCAATTGCCAAGTGGACCGCTCGCCAATATCGGGCCCCTGGAGAAAAAGACGCTGACCGCGGGCACCCTGCCCGGCATCGATGAAGAACTGTTTGCCCCCGCGGGCTTCGACGTGCGCGTGGTGGCACGCCACGGCCTCGACCCACTGACCGGACAATCCGCCGCTGACGGTGGCTACAACTGGCACCGCGACCCCGATGGTGGCGCCGTATTTCCGTCCAAGGAGGATGGCGGCTGGGTCTACGTGTCGAACTCGGAAGAGACGCCCGGCGGTGTTGGCGCGTTGCGCTTCGACGCAAGCGGCAACCTCATTGCTGCCTACCCCATCCTGCAGGGCACCAGGAACAACTGCGCGGGTGGCGCCACGCCATGGGGCACCTGGTTGTCCTGCGAGGAAACCGGCGGCGGTGAAGTCTATGAATGCGACCCCTTCGGCACCCCCGAGACCGCCGTACGCAAAGGCAACCTCGGCGCCTTTCCACATGAGGCGGCGGCCATCGATCCGCGCCACCATGCCTGCTACATGACCGAAGACGGTGGCAGCAATCGCTTCTGGCGTTTTATCGCCGATGACGACGATCTGACCGAAACCGCGGACGGCGTCACCCGTATGGGCCTGGAGCGCGGTCGCCTGCAGGTCATGAATATTGAGGGCTTCGAGGATGGGGGCGAACCCAGCGAGGCCGACCTGCGTCTGCCGCGCAAGGTGCGCTGGCGCGATGTGCCCACCTTGCCCGCACCGCTTACCGACCGGCCGCGTATTCCCACCGTCACCCGTCGCGGCACCTTCTTCGCGGCTGCCGAAGGCATCTGGTATTACGAAATCCCCGAGTCACTGCGCACCGTTCCGGAGCAGGGCACCGTACCTACGCGCGGCGTGATGTTCTTTGCCACCAAGCGCGACAACCGCGTGCACGCCTACGACATCGAAAACGATCTGATCGAACTGATCTACGACAACGAGAATATGCAGCTCGAAACCGGCTTCAATGACGTCGACAACGTCGTGGTCAGCCCGGCCGGCGATGTCCTGGTGGCCGAGGACGGACAGCTCATGCGTCTGGTCGTCATCGTGCCGAACGGCGCGGCCAAGGTGCTCATGCAGATCCGCAAAGGCGGTTCCGAAATCACCGGCCCCGCTTTCACGCCGGACGGCTCGCGGCTGTATTTCAGCAGTCAGCGCGGCCCGAGCGGTCCCGACGGCAGCGACAACGGCGGCACCACCTACGAGATGCTGATTCCACCCGCCTTTCGGCAGATCGGCGGGGGCAGCCCCAGCCCGGCCCCCGAACCCGCACCGACACCCGAGCCAGCACCCGTTCCCGAACCGGCGCCTGCGGCAGAAGGCGCCGGCTCTGGCGACGGCAGCGGCAGCTTTGCCGCCGGTGCGGCTGCTGCGGGTCTGGCAACGGCAGCGGCGGCGCAGCTGGCGCGGAACCGCCGTGCGGCGACGGATGCTGCTTCCGGTACAGAGGACGACCGCGACTAGCTTTCCGCCGCTGGCGCACTGACCATCCAGGGAACCCCGAAACGGTCGCGCAC
The DNA here is from genome assembly GCA_022763315.1 of Algiphilus sp. GTDB lineage: Bacteria > Pseudomonadota > Gammaproteobacteria > Nevskiales > Nevskiaceae > Algiphilus. The sequence goes on from JALEHA010000024.1 coordinate 2,928, forward strand.
GATCCCGAACGCGGGCGACCAGAAGGTGGCTTGCAAGGGCATCTGGATGGTGCCTCCTGCGGCCAGCGCGTCGAAAGTGCGACGGGCGGCCGCGGGGTCGGCAGTGGGCAGCGAGAGCGCGAAGCCCGCAAAACCCTTGGTCCCGTCTTCCGCACTGTCCGAGGCCATGATGGAACCACCGGCCACATGAAAGTGGGCGTGCATGATCTTGTCGGCCTGCTCCGGTGGAAAGGCATCCGCCTCCGGGCTCTCGCGGAAACGCATCAGCATGGAGACTTCGGCATTCAACGCATCGCGATAGAAGGCCAGGGCCTCTTCGCAGCAGCCATCGAAGAAGAGGTAAGGGTCGATCATGCCAATGCTCCGGGTGGGGACTCACCCCCTGTGTAGCACCGGACGCGTTGCCGTTGCATGACCGCGGGCTGTTGCAGAAAGCGCGCGCTCGACGCGCAGCACTGGGGTTGGCGCGCCCCGCGCAGGGGCGTAGGGTGAGTGAGGGCGTCAGCGGAAAAGGAGACTCGCATGAAACACCGTCTGTACTTCCTGGTCCCGAATCTCGAACTCGCCGAAACCATCGTCGACGAGTTGCTGCTCAAGCGCATCGAGGAACGCCATATCCATGTTCTTGCGCGCGAAGGCACACCGATGGGGCAATTGCCCGAAGCCGACCTGCGCCAGAAGACCGATCTGGTCGAATCGGCCGAGCACGGCCTTGCCACCGGCGGCGTCATTGGCATTCTCGCCGGCGTGGCTGCCGTCACCTTCCCGCCTGCCGGCCTCGCTCTGGGGGGCGGCATGGTTGCAGCCACCACCCTCGCCGGCGCCGGTTTCGGCGCATGGGTGTCGAGCATGATCGGCATCCGGCTACCCAATCGCGACATCCAGCAATACCAGGAGGCGATCGAGCGTGGCGCATTGCTGATGATGGTCGACGTCAACAAGGGGTTCATGGAAGAGGTGGTGGACATGCTCCGTAGCCACCATCCGGAAGTGGAGATCGGCGCGACCGAACCCCACAAGCCCGTGTTCCCTTGAGACGCCTGGACTGGGCCCGTCACCCCTGACGGGCGACACCGCTCAGCCGCGCACGACCACCACCACCGCGGCCAGCACCAAAACCACCGCGGCGAGGCGCTGGATGAGCCCGGTGCCTCCGCCGCTGAGCCGTTGGCTCACTCGATCCGCCACGGCGACGTAGATTAGCTTGACGCCCCCGACGGCAACCAGGGCGATGACCATCAATGCCACGGCATCCGGCGTGGTCACCTGCTCCAAAGATACGAAGGCCGGCAGGAAGCCGAGATAAAAGAACACCGCCTTCTGGTCGGCGAGGGTGATCATCAATCCCGAGCTGAAACTTCCCAGTGCCGTGCCGCCGCGCGCCAGCTCGCTCCGCGACGCCGCCCGTGACGCACTCCGCCAGAGCTGTACCGCCAGCACCACAAGATAGACCGCCGCTGCAATGCGAATCACCACAAACACGGGCCCAAGCCACTCGACCAGGACCGCCAGCCCCACCAGGGCGATGGCGATGAAGACGATGTCACCAGCCACAACGCCCAGCGCCATGGCTGCACCATGGCCAAAACCACTGCTCGCCGCACGCGCCACCACCGCCATGACGCTGGTGCTGGGCACCGCCGCGAGTACCGCCATGGCGCCGGTAAGGGCCAGCGCATCGATCCACGACAGACTGAACATCAGATCCATTACCGCCTCCACTGCGGAGCGGAACCGCGAGCAAGGCGGCCCCGATCGGTTCTCGTCACGCCCTCAGTGGGCGGTAGAAAAGAAGCGGTGGAGCGCCGCCGCACCGCTCTCCGGCACCTCGATCTGCCAGAAATGCCCTGCAAAGGGCAGCAGTTCCGGGTTCGCCTCTGATCCGACGAGATCCTTGGCGAGATAGGCCGCCCACGAAGGCGGAAGAAAGCGGTCATCCGCCGCCCACAGCACGTGAGCGGGCTTATCCCAGGCGCGCAGCACCTCGACCGCTTCCTGGGTGTACCGCGCCGACTGCGCCGTCACGTAGCGCTGCCAGTATTCCAGCGCCGGGCCACCGACATCGAGTGCGCGGAACCAGTCCTCGCGCAAGGCAGCGGGAAAAGGGCCACGGGTGATGGTCATCGGCAGCGCCAGACGCAGCGTCCACTGCATGAGGCGCAGCTTCGCCAGCCAGGGGAGCGCGCCCGAGCGCGCCATCACGGCCGACATGTCGATCAGCGGCACTGGCCAGTTGTCGTAGCAGACGCAGTTGGTGAACACGACCTTGTCGATACGCGCACCGTGCCGGCGCAGCATTTCCATCCCGTGCGCGCCACCTTGATCGTGAAACACGGCAAAGCACTGATCCACGCCCAGCGCATCGAGCAGTTGCGCGAGCATGTCGGCCTGGCCCGGACTGGCGACGTCAGTGCCGTCCGATGCCGGTTCGGAACAGCCGAGGCCGAGAAGGTCCGGCACGATGCAGTCGTAATGCGCCCCCAGATGACCGAGCAGGGGTTCCCACAGGCGAGCGGAAGTGGGCACGCCGTGCACCAGCAGCAGGGGCGTGCCGGCGCCGTGGCGCAGATAGCGCACGCGCCCGCAGTTCAGATCCGCGGTGTGGCGCTCCAGGGTGCCGTAGGAGAAGAAATGGGGCTCCTGGGCCAGTCGCTTCTGGGGAGCGCGGTTGCGCGTGAACATGGTGTGAGGATCCGAATGGGCGCCGGCCAGCAGCTTAACGGATCGCCGCACTCCGGCACCGCGCTGCGCTGCACGGCGCCACCGCTACCATTTCATCATCGGCGCCGGTCGCAGCGGATGACGCAGGAACCAGGCGCCCGCGCGCCGCGCCAGCATGCGATGAAAACCATGGTTCGGGAAGCGCCGCTGCACCATGTGGATGGTGTCGCGCGGGATGCCGAAACGCACCGCGCCCCAGGAGACGTCGACCAGATCCCCCTTGCGGAACAGCTCCACCAGCGGATAGCGCCTGTCTTTGAAGGGGCGCAGCTTGTGGTGCTCGGTGATCATCAGTGCGACTTCCTCGCTCCAGTCCTCGAGGCCCTTCTCCGCCAGGTAGGCGCGCGCGGGCAGCACCGACGGTTCCAGATAGTCCAGCGTGTGATGGGTCCACAGGCCGATGTCGTGAAAGCAGCCGGCGATCTCCAGTTTCTGCCGCTCGATGACACCGCAGGGGCTGATGGCCAGACAGAAATGCAGCATCCGTATCACGTGGTTGCGATACGCCGTCCAGTCCTCGCCGAGGACCTCGCGCCAAGGCGCAAGCACGAGGTCGACCATTGCGATATCGGGTTCTTCCATGAAGCACACCAGGTGGTCGGGGGCAGCGCGTAGCCTAGCCGTGATCGGGGTGAGCGTCGACAACGCTTGCACTGCTAGCCCCTCGCATCCGGAGCGGCGCGCACCGCGCGCAACAGCTCCATGAGCCATTCGGAACTCACACGCGATGGCGTGCCAGGGCACTGCACGCGATAGACCTCACCGCTCATGCTGCTTCGGGTGCCCGCCTGTTCGATGAAGTCCTCTGCCGTACCCGAGCGCCCCGTCCAACGCGCGATGCGCAGCTTGCGCGCGAGGTGTTCGGCCGCGGCCTCTGCCTCGTGCCAGGTGCCATTGCGGTAGAAGCGGCAGTGAGAGGCCGCGACGCGGTCGATGAGGGCGCGGATTTCGTCCACGGGCTCCGCCGCCAACGATGAGGCGAAGAGAAGCAGCGCCAGCAAGCCACCTGCGAAGCGACGCATTCCGCGCCTCATCAAGAGACCGCGTTACGAATTCCGTCGTGCCATGAAGGCAAGCCGCTCGAAGAGATGCACGTCCTGCTCGTTCTTGAGCAGGGCGCCGTACAGCGGGGGCAGGCTCTTCTTGACGCTGGCTTCGCGCAGCGTTTCCGGCGGGATATCGTCGGCCAGAAGCAGCTTGAGCCAGTCGAGCATTTCCGAGGTACTGGGCTTCTTCTTCAGCCCGGGCAGCTCACGCAAGCCAAAGAACACCTCCATCGCTTCCTTGAGCAGCTTCGGCTTGAGGTCCGGGAAATGCACATCCACGATCTGCTGCATCGTGTCCCGATCGGGGAACTTGATGTAGTGGAAGAAGCAGCGCCGCAGGAAGGCGTCGGGCAGTTCCTTCTCGTTGTTGGAGGTGATGATGATGATCGGCCGGTGCCTGGCGCGAACGGTCTTCTGCGTCTCGTAGACGTAGAACTCCATCTGATCGAGTTCGCGCAGCAGATCGTTGGGGAATTCGATGTCCGCCTTGTCGATCTCGTCGATCAGCAGGACGGGTTGCGCGTCGGACTCGAAACACTCCCACAGCTTGCCCTTGACGATGTAGTTGGCGATGTCGTGCACGCGGTCGTCACCCAGCTGCGAATCGCGCAAACGGGATACGGCGTCGTATTCGTAGAGGCCCTGCTGCGCCTTGGTGGTGGACTTGATCGCCCAGTCGTAGATGGGTTTGTCCAGCGCGCGCGCCACCTCGATGGCCAACTGCGTCTTGCCGGTCCCCGGCTCGCCTTTCACCAAGAGCGGGCGTTCCAGCGTCACGGCCGCGTTGACGGCCATAGCGAGATCATCTGTCGATACGTAGTTATCCGTCCCTTCGAAGCGCACGGCGAACCCTTGCTTTGCTGTTTGGAAGAACGGCGTAGTGTACTGATGCAGGCACGCCCGGGGGCATTGCGGCAGGCGCGTTCAGGCGACGCGCGCTCTGTGCGCCCCCGGAACCACAGGCGGAACCGGGTCAGCAGACGGGCCGTACCCGCTCCGCTAGCCCTCGGCGCGCGCTTCCAGCACGGCCACTGCGGGGAGCGTCTTGCCCTCGAGGAATTCGAGGAAGGCGCCGCCACCGGTAGAGATATAGCTGATGCGGTCGGCCACGCCAAAGGTATCAATCGCCGCCAGCGTATCGCCACCACCCGCAAGCGAAAAGGCGTCGCTCTCGGCAATGGCCTTGGCCAGCGCCTCGGTGCCGTGTGAAAAGGCGTCGTATTCGAAGACACCGACCGGCCCGTTCCAGACGATGCTGGCCGCGTTCTTGAGCATGGCGCTGAACTTGCGCGCGGTCTTGGGCCCGATGTCGAGGATCATCTCGTCGTCCATGATGTCGCCGACGGCGCGCACTTCGGCGCGGGCTTCGGAGGAAATCTCGGTGGCGACGATGACGTCCTCGGGCAGCGGGATGTCACCGCCATTGGCTCGGATGCGCTCATGGATATTGCGCGCGGTGTCGAGCATGTCCATCTCGCACAGCGACTTGCCGACGTTGTAGCCCGCCGCAGCCAAGAAGGTGTTGGCGATGCCGCCGCCGACGATGAGCTGATCGGCCTTGTCCGCGAGATTGGTGAGCAGATCGAGCTTGGTGGAGACCTTGGAGCCGCCCACGATGACCACCTGCGGTCGGCGCGGGCTGGCAACAGCCTTGCCCAGCGCCTCCAGCTCCGCCGCCAGCAAGGGACCGGCACAGGCGACATCGGCAAAGCGCGCCACGCCGTGCGTGGACGCTTCGGCGCGGTGCGCCGTGCCGAAGGCGTCATTGACGTAGATGTCGCACAGCTTGGCCATGCGCCGCGCCAGCGCCTCGTCGTCCTTCTTCTCGCCTTCGGCGAAGCGGGTGTTCTCGCCCAGCGCAATCTGCCCCGGCTCCAGATCAACACCGTCGATCCAGTTCGAGACCAGCGGCACAACGCGGTCCAGCGCCTCGGACAGCCAGGCAGCCACCAGGGTCAGCGAATTGTCCGGGTCAAGGCGGCCCGGCTTGGGCCGCCCGAGATGGGAGAGCACCAGCACCGAAGCGCCGGCATCCAGCGCCTGCTTCAGCGTCGGTAATGACGCGCGCAAGCGCGCATCCGAGGTGATCCGGCCTCCGGAAATCGGGACATTCAGATCCTGACGGATCAGTACCCGCTTTCCGGCCAGGTCCAGGTCGGTCATGCGCAGGATGGCCATGCTGCTCTCCCTTGAACGGCTTCGGCTCAGCCGGCAGCGGCGAGGGCAACCGCGGTATCGAGCATGCGGTTGGAGAAGCCCCACTCGTTGTCGTACCAGGCACAGACCTTGACGTTGCGGCCGATCACCTTGGTCAGCGTGGCATCGTAGGTGCTGGAGGCCGGATCGTGGTTGAAGTCGATGGACACGAAGGGGCCGTCGGACACGTTCAGAATGCCCTTCAGCGGACCATTGGCGGCGTCACGCAGCAGCTTGTCGACTTCTTCGACGGAGGTGTCACGCTTGGCGATGAAGCCGAGATCCACCATCGAGACGTTGATGGTCGGCACGCGCACGGCGTAGCCATCGAGCTTGCCGTCGAGTTCGGGCATCACGAGGCCGACCGCGGCGGCGGCGCCGGTCTTGGTCGGGATCATGGAATGCGTGGCCGAACGCGCGCGACGCAGATCCGAGTGGTAGACGTCGGTCAGGACCTGATCATTGGTGTAGGCGTGGATCGTGGTCATCAGGCCGGATTCGATGCCGATGCCATCGTGCAGCGGCTTGACCAGCGGCGCCAGGCAGTTGGTCGTGCAGGAGGCATTGGAGATGACCTTGTCGTCGGCCGTCAGCGTGTCGTGGTTGACGCCGTAGACGATGGTCTTCAGATCCTTGCCGGCCGGCGCGGAAATCACCACCTTCTTGGCGCCGCCCTGCAGATGCGCGGAGGCCTTGTCCTTGCTGGCGAAGAAGCCCGTGCACTCCAGCACGATGTCGACCCCGAGCTCGCCCCAGGGCAGCTTGGCCGGATCGCGCTCCGCGAGCACCTTGATCTTCTTGCCGTTGACGACCATGAAATCGCCTTCCACCGACACGGTCCCGGGGAAACGGCCGTGCGCGGTGTCGACCATCGTCAGGTGCGCATTGGTCTCGGCCGAGCCAAGATCATTGATGGCGACGATCTCGATGTCGTTGCGCCCGCTTTCGAACAGCGCCCGCAGCGTGTTGCGCCCGATGCGCCCGTATCCGTTGATGCCAACCTTCACTGCCATGAATCTTCCCCGTGTTGTGGCGCGTCATCGGCACCGACGCGCGGATGGATGGTGATGTCGCGTGTCTAGCCGAGCAGCGCACGCATGCGCTGCGCCACGGTGTCCACGTCGAAACCGAACAAAGCGAATACTTCGCTGGCGGGTGCGGATTCGCCGAAGCGGTCTACGCCCAGCACGTCACCGTCAAGGCCGACAAAGCCACGCCAGTAGTGTGATATCCCGGCTTCCACAGCCAGACGGCTACGGATCGCGGCGGGCAGGACCTGCTCGCGGTAGTCGGCATCCTGCGCCATGAAGCGCTCCACGCAGGGCATGGAGACAACGCGGATGGCGCGACCTTCCTCGGCCAGCATCTTGGCGGCGCCCAACGCCAGGGGCACTTCCGAGCCGGTCGCGATGATCAGCCCCTCGGGTGCGCCTTCCGGCTCGTGCGCAATGTAGCCGCCGCGACGGACCGCCTCGACCTGGTCTGCATCATGCGGCAGCGGATCGACGTTCTGGCGCGTGAACAGCAGCGCGCTCGGGCCATCGGCGCGCTCGATGGCCGATTGCCACGCCACCGTCGACTCCAGCAGATCGGCAGGCCGCCAGACATCGAGCTGCGGGATCAGCCGCAGCGCCGCGGTGTGCTCGACCGCCTGATGGGTCGGGCCGTCCTCGCCCAAGCCGATGGAGTCGTGGGTGTAGACGAAGATACTGCGCTGACGCATCAGCGCCGCCATGCGCACGGCGTTGCGCGCATAGTCGGAGAAGGTCAGGAAGGTCCCGCCGTAGGGGATGAACCCGCCGTGCAGCGCCATGCCATTCATCATGGCGCTCATGCCGAATTCGCGCACACCGTAGTGGATGTAGTTGCCGTCCGGGTCGGTCGGGCGCAGTGCGCTCGAGCCTTTCCACTGCGTGCCGTTGGACGGCGTCAGGTCCGCTGACCCACCCAGCAGCTCCGGCATCTGCGGCCCGAGCACATCGAGGATGGCATTCGACGCCTTGCGCGTCGCCAGCGGCTTGTCGGCCGCCAGTCCGGTCTCCACCAACTGTTCGACCAGCGCCGCCCAGTGGTCCGGCAGCGCGCCCTGCATGCGTCTTTCGAACTCGGCAGCGTCCTCCGGATGTTCGCGGCGGTAGGCCTCGAAGGCCGCCTGCCACTCGCGCTGGCGTTGTGCGCCGGCTTCGCGCGCATCCCAGGCGGCGTAGACGTCATCCGGGATTTCAAAGGGACCGTGCGTCCAGCCCAGCTCGGTGCGCGCGGCTTGGATTTCCTCGTCGCCGAGCGGCTCGCCGTGCGCCTTGGCGGTGCCCTGACGATTGGGCGCGCCCCAGCCGATGATGGTTTTGCACTGGATCAGCGTGGGCTGGCCGGTGCCCTCGCGCGCGTTCTCGATGGCCGCCTGCACTTCCGCCTGGCTGTGCCCGTCGACATTGCGGATGACGCGCCAGCCGTAGGCCTCGAAGCGCCCCACCGTGTCGTCACCGAACCAGTCGGCGCATTCGCCGTCGATGGAAATGCCATTGTCGTCGTAGAAGACGATCAGTTTGTCGAGCCCGAAGGAGCCGGCCAGCGAGCAGGCCTCGTGCGAGATGCCTTCCATGAGGCAGCCGTCGCCGATGAAGCAATAGGTGTAGTGGTCGACCACCCGGTGCGAACCGTGGTTGAAGCGCCGCGCCAGCATGAACTCCGCCAGCGCCATGCCCACCGCATTGGCCAGCCCCTGCCCCAGTGGGCCGGTGGTGGTTTCCACGCCCGGTGTAATGCCGTTTTCGGGATGCCCCGGCGTCTTGGAGTGCAGCTGGCGAAAATTGCGCAGTTCGTCGAGCGACAGTGCGTAGCCGCTGAGATGCAACAGGGCGTACAGCAGCATCGAGCCGTGGCCGTTGGAGACGACAAAGCGGTCGCGCGCCGGCCAGTGCGGATCCTCTGGGTTATGGCGCAGGAAGTCGCGCCACAGCACCGTCGCAATGTCCGCCATGCCCATGGGCATGCCCGGATGACCGGAGTTGGCTGCCTGAACGGCATCCATCGACAACGCCCGGATGGCGTTGGCCATTGTGTTCTGATGACTGCTCAATTGACGTAAGTCCCCCGGGTCGCACGTGGGACAGTGCGACGCGCGTTGCGTAGGAGTGCAGTCGAATATTGTCGCCTGCCCGGTAGGCTGGCGGCAAGCACCGGCTTACTGGGAGCCGTGCACCAGGCGCGCCAGCGCGCTGCGTGAGCTGACTTCCAGCTTGGCGTAGGCGCGATACAGATGGCTGGATACGGTGGTGGGCGCCAAGCCCAGCTCGCGCCCCGCTTCCTTATGGGAGAGGCCGCGACTGACCGCCTCTACCACTTCGCGCTCGCGCGTGGTGAGGCGGTCGAGCGGGGTTTCCTCCCAGATACGCAACAGGTGGATGTCCGATAGCGGCTCCACCGATGCCCGCAGCGCATCCACCGAGAATTGGCCCCCGCGGCCAATTTCACGGGCCAGGACCTCCGGCAGGTGCATGCCTTCCCAATCGGGGAAATGCTTGGCGAGCAGGGCGATGAAGTCGGGCTCGGCTTCGTGCAGCACGCCTTCGCCATCGGCAACCGCTGCCGGCCGATGGGACTGCTCCGAGGCTGGGCGCGAGATATGCAGGAAGTAGTTGTGCGAGCAGGCGTGCACCAGGTGAAAGGCCACGGTGCGGAAACGCTCGCGGTCGGCATCGCTGAAAGGATGGTTGCGATCGAAGCGATAGAGCGACAGCAGTGTGTACAGGCCGCAGCGTGCATCCATGTGGCCCGAGCTCAGAATACGTTCGATCCCGTATGGGCGGAAACACTTCCGGTACAGCTTGCTGCGGTAGAAGGCGTCATCGTCGAGCACATCGCGCATATCGACGGGCACGCCTTGGCTCGCGGCAAGTCGCGGGTAGATCGGGTTGTGCTCCACCCAGCGTTCCAGGGCGCGCGAGTAGCCAGCATCCACGCCGATCACCTTGACGTTGTGAAAGCGCGCGCGTCCGGCGTGCCCCATGCCCCAGACGGCGGCGTCGTGCGGCACCACTGCCTTGAGCTGCTGCAGCGCCCAGTGCTGGAAGCCTTCGGCCGGGCGTTCGACGCCGGTGCGATACAGGCGGCTGATCAGCCGCTGGACCGGATCCATCAGCATCGCGTCCGGTGGATATCGCGGTGCCTTGGGTCGCCTGCGCGGGCGAACAGGCGCGTCACGCGACGGCGCGCCATTTGATGTTGCAGCCCATGCTCGGCTGTTGCGGCTCGGGCGGGGCCTTGCCTCCGAGCATGGCCGTTAGCGCAGCACGCAGATCGCGGCCATCGTTGGCCTCGTCGTTGCCCGGCGTCGCGCCATCCAGGCGCCCGCGGTAATAAAGGGCGTGGGCGGCGTCGAACAGAAAGAAATCCGGGGTGCAGGCCGCCTGATAGGCGCGCGCCACCGACTGATCCGCATCATATAAATAAGGGAAGGGATAGCCGTAGCGCCGGGCCTCCTCGGCCATCTTCTCGGGCGCGTCGTCGGGGTAATGCTCGGCGTCGTTCGCCGAGATCGCGACCACACCCACGCCCTGCGCTGCGGCATCGCGTCCGAGGCGAATCAGCTCGTCGCGGATGTGCTTCACATAGGGGCAATGATTACAGATGAACATGACCAGCAAGCCCCCGTCGCCGGTGAGTTCGTCGCGCGTGCGGGTGCTTTGGCTCAAAGGCTCTGGAAGCGCGAAATCGGGCGCTTTCGTCCCCAGCGGCAACATCGACGATGGCGTCAGGGCCATAGACGGATCCTCCAAGGCGGATGGGTTTACGGGGGAGTCTATCGCGCCGCGGGTTGGCAATACAGTGTGCGGATGCGTTAGGATATCCGCTTATCCGCATAAGCGAAAACTGCAGGAGAAGTGGAGTGACAGAGTATCTATTCACCTCGGAGTCTGTCTCCGAAGGCCATCCCGACAAAATGGCGGATCAGATTTCTGACGCGGTGGTGGACGCCATCCTCGCGCAGGACCCGCACGCCCGTATTGCGTGTGAGTCGCTGGTCAAGACCGGTATTGCCATGCTGGCAGGCGAGGTCACGACCACGGCCACCGTCGATTTCGAAGAGCTGGTGCGCGAAGTCATCAATGGCATCGGCTACACCTCGTCGGCGGTCGGTTTCGACGGCACCACCTGTGGTGTCCTCAACGGTCTCGGCAAGCAGAGCCCGGACATCGCCCAGGGCGTTGACCGCGCCAAGCCGGAAGACCAGGGCGCAGGCGACCAGGGCCTGATGTTCGGCTACGCCTGCGACGAGACGCCGGAACTGATGCCGGCGCCGATCCAGTTCTCGCACCGCATGGTCGAGAAGCAGGCGGAACTGCGCAAGTCGGGCGAGCTCGGCTGGCTGCGTCCCGATGCCAAGTCGCAGGTCAGCATCCGTTATGTCGACGGCAAGCCCTCGGGCATCGACGCCATCGTCCTGTCGACCCAGCACGATCCGGACATCTCCCAGAAGGACCTGAAGGAAGCGGTCATGGAGAAGATCGTCAAGGCCGTGCTGCCTGCCGACTGGATCAAGAGCGACACCAAGATCCACATCAACCCGACCGGCAACTTCGTGATCGGTGGCCCGGTGGGCGACTGTGGCCTGACCGGCCGCAAGATCATCGTGGACACCTACGGCGGCATGGCACGCCACGGCGGCGGCGCCTTCTCGGGCAAGGATCCGTCCAAGGTGGACCGTTCGGCCGCCTACGCCGGCCGCTATGTGGCCAAGAACATCGTGGCCGCCGGTCTGGCCTCGAAGTGCGAAATTCAGATCAGCTACGCCATCGGTGTGGCCGAACCGACCTCCGTGTTCGTGACCACTTTTGGCACCGGCAAGATCGACGAACAGAAGATCGAACAGCTGGTGCGCGAGCACTTCGATCTCCGCCCGTATGCCATTCAACGCATGCTCGACCTGTTGCACCCCATGTATCAGGCCACTGCATCCTACGGGCACTTCGGTCGCGAATCGAAGCAGGAGACCTACAAGTACACGGTCATCGAAAACGGCAAGGAAGTCGAAAAGACGACGACCTTCAACAGCTTCCCCTGGGAGCGCACGGACAAGGCAGAAGCGCTGCGTGCCGCAGCCGGCCTTTGATCCCCAATATCACCCAATAGGAGTGACGTTATGAACGCATCCGTATCCCCCGTGAACAAGGAACAGTTCACCGACTACAAGGTAGCCGACATCGGCCTCGCCGACCTCGGTCGCCAGCGCATCCGCATGGCCGAAGAGGAAATGCCGGGCCTGATGTCGATCCGCGAGAAGTACGCGCCGCAGAAGCCGCTCGACGGCGTGCGCGTGACCGGCAGTCTCCACATGACCAAGGAGACTGCGGTCCTGATCGAGACCCTGGCCAAGCTGGGCGCCAGCGTGCGCTGGGCCTCGTGCAACATCTTCTCCACCACCGATGACGCTGCCGCGGCCATCGCCGCTGCCGGTATTCCGGTCTTCGCCTGGAAGGGCGAGACGCTGATGGAATACTGGGAGTGCACGCTGGACGCGTTGACCCACCCGGGTCAGGAAGGTCCGCAGCTGATCGTCGACGACGGCGGCGACGCCACCCTGCTGATCCACAAGGGCGTGGCCATGGAGAATGGCGACACCTGGTGCGACAGCGAAGGCGGCAACGAGGAAGAGAAGTGCGTGAAGGCCATCCTGCGCCGCACGCGTGACGAGCGTCCTGGCTTCTGGAAGAAGGTCGCCGAAGGTCTGCGCGGCATCTCCGAGGAAACCACCACGGGCGTGCATCGCCTGTATCAGCTGGCCCAGTCGGGTGAGCTGCTGGTGCCTTGCATCAACGTCAACGACTCGGTCACCAAGTCGAAGTTCGACAACCTCTATGGTTGCCGCGAGTCGCTGGCCGACGGCATCAAGCGCGCCACCGACCTCATGATCGCCGGCAAGGTTGCCGTGGTCTGCGGTTATGGCGACGTCGGCAAGGGCTCGGCCCACTCGCTGCGTGGCCTCGGCGCCCGCGTGATCGTCACCGAAATCGACCCCATCAACGCCCTACAGGCGGCGATGGAAGGCTTCGAGGTGAAGACGGTTGAAGACGTGCTGCACGAGGGTGACATCTACGTCACCACCACCGGCAACTTCGACGTCATCACGCTGGACCACATGCGCAAGATGAAGAACAACGCGCTGGTCTGCAATATCGGCCACTTCGACAACGAGATCCAGGTCGATGCGCTGAACGCTGCCAGCGACATCAAGCGTGAAACGGTCAAGCCGCAGGTCGACCGCTACACCTTCCCGGATGGCCGCGTGATGTACCTGCTGGCTGAAGGCCGCCTGATCAACCTTGGCTGCGCCAACGGTCACCCGGCCTACGTCATGTCGAACTCCTTCTCGAACCAGACTCTCGCCCAGATCGAGCTCTGGAACAACAAGGACAAGTACGAAAAGACGGTCTACCGCCTGCCGAAGAAGCTGGACGAAGAGGTTGCCGCGCTGCACCTCGGCCAGATCGGCGTGAAGCTGACCAAGCTGTCGCAGGCACAGGCCGACTACATCGGCGTGCCGGTCGACGGCCCGTACAAGCCGGAGCACTACCGCTACTAAAGCGGTCAGCGTTCACCTTGTTGAACATGGGCGCGGCGCGCGCAGCGCCGCGCCCATTTTTTTGGATAAGCCATGCCAGACACCACCTACTCGTTTGAGTTATTTCCGCCCAAGACGGATGCCGGCGCGGAAAAACTCAAGAAAACCGTCAGCACACTGGCGGAACGCAATCCCGAATATTTCTCCGTGACCTTTGGCGCGGGCGGCTCCACCCAGGAAGGCACCTTTGAAACGGTGCAAATGGTGATGGAGACCACCGGCAAGGAAGCGGCGCCTCATCTGAGCTGCATCAGCTCCTCGCGCGACCGCATCCGCGATCAGCTCAATCGCTATCGCGAAGCCGGCGTCAAGCGCATCGTCGCGCTGCGCGGCGATCTTCCCGCGACGGCCCATCACCGCGATGCGCCGGGCGATCTGCACTACGCCAACGAACTGGTCACGTTCATCCGTCAGGAGCACGGCGACCACTTCGAGCTCGAAGTCGGTGCCTACCCCGAGATGCATCCGCAGGCCGAGAATGTCGACGACGACTTCGCCAACTTCAAGCGCAAAGTCGATGCCGGCGCGGACGCGGCCATCACGCAGTACTTCTTCAATATCGACGCCTTTGACGACTTCATGGAACGCTGCCAGAAGGCGAACATCGACATCCCGATCATTCCGGGCATCATGCCGATCGTCAACTTCGAGCAGATCGTGCGCTTCTCGCGCGCCTGCGGCGCCGATGTCCCGCGCTGGCTGTACTACGGGATGGAGCGCTACAAGGACGACAACGATGCGCTCCGCGCCTACGGGCACGATGTCGTCACCAAGCTGTGCCAGAAGCTGCTCGACCGCAAGGTGCCGTCGATCCACTTCTACACCCTGAACCAGGCCAACCCCACCAAGAACTTGCTGGACGCGCTCAAGCTCGGCTGAGGCCCGGCACATCGCGAACCAAGTGGACGGGAGGGCAGCGCCTCGTCATAATGAGAACAGTTCCTATTTCTGGTCTCTCTCGATGCGCAGCCTCTCCCTTCTGTTCGCCGCGGCAGTGCTTGCCGCCTGCTCCTCGCAGACCGAGGACGCCGCCCCCAAAGACGATGCTGCATCCAGTGATGCCAAACCCCTGGTGGTCTACTCCTCGCGCAACGATCAGCTGATCCGTCCGCTGTTCGAGCGCTACGAAGCGGAGACCGGCGAGACGATCCAGTACCTCACCGACTCCGACGGCGCCCTGATCGCGCGCCTCCAGGCCGAAGGGGAGCACACCCCCGCCGATCTGCTCATGACCGTGGACGCCGGCAACCTCTGGCGCGCCGCCGACCTCGGACTGCTGCAACCAATGGATTCCGAGATCGTGCGCAACGCCATTCCGGCCAAGTATCGCGACAGCGAAGAACGCTGGACCGCGCTGTCGCTGCGCGCCCGCACCATGGTCTACAGCACCGAGCGCGTCGACCCGGCAGCGCTGTCCACCTATGCCGCACTGGCCGAGCCGCAGTGGAAGGACCGCCTCTGCCTGCGTACCTCCAAGAAGGTCTACAACCAGTCCCTGGTCGCCGCCATGATCACGCGGCTGGGCGAGGAGAAGACCGAAACGGTCGTCAAAGGCTGGGTGGAGAATCTGGCCGAGGCGCCGCACGCCAACGATACGGCGGTGGTGGAAGCCATCGTCGAAGGCACCTGCGACGTCGGCGTCGTCA
>JALEHA010000173.1 GCA_022763315.1 Algiphilus sp.
CCGCCCGAAAAGCCCCCACTGGCGGCCTTCAGACGGAACTTGACGCGCTTGCAGGGCGCACCGAACTGATCCATGGCTTCGCGCTGCAGGAAATGCACGCCGAGATCCGAAGGCACCGAATCAAAGCCGGCGCAATGCACGATGCGCGCCCCTGAGCCCTTGGCGGTGGCCTCGAAGCGGTCGATCATGCGCGCGATCCATTGCACCTCGCCGGTAAGGTCGCAGTAGTCGACGCCGCGCTCGGCGCAGACCTTGACCAGTTCCGTGCCGTAGAGTGCATAGGGCCCCACCGTGGAAAGCACCACGCGCGTCTGCTGGACCATCGTCTCCAGACTGCCCTCGTCCGAGGAATCCGCGACGATGAGCGGTACGGTCGCCGCCTCGGCCCCCAGTCCGCGCTGCACCGACTCCAGCTTCTCGCGTGAGCGACCGGCCATGGCCCAGCGCAGTTCGCCGTCTGCGCCGTAGCGCTGCCACAGATGTCGGCAGACCAACTGTCCGACAAAACTGGTTGCACCGAACACCACGATGTCGTAGCTCGCCATTGCTGCCCTCCAAGAACCTCGCATCGCCCAGCGATGCGGCAGGCTCCAACGAATTATGGATTGACCGACAGGTTAACGCGGCTGGAAGGCATGCGCCGTCGCAGGAAATCGATGGCTCGCTCGACGGCCTCGCCGTCGGTCAGAAAGGCCGTGATGTGCCCGCGCAGGCGCATGCGATACAGCTCGGCCTCCACCTCCACCTGCTGCAAGGCGCGGAACAAGTCCTCCGCGTGATCGATCCCCACCAGCAAGTCCTGCGTGCCGTGGTAGAGGAAATGCGGTGGCGTCTGGCCATCGACGTGCACCAGCGGCGAGGCGAGCGCAAAGCGCTCGGGTATGTCCTGCAGGCTTCCGCCGAGGAACTGCGGCACCAGTTCACCGCCGGGAAAACGGCGCAGATCGGACGGCGTACCACCAGCGACCACAGCCTGGAGACGGGTATCGGGCCCGCCGAAGGGCGCATCGAGCGCCTCCACGCCTTCAGCCACGCTGAGCAGGGATGCCAGATGCGCCCCTGCCGAGTAGCCGAAGCCGGCGATACGCGCCGGATCCAATGCCAGCGACTCGGCCTCGCTGCGCATCCAGCGCAGGGCCTGCTGCAGATCATGCAGCTGCGCAGGAAAGCGGTAGGCCGGCGCAAAGCGGTAGGAGATGTTCATCACCACGAAGCCGGCCTCGGCGAGCGCCTCGGCAATGGATTGCATGTCTCCGCGCTCGCCGCGCGTCCAGCCGCCCCCGTGCACCAGCAACACGCCCGGGTGCGGCCCCGCCGCCGTGGGGCGGTAGATATCGGCTTCCAGCGCCTCCGGCCATTCCGCCGGGCTGTAGACCACCGCCTGACGCAGGCGATAGTCGGCTTCGGGCGCGGCATCGGCGAATTGCTCCGGGGCATTGATGTGATGCGCACAGCCGGCAAGCACCAGCACGACGAGCGCGCTGACAACACCGCGCGCCCAGTGTGCGAGGCGCCCTTGGACCCGACGTGTGACCCCGTTGTCATGGGCGGGCACAGCGATGCCGCTACCATGCGGCAGCCCAGGAAGGAAAGAATGCATGGAACGCCTCAAGCCGTTGCAGAAGTCGGGCAGTCTGCCTGAGCTGGATTACCTGACCACGCTCGTCGAACTCGGCGGCAAGGAGCTGCGCTGCGACACGGTGGCCTCGGTGCGCTGCGCGGGGCGCGAATTGCCGCTGCACTGCCTGGAACTCGGCAGCCAGGACCCCGCCGCGCCGGCGATCGGTTTCTTTGGCGGCGTGCATGGCGTGGAACGCATCGGCGCCCAGGTGGTGCTCGCCTTTCTGCACGCGTTGATCCGGCGTCTTGACTGGGATCAAGCCTTGCGCGAAATGCTCGCGCATATCCGCGTGGTCTTCATGCCGCTGGTCAATCCGGGCGGCATGCTGCAGCGCACGCGCAGCAATCCGGCCGGCGTGGACCTGATGCGCAACGCGCCGGTCAATGCCGAGGGTTCGGTGGCGCGCCTTCTGGGCGGCCAGCGCCTCTCCCGCCGCCTGCCCTGGTATCGCGGCGCCGGCAGTGCGCCCATGGAGATCGAATCACAGGCCCTGTGCCAGGTGGTGGAGGAACGCATCCTCCGCCATCGCTTTGCGCTCACGGTGGATTGCCATTCCGGCTTCGGCACGCGCGATCATCTCTGGTTTCCCTACGCCTACACCCGGCAGCCCATCGAGAGCCTGGCGGAACTCTGGGCACTGCGCTGCCTGTTCCGCGACACCTACCCGTATCACAGCATCTACGTCATCGAACCGCAGTCGCGGCAATACACCACGCACGGCGACCTCTGGGATTACCTCTATCTGCGCAACGGCGCGCGCGAGGCAGCGCCCGTCTTCCTGCCGCTGACGCTGGAGCTGGGCTCCTGGCTGTGGATCAAGAAATCCCCTTCGCAGCTCTTCAGTCTGCTGGGCATCTTCAACCCGCTGACGCCGCACCGGCATCGCCGCATCCTGCGTCAGCACACCACCCTGCTCGATTTCCTGCTGCACGCCAGCTACAGCCATGAGCGCTGGCTGCCCGCGCCGGAGGCGCGCCCGGGGCTGGAGGCGCGTGCACGACGCTACTGGTACGAAGCCGACACCCAAGACACAGCGCCGCCCTCTCAAGCACACTGACGACACATTACAGGGAGTGTCGTCATGATCGTTGTGCATCATCTGGAAAACTCGCGGTCCCAGCGCATCCTCTGGCTGCTCGAGGAACTGGGCGCCGACTACGAAGTCCGTCGCTACGAGCGCGACCGCAAGACCATGCTCGCCCCGCCCGAACTCAAGGCGGTGCATCCGCTTGGCAAGTCGCCCGTCATCAGCGAGGGCGAGACGGTCGTCGCCGAATCCGGCGCCATCACCGAGTATCTGGTCGACCGCTTCGACGATGGCACGCTTGCCCCGGCGCGCGATCACGCTGATTTCCTCACCTATCGCCACTGGCTGCACTACGCCGAGGGCTCGATCATGCCGCTGCTGGTCATGCGCCTGATCTTCGGCCAGCTCCCGAAGCAGGCGCCGCGGCTGCTCAAGCCCCTGATGAAGGGCATCGAAGGCAATGTCGTCAAGCAGTTCCTCGGTCCGCAGATGGACCTGCATCTGGGCTACATCAACAAGGCCCTGGAGCCGACCGGCCATTTCGTCGGCGACCACTGGACGGCAGCCGACATGCTGATGAGCTTCCCGCTGGAAGCCGCGCAGAGCCGGGCCGGCAGCCGCTATCCGGCCATCAACGACTTTGTCGCGCGCGCCCAGGCACGGCCTGCCTACCAGCGCGCCCTGGAGCGCGGCGGCCCCTATACGATCATGGGATGAGCCTCTGACGCCGGGGCATGGCTGCGCTACGATAAACAATCGTTCAATGCCCCGGCGCCGCCGCGCCGGCACAACAACCACGGAGACACACGCATGCGCGGACGCTCGTACCGCCGGCGCAGCTGGCTTGCGCTGCTGCTCACGACGGCCCTTGTTCCCGGCCTGGCCCAGGCCCAGTGGCAGATCGATGCAGAGCGTCTGATCGAGGCCGACGCCGAAACTCACAATTGGCTGAGCCACGGCCGCACCTATTCCGAGCAGCGCTACAGCCCGCTCGACGCCATCGACCGCGACAGCGTCCAGCGCCTCGGTCTTGCCTGGTACCGCGATCTGGGCACACGGCGCGGGCTGGAGGCCACGCCGCTGGTCATCGATGGCGTGCTCTATTTCACCGGCACCTACAGCGAAGTCATCGCCGTCGATGGCCGCAGCGGCAAGATCCTGTGGCGCAATGACCTCGACGTGGACCGCACGCGCGCCAAGTTCATGTGCTGCGACGTGGTCAACCGCGGACTGGCGGCCTGGGGCAACAAGCTCTTCGTCGGCACCATGGACGGAAGGCTGGTCGCGCTCGACCCGCAGAACGGCAGAATCATCTGGGACACGCTCACCATCGATCTGGATCGGCCGTACAGCATCACCGGTGCGCCGCGCGTGGTGGACGGCAAGGTGCTGATCGGCAATGGTGGCGGGGAATTCGGCGTGCGCGGCTACATCAGCGCCTATGACGCTGACACCGGCGAGCAGCTCTGGCGCTTCTACACCGTCCCGGGCAATCCCGAGGAGGGCTTCGAAGCGCCCATCCTGGAAAAGGCGGCGGAGACCTGGGGCGATGGCCCCTGGTGGGAAATCGGCGGGGGCGGCACGGTCTGGGATTCCATGGCCTATGACCCCGACCTCGATCTGCTCTACATCGGCGTCGGCAATGGCTCGCCCTGGAACAAGCACGTGCGCAGCCCTGGCGGCGGCGACAACCTCTTCCTGTCGTCGATCATCGCGCTGGACCCGGACACGGGTGACTACGTCTGGCACTACCAGACCACCCCCGGCGACGGCTGGGACTACACCGCCACCCAACATCTGATTCTGGCGACGCTGGAGATCGACGGCCGTCCGCGCGACGTCATCATGCAGGCGCCAAAGAATGGCTTTTTCTACGTGCTCGACCGGGAGACGGGCGAGCTGCTGTCCGCCGAGAACTACGTCCCGGTGTCCTGGGCCAAGGGCGTCGACCTCCAGACCGGTCGGCCCATCGAGACCGATAACGACTATGGCGAGGGGCCGGTCTATCAATTCCCCTCGCCGATGGGCGGCCACAACTGGCAGCCCATGTGCTATTCGCCCGACACCGGCTATGTCTACATCCCGGCGCGTCAGCTGGCGATGATCTATCGGCGGGACGCCGATTTCGAATACGAGCCCGCATTCTGGAATGTGGGCATGGATGTCATGAAGGACATCACCGTGCCGCCCTGGATGGACGCCGACCTCGTCAAGAAGGTGGGCTCCGCGATGGCGCAGGGCTTCCTGCTGGCCTGGGACCCGGTGGAACAGAAAGCCGTCTGGCGCGCCAACGCCGGCAGCCCCTGGAACGGCGGCGCCCTGTGCACCGGCGGCGATCTGGTCTTCGATGGCACCGGACGCGGCGATTTCCGCGCCATTGACGCCCACAGCGGCGACATCCTGTGGTCCTTCGATGCGCAGCAGGGCATCATCGGCTCACCTGTCACCTATGCCATCGACGGCGAACAGTACGTCAGCATTCTGGTCGGCTGGGGCGGCGCCTTCGGCCTGTCCTTCGGCTTTGCCAGCAACACCGTGGAGGAACCGTCCACTCAGGGGCGGCTGCTGACCTTCAAGCTCGATGCCATTGGCCAGCTTCCCCCGATACGGCGCGAACAGCGGGTGCCCGAACCGCCCCCACGCAAGGCCAGCGATGCCACGGTCGACAAGGGCAATACGCTGTACCACCAATACTGCGTGTACTGTCACGGGCCGCGTGCGATCACGCACCCCAACATTGCCGATCTGCGCACCATGGATGCCGACACCCATCGCGACTTCCTCGGCATCGTGCTCGCCGGATCGCAGGCCGAGCAGGGCATGCCGGGATTCAGCGATACTCTGAGCCGTGACGAGGCCGTCGCCATCCATGCTTATCTGATCGAACTGGGCCATCAGGAACTCGACCGCATTCGCGGCGAGGGCTCCGCCTGGCAGCAATTCAAGCACGCGCTCTACAGTGCGGCGGCGTGGTGTGTCGGCCTTCTGGTGGACTTCATGGAGTGGTTCAAGAACGCAGGTGGATAGGACGCTGCAGGACCGAGCAACAGGCGCGCGTGACTATCACGTCCATTCCGATTTTTCGGATGGCGTGCTGGCGGTTGACGCTCTGGTTGCCCGGCTTGCGGCCCACGGTGTTCAGGAATGGGCGCTCACCGACCACGACACTGTGGACGGGCTTCCCGCCGCGACAGAGGCGAGCGCCGCGCACGGCCTGCGTCTACTGCCCGGCGTGGAACTGTCCTGCACCTTCAACGCGCATACCGTGCACGTGGTGGGTCTGGCGATCGACCCATCCAGTGCGCCGCTGCAACGCGTGCTGCAGCGTCTGGACGCACAACGCCAGAGCCGTGCCGAGCAGATCGCCCAGCGCCTGTCCGCCACCGGCGTAGCCGAGGCATGGGCGCACACCCGCACTGTTGCTGGTCACCATCGCCTCACGCGGACCCATTTCGCGCGCATGCTGGTGGCCCAGGGCTACGTGCGTGACATGAAGGCCGCCTTCCACCGCTATCTCGCCGATGGCAAGAGCGCGGCGGTCAAGAGTGCGTGGGTGCCGCTTGAAGAAGCCGTGGCGGTCATTCACGCCGCCGGCGGCATCGCCGTGCTCGCACATCCACTGCGCTACGCCCGCACCCACGCCCGGCGGCGCCGTACCGTGGCCGCTTTCGCAGAGGGGGGCGGAGACGCCATCGAAATCAGCACAGCGGCGCAGGCGCCCTCCGGCGCGCAGGATCAACTCGCGCGCTACGCCGCCGAGCGCGGTCTGTTCGGCTCCCTGGGTTCGGATTTTCACGATCCGGCCCAGCACTGGATCCGCCTCGGTGAGCTCCCGCCCCTGCCGAGCCAGGTCCGGCCGATCTGGCAGCACCCACGCTGGCCGCATTCCGCAGAGGCCGCCGCCTCCGCACCCTCAACGCAGGTGGCACACGCATGGTGACCCGCAAGCTGGCGCCGGGCCGGGAGATTTTCGGCTGGGGCATGTTCGACTTCGCCAATCAGGCCTACACCCTGCTGATCATCACGGTCATCTATGGCGATCTGTTCACGCGGGTCATCGTCGGCGACGCCCCCGACTATCGCTACGGCAACCTGCTGTGGAGCATCGCGCTGGCGGCCAGCGCCCTCCTGGTCGTGGTGACGGCACCGCTAGCGGGCGCCATCATGGATGCGACCCGCACCCGCAAGGGCTTTCTGTTCGCCAGCTATGTTGGCACGGTGCTGACCACCGCGCTGCTGTTCTTCGTCGAGCCCGGCATGGTCTGGCTGGGCGTTCTGCTCATCATCCTGTCCAACTTCTTCTACGGCATCGGCGAGAGCTTCATTTCGGCCTTCCTGCCGGGACTCGGTCCATCCCGCGCCCTGGGGTGGATTTCAGGGCTCGGCTGGGGGATGGGCTATGTCGGCGGCCTGGTCAGTACCGCCTTCGCCCTCGCCTTCCTGGGCGAAGTCAGCGCCGAGAACTTCGATACCGTGCGCTGGGTCGGGCCCTTCGCCGCGGTCTTCTTCCTGCTGGCGGCCATCCCGACTTTCCTCTTCGTGCGCGAACG
>JALEHA010000174.1 GCA_022763315.1 Algiphilus sp.
ATGGGCAGCCCCTCGGCGAAGGGCCGCATGGCCTCGACGGCGAGCGCCGCTTGCACGCCGCCGTAGAGACTGCGGCCCTGCATCCAGGCGCTGCTCGGCTCGGCGCGTAGCCAGCCATCCTCACTGCGCGTGCAGCCTGCGATCAGCGCACTGATGTTTTGCAGTGCGCCCTCGCTAGATGCCGCGCCTTGCTTGCTTTCGTCCATGCTCATGCCTTCCTCGGAGGCAAACCGTGCACCAGGGTGATGAATTCTAGTTCGGTGCCGGCGCGCCGGTGTTCCGACAAGGCCTGGTACTCAGGATCTGCATACCAATCCTTGGCGGCTTGCTCGGAGGGAAACTGGAACATCACCACCCGACCCTGCCGCGGCTTGGGGCCTTCCAGCGTCTCGGAGGCGTCGTCATAGGTGATGAAGCTGCCACCGTACTTCTTGAGCAGCGGGAAAAAGCCCTTCTCATAGGTGCGGTAGGTCGCAGCGTCATGCACGGTGAAATTGGCAATGATGTAAACGGGCACATCGGACATGGGGTTTCCTTAGGTAGGGTCAGATTTGAGCAAGCCAGTCGCGGATGGCGCGACCGATCTCCTGCGGGGAATCTTCCTGGATGAAATGCAAGCCGGGCACCGTGACCTCCCGCTGATTCGGCCAGCTCCGGCAGAATTCGCGCGGGCGCCCGGTCAGGATGCTGCCGGGCTCGGCATTGATGAACAGCTTGGGCATGGGACTTTGCGCCATGAAGCGGCCGTAGTCCTCCACCAGACGCACCATGTGCTCGGGTTCGCCGTCGATGGGAATCTGGCGTGGCCAGTTGAGGGTGGGCTGGCGATCCTCTGGCGTGCGGAAGGGGCGCCGGTATTCCTCCATTTCCTCGTTGCTCAGCGTGCGCATGATCGAGCTCGGCAGCACGCCTTCGATGAACATGTTGCGCTCGAGGATCAGGGATTCCCCCTTCTCGGACCGAAAGCCCTTGAAGATGCCGACGGCATCCTTCGGCCAATCCGACCAGGACACCGGCATGACGATGGCCTCCATGTAGGCAATGGCCTTGACCGCTTCGGGGTGTTGCGCGGCCCAATGGAAACCAAGGCCGCTGCCCCAGTCGTGCAGCACCAGCGTGACCTTGCGATCGGCACCCAAGGCACTGAGTAGCCCTTCCAGATAGCGATACGCCACTTCGAAGGAATAGCGGCCCGGACCGTCTTCGGGCGGCAGTTTCTCGGAGTCGCCCTGGCCAATGAGGTCGGGCACGATGATGCGGCCCAGGCCCTCCAGTTCCGGCCAGACATTCCGCCAGAGGTAGGCGGACGTCGGATTGCCGTGCAGTAACACGATGGGATCGCCGCTGCCGCGCTCCACATAGGCGATGCGGCGGCCATCGATATCGGCGAAGTGTTTCTCAATGGGCATGGGGGTGTCTCCGTATTGTTGTGTTGGTGGTGTCAGCCCGATGAGGCCCAGGCTGGTGGTCAGGATGTCCCAAAGCGTCTCGCGCGTTTCGCCCTGCCGACTGCGCACGCGCAGGCCCTGATTGACGGTCATGACGTAGCGCGCCAGTGAGTCGGCATCCAGCGGGGTATTGAGCAAACCCGCTGCGTACGCCGCTTCGAAGGCCTTTGCAAAGCGCTTTTCGATGCCCTCCAATTGCGCGGATGCCCGCGCGCGCAAAGTGGGCTCACTATCCGCAAGTTCGAGCGTGGTATTGACCAGTAGACAGCCATAGGGGAGGCGCGCATCCGGTGCGGCACGCACGGTTGCCTCGAAAAAGCTCCAGATCACGTCTGTGGCCGGCGCCACGGCCGGCGCTTCGGCGTAACGCGCGGTCTGCCGACCGAAGAGGTCCAGGCATTCGATGAAGAGATGTCGCTTGTCCCCAAAGCTTGCGTAAAAGCTGCTGCGCGCAATACCCATGTGATCCAGCAAGGCCGGCATCGCCGTGGCGTGGTAACCGCGCGCCCAGAACAGGCGTGTGGCGCGACGCAGCGCATGATCACGATTGAAAGCCAGGGGTCGCGCCATTGGGCACCCGGTTTTGGAACGATTGGTCCATAATAGCACCAAGGGGCATCTGTCGCGGTGGTGAACCCGAAAATCGACCGCGATCTGTCGAGGCTGGTAATCAGCGGGAGCATCGCGGCTAGGCGCACACCGCGTGGGGAGCGAGGCTTGCATAGCAGCGCCCGCCGCGCCTGTTGGTGGCACTTATCGCAACTTGCCTGCCCCGGTGCGAGGTGCAGCCTGCAACCTCAGTACCCGCCCGTGGGAGCCGCTATTCGACCGTGACGGATTTCGCCAGATTGCGCGGCTGGTCCACGTCCGTTCCCTTGAGCACGGCGACGTGATAGGCCAGTAGCTGCAGCGGCACGGTGTAGACCAGCGGATGGGCCAGCGCGCCAGACGCCGGAATGCTCAGCACTGAGGTGGTGTCGTCCTCGGAAAATCCGGCCTGGATATCCCCGAACACGAAGAGCCGCCCGCCACGGGCGCGGACTTCCTGCAGGTTGGAACGCAACTTCTCCAGCAGCCCGGTATCCGGCGCCACGGCGATGACGGGCATGTCTTCGTCAACTAATGCCAAGGGACCGTGCTTGAGCTCGCCGGCGGCGTAGGCCTCGGCGTGGATATAGGAGATTTCCTTGAGCTTGAGCGCCCCTTCCAGTGCCACCGGGAACATGGTGTTGCGCCCGAGGAACAGTGCGTGGTGCTTGTCGACCAGGCGCTCGGCCAGTGCCCGCACTTCGCTGTCGAGTTCCAGGACTTCCTCAATGATGCGCGGTACCGACATCAACTGCGTCACGTAGTCGGTCTCGACCTCGGCCGCCATACCGAAGCGGCGCGCCAGCAGCAGCATAACGAGCGCCAGGGCGGTCAGCTGCGTGGTGAAGGCCTTGGTGCTGGCCACCGAGCGCTCCGGACCGGCATGCGTCATCAGCACCAGATCGGATTCCCGCAC
>JALEHA010000175.1 GCA_022763315.1 Algiphilus sp.
GTTTCGTCTTTGCCCGGCGCTGTCCGATTCAGTCGCGAAAACGTCTGCACGATCTCCACGTCGTTAGCGATCTTCTTGTCGACGTACATCGCCACCAGCTTTGGCTGGTCGAAGCCGGTCTGGAATTTGTCGGCCACCAGCATCACCCGGTACTCGGGGCGGTCGAACGCCAGCCGCAGGTCCTGGCCAGAAACGGTGGGGTTCATGCTCAATTCAGTGAACTCATCTTCGTCGTCTACAACAAACACATCGTCGGCGAGGCGCTCGTCATCGGCATGCTTGACTTGCTTGCCAGTTAAAGTGCCTGAGAAGGCGACGAGCGAGCGGATATGGCTGTGCTCTGGGTGCTTGGCGATGTAGGCGTCAAAGCCCTTTTTGTAGCGCACAGCTGCAGCGCGCGAGCTGGTCACGACCATCGCCTTGGCCTTGCCGTCGAGAAGGTTGGCGACGTTCCGACCGAAATGCTCGACGATGAATTGCACCTTCTGGGTGACATTGGTCGGGTGCAGGCTCATCCATTGCGCCAGGGCACGACGGGCTGCCTTGCCGCCGACCCGCTTCTTGTCCTCCAACTGCTTGGCGAGGTTAAACGCAGTCTGATAGGGCGTGTAGCCACGCAGCACATCGAGGATGAAGCCCTCCTCGATGGCTTGACGCATTGGGTAGCGGTGAAAGGCACCGGGAAGATTGTCCTTGCTCGCGCGACGGTCGTCTTCCGTGCGGCCGAAAAGCATGAACGTGGAATGTTTCGGGGTCGCGGTGAAGGCAAAATGACTGAGGTTCTTGGGTCGAGCCCGCGCCTTCTGAAGCTGCTCCAGCAGCTCCTCTACACTCAGTGATGCCGTACCACTCTTGGTGGATAGTGACAAAGCTGCCTGCAGCTTAGTGGCGTTGCTACCGGTTTGCGATGCATGGGCCTCGTCGATAATGATCGCGAAATTCTTCCCAGCCAGCTTCTTCTCCGTAACGATGGCTTCCATCGCGTAGGGGAAGGTCTGGATGGTCACCACGATGATCGGTGTACCGGCCATCAGCGCCTCAGCGAGCTGCTTGCTCTTCGACTTGCTGGATTTCTGCCGATCGATGGCAGCGATCACGCCGAACTGGTGATCGATCTGTTTCACCGCATCCTGCAACTGGTTGTCGAGAACCGTGCGGTCGGTGACGATGATCACGCTGTTGAAAATCGCCTCGCCGTTATCGCGGCGCAGCCTAATTAGATCATGCGCTGTCCAGGCGATGGTGCTGGTCTTGCCAGACCCAGCACTGTGCTCACATAAGTACTGCATTCCGGCACCGTTCTCCTTAGCGTCGGCAATCATCCGGTTCACCGCGTCCCACTGGTGGTAACGGGGGAAGATCAGGGTTTCCTTCTTGGACCAGTTCCCCTTCAGATCCATCACGTCCTTCTTCTCGACGTAGACGAAACCGTGGAAAATGCGCAGCCAGGCATCGCGTTCGCAAACCTTCTCCCAGAAATAGGCCACCGGGTATTCACCGTCTTTCCTTGGCGGGTTGCCGGCGCGCCCGTCATGGCCCTGGTTGAACGGAAGGAAGAATGTGTTCTCGCCGTCCAGCCTAGTCGCCATCTGGATGTCGGAATCCGACAGCGCGAAATGGACAACCGCCCCCCGCTTGAATGTCAACAGAGGCTCGCGGCGCCGTGTTTTCGGGTCCACAGGCAGGCGATCGCTTTTGTACTGCTCCACGGCAGCGGCAGCGGACTGAGTGAAGTCGGTCTTGACCTCCACCGTGGCGACCGGAATGCCGTTGATGAAGAACACCAGGTCAATCGCCAGTTCCCGTGACGGGTGGTACCTGAGTTGCGGCACCACTCGCAGAATGTTGGCGGCATAGCGCTTCAGAACCTCTTCGTTGCGGGCGTCCTCCGGAGCGGCTTCGGACAGATCGATGTGCCCGCAGCCGGCGATGGCGAAGCCCCGCCGCAACACCTGGATGGTACCGTCGCGTTCCAGCGACCTCGCCACCCGGCCCATGAACGCTTCGCGCTCCTTTCCCCGGTGGTCATGGCAGAACTTGTCCCACTTGTCGGGCTGCGTCGCTTCCATCCATGTGACTAGATCGTCCGGATACAGCGCATGCTCTGTGTCGTAGTGCCGGGTGTCGCCGACCAGCCAGCCCTGCTTTTCGAGCTGGGCAACGATATAGGCTTCAAAATGCTTTTCTTGGTGCGCTGTATCGCCGCTCGTTGCTTGGTTGCCCATCTCTCAATCTACTCCTAGTGCTTGTGCACTCACTGGCCGATGTTGCTGCTTCGCTTGTGAGCGACATCCGCCGCCCTCTTCAGTGCGGCATAGAGCTCGTTGATGACGCCATTGAGTTCCGCAACGCGAACATAGGTCTCATGCGGCACTGGGCGTCGCGCCTTTGGTTCATACCGGTCTTCCCCGTATCGAAACGCCTCTGACGTGGGGTCGATCCGAGCGATCTCGCGCAGACGACCGACGATCCACGAGGGCACACGCTCGCCATGCTTATCCCGCGCAAACCTCACTAAATCGTCCGCGAGCGCATCGAGTCGATGATGGTTTGACTCGCTGCCGATCAGGAACTTGATTAGCACCTCAAGGGCATGCCGGTACAGAAACAGCACCGGGTAGGCGATCTCGTAGTCCGCAACCTGCTGTTTCCTGATCGACTCGACGAGCAGGTTGGCTGCCGTCAGGTACTGCTCGGCCAGTTCGTGACGCTCAAAGCCTGTGATCCCCCCGATGAGGAATCCGAACGGGCCAGAATAGGCATCCTCGCGCTGATCACCCTCGCCTGAGTCTCTGAAGAGGGGTTGCCTTGTCATGGCCTAGCTCCGAGCCGCCCCACGCAGATCAATCTGGCCAGTGACGGCGGCGGTGATGAGGGCGGAGCGGCGTTCGCGCAGCAATTCGATGCTTCGCAAGGTGTATGACTCGATTCGTCGAATTCGGCCAGTTTGTCGCTGGATGTAGTCGATGATGCCTCGTTGCTCCGCGGGGGGCGGAAAGCAGACGTGCAAGTCACGAAAATGCTCCCAATAGAGACGCTGGCGAAAGTCGGCGATGCCCCTGGAAAATCGGCGCATTTCCTCAATGGCCATCGAAGTGCGCAGCAATTTCTCGATGTAGTCGCTTGAAAGCTCCTTGATGGGCTCTGCCACGACGTAAGCGGGACTGACCAGCCCCTCGACCTGGACCGCACCGAAGCCGCCCTGCCAAGCGCGCATCATGTTGTATGCCAAATCGCCCGGCACAACCTTTTGGTACTTGGTTCGGTCTTCGATCAGATCGACGCGTCGCGCGCGGTCTTCCTTACCCAGCTCTTCGTCGGTGATGCCGTCATGGATAGAGATTGAGAGCACCGGAAGCCCGATTTCACCGTCTCGGGCAGCTTCCCGGTATAGCGTTCCGATTCGACGGATCTCCCAATGCTCCGGCACCTCCCCAACCCACTCCACCCCGGAATCCTTCATCTTCACGTTCGGGTCGAGACCCTTGGTGACGGCGTAGGTGATGAGCGCCTGGCGCTTTTCCTTGAGCAGCTCGATGAAGCGGGTTTTCTTCGCGATCAGCGCGTCGATGCGGGCGCTTTCTCTGTCGAGGGCGGCTGCGATAGCGGATTGTTCGGCCGGGGGTGGCAGCGGCATGGGAATAGAGCCGATGTGCTCCCAATCGGCACGAGGCATCTTTGTTCCCTCACACCCAGCCTCAATTTGCTGCGTGACATCCGGAGTCAGTAGCCAGCGATGAAGCCATGGGGCCTGTGCCCGACCTGCAGTAAGAACCAGAAATTCGGTAGAACACACCCCGTCCTGGTTGGCAACGATGGCTTTGCGCAGATAGGGGCGCAGCTTGCTGTAGAGAACATCGCCAGCATGGAATACGCCGACCATAGAATCATCAGACTGCCGGGACGAACTTTCAGAGGGCGTATAACTTCCGGACTCCGGCTCTACATCCTCAAGACCAACGTAGTTCCAACCTTTTGGCGCATCGTTCCGGCGCTCGTTGCGGAGTTGTGCGGCGCGCTTGATGCGCAACGTCTGCCAGTGCTCCGGCACTCGTCCAATCCACTCCACCCCGGAATCCTTATAGGCCGGGTAGGGCTTGTAATGGCTCATGCGCCTGCTTCCTCGCTCTCGACGGGCGCCATCCACAGCGGCTCCGCGTGCCAGCTTTCCGGAAAGCCCATGTCAGTCACATCGACGTTCGGATGCTCGGCCAGCAGTTGGTATAGACGCGATCGCCACGCGGAGCCGGGGCTGATCACGCGCAGCAGGTACGCGAGCATGACCAGGGTGTTGTAGAGGCGCTTGGGCTGCGCAGCATTGAACGCCGCGCCCAGCCATTCCGGCTTGTTCGGAATCTTCATGCCAATGGTCATTTCGCGGTTCCACAGGCGGCTGTGGTGAGCGCAGACGTTGCGAACGTAGGTCAGGTGGTGCGCGAAGGATTTGAGGATCTGCTCATCCACGCCGTAAGGCCGGGCGATCTCGACGCGATCCGCCCCATCGGCGAGGTTCTGGAACCAGAGAGATAACTGCCCGAAGGACAGCAGCTCGCAGATGCCCCAGAAGGGCGGGAGGTCGGGTTCGTTGTAGGCTTTGCGGTAGTGGAGGACGAAAGTCTCGTTGCTACGCTGGTATTCGTCCCGCAGCTTCTCCAGGCACTTGACGTACAGGCTGGCCTTGCGAAAGCAGGTGGCGTCCAGATAGCCGTGGGCGCCATAACGGAGCGAGAGAACGTGTGCCCAGCGCGTGCGCAGCGACACCTCGACGCGCTCGATGGCGTCCATGACCAGCAAGCGCAGCTTCCGGTCGAAGGCGTAGAGCGTCAGGATGTCGTCGAAATCGGTGCCGGGGCGAAAGGCGTGTTCGCCTTGCGATGGGGCAGGCACCTCGTCGGGCAGCCAGTAGGCCCGGAGCCGGTAATAGTTGATATGGTGCAGATGATGCTGCGCCCGATCGCGGTCGCGGACCGTCATGCCGCGTCGGATGAGCTGATCGACCTGCTGGTCGATCGTCAGGGCGGGCTTTCCGTACTTCATGCCCGGCGCGCGCCCAATAAAAAACCCGCCCTGGTGCGCTTCCGTGGAGAGGCGTGGCGGGTGTTGTTAAACGTGATGTTACGGCACTCGGTGCCGGTGTGCAATCGCGCGTAATGCGGGAACAGGCCTGTGCCGTGGGGGGCATTCATTCCGTCACCTCTCCCAACAGGGCGGCGATTTCGGACTCCACGGTCTTCAGTTCCGTATCGATCTCTTCAAGTGGGCGAGGCCGCTGGTATTGGTAGAAGTAGCGGTTGAAATTGATCTCGTAGCCGACCCGGCCGATGTCGCCATCCAGATCGTCACGGTAGCTCTCGTCGAGCCAGGCATCGGGGACATGGGGCAGCACTTCGCGTGCCAGATAGTCCCGCACATCCTCCCCCAGCGGCACATTCTCGTAATCCGTCAGCGCTTTGTCAGGAACGATCTCACCTTTGGTGTCCTGCACGGGCTCGCCTTCGGGGTCATGGACGCCCAGCGCACTGATGAGCGCCTTTACGAAGCTCTTGCCTACCTTGCCGATGGCGGGGTTGGCCTGCGTTGCTTCGGCAGCAATCGCTTCCGCCCATGTGAAGGGCTGGACGCTTCCGAGGTGCGGGGTGAGTGCGGATTCCCAGGCTATGCGCTGTTCGGCGCTGAGCTTGAGCCACGCCTTTTCCTCGCGTAGCGCCGCCAGCGTCTCCTGCGTGATGTGCAGCCGCATACGCAGGGGGCGCAACACGCGGATGCGGCGGTAGCCGAAGGTCCGGTAATCGAGCATGTGGCTGCGCTCGCCGGACTCCGCTGCGGCGTAGATGTCGGCAATCTGCCGCATCTGGTCGTCACCGATCTTGCGCCGCTTGTTGCCCTCGTTGCGGATTGAGACCCACAGGTCGGTGGCATTGATGAGCTGGACCCGGTTCCGACGGGATTCAGGCTTCTTGTTGGACAGAACCCACAGGTAGGTGGCGATGCCGGTGCGGAAGAAAATCTCGGTGGGCAGCGCAACGATGGCTTCCACCCGGTCGTTCTCCAGCAACCAGCGGCGAATCTCGGATTCTCCCGAACCGGCGCCTCCGTTGAAAAGCGGCGACCCGGAAAGAACAATCGCCGCGCGTCCGCCACCGTTCTCGGGCAACTCCAGCTTGCTGGCGAGGTGCAGGAGAAACAGCATCGAGCCGTCATTGATGCGCGGCAGGCCCGGCCCGAAGCGTCCGGCGTGTCCTTTCTCCTTGTGCTCGGCCTCGACCGCCTTCTGGTCCTTTTCCCACTTCTTGCCGAAGGGCGGATTGGCCAGGCAGTAATGGAATCGCTCACCGGCAAAGGCATCGCGCGATAGGGTGCTGAACGGCCCAGCGATGTTCTTGCTCAGGTCCCGTCCGGGGTCAGTCGGAAGCTGTCGAAGCAGCATGCTGGCCAGACACACCGCGTGGGTTTCCGGCTCCAGTTCCTGACCATAGGGCACCAGAACCGGGGGCGCCTTGCCCTTCGCGCCGAACTCCGCGACATGGCTCATGGCATCCGACAGGAACCCGCCGGTACCGCAAGTCGGATCGTAAAGCGTCCGAATCAGGCCCGGATTGTCCTCGAACAACGCATCGTCCGGGTCCAGTAACAAGGTGGTGGCCAGATGCACCACATCGCGCGGAGTCATGAAATCCTCGGCACCTTCGTTGACCTCCGCCCCGAAGCGTCGGATCAGGTGCTCATAGAGATTGCTCATCACCCGATCCGGCACTTGGTCGGGGTGCAGGTCGATGCCGGCGAAGTTCGTGCAGATTTTGTACAGCAGGCCCGCCTTGTCGAGGCGGATCACCGTATTGGTGAAATCGAACTGCTCGAAGATCACGCGCGCGTTGTCGGAGAAGCGCGCCACGTAGTCCTGCAGATTCTGTCGAGTCTTCGTGCTGCCAAGCGTAGCCAGCGTGTACTCGGAGGCGTTGTAGAAGGGGTAGCGTGTGATCTGCCGAAGCACAACATCAAGGTCGATACCGCTGTCCTTGTGCGTCTGGCAGGCTTCAGCGACTTCCGACCGTGTTGATTGGAGGACGCACTCCAGCCGCCTGAGCAGCGTGAACGGCAGGATGACCTTGCCGAAATCCGTGTGCTTGAAGTCCCCCCAAAGGTCCTCAGCGTTCTTCCAGCACTCCGCCGCAAGCGACGCACCGAACCCGTTCCCTTCGGCCATGCCCATCTCCAACCATATATTGCACGAAACAGTGCATCACGGCGCTGGAGAAGTCAACCACAGATTGCACGATACGGGCTAGAAAGGCCCAGTGCCGAGATCAGGGGCTACCAACCGTATATTGCAAATAGCCAAAGAAATTTGCTGGCAACAGGCCGAGGGCAGCTGCCTGGGCAATGCTCGTTGTCAGGAGCATGCCGCCGACTGCGATAACATAGAAGTGTGCCGCTCGGATGCCACGGCGAGAAAGGACAACGCCTGCGTAAAGGGCAGCGCCCGAGCCAAGCAGGTTCTGGATGGTGACCAGTTTGCCGAATTCGCTGTGTGGCAACACAGCGAACAGCGGGAGCGTGAAGACCGCAACGAGGATGAACAGCACCAAGACGCGATCGATCATCGGCGCATGCGTCCGCGTGCTCAGGAGCTCTCGAACGAATAGCCCCTGAAACAGATGCGCGAACAGTAGGGACACAGGAAGTGCGTCCTGGAATCGAAGCAATGCCCCGGGAGCCTCCATCCCGACGAGCTGTCTTGCGTGCCCCAACATCAGTGCCGCCATCAGTCCAACAGCCAGCGTGTAGAGCACGTAATACAAGTAGGCGCGCTGCCGGACCCAGGCGCCGATGATCAGGTTGTAGACCAGCATGACACCGAGGACTCCATAGAAGCCCCCGTACCAAAACTGCTGGCGGGTGGTTCGGGCGTAAAAGGCGGGCCACGACTCAATATTCAAAGCCACCGCATGCGGCCCCGTTGTCTGCACGCGAATCAGTAGCTCCTTGGTCGCTCCGGCTTCGACTTCGATCGGCATAGCGACCATTCGGTGCTGTAGCAGACGCGGATCGTGCGGGCGCCGTGTTCCTCCCCGAATGTGGGTCACGCCACCACTCGCATCATCGAACAAATACAGATCAACCTTATCCAACCACGGCGGCTCCACTTCCAGAATCCTTCTCTGCGCGACGTTCTGGGACGGAACGCGAAGTGAGATCCGATACCAGTAGGGCTGTTCAGTGAAGCCGCGATTGATACCAGCCACGGGTACAGGCTCGAATGCGCCGCGTGTCGCGAGCCGGCGGGCGCCTGCCAAATCCAATCCGTCCGTCGGCTCAGCGAGTTCTGCCAGATGACCTCTCACATCGCTGCGCTCTGATTCAGCGGTAAGCACAAGCGCCCCCGCCTGGCTCGCGGCGCATTCAAGTGAGAGCCATCCCAGCATCGCACCCAAAACAACACAGGCGATTCGCGCGCTTGGCAGCCTCCCTGTCACGGGTTCAGTCGAATCAGACCGAGGCTCAGCGCCTCGAAAACGGCTTCGCCGCGTGAGCAAACCGCGAGCTTGCGATAGATGCGCTTTACGTGGGTTCCCACGGTACTCGTTTGCATGCCCAGCGCCATGCCAACTTCCTCATAGCTGAAGCCCTTGGCCAAAAGCTCCAGCACGTCGGACTCGCGTCGGGTCAATTTCTGTACATCAGACCGGCGGTCCGCTGGCGGTGTCGGCGCTGCCTGGATCCTTGAGACAAGGTAGCGTGCCACGCGCCCGCTGATCGGCGACTCGCCGCGCAAGACGGCCAGGAGCGCGCAAGGAATTTCCGAAAACGGCGCGTCCTTCAACAAGTAACCATCCGCACCTGCCTGGATCGCAGACAACACGTGCTGCTCATCATCGAAGACTGAGATGACCACGCAGGCCGTCGATGTCCCGCGAACGGCCTCAATCAGGCAGCGCCCATCGCCGTCCGGCAAGCCCAGGTCAACCAACAGCAGGTCGGGCACCTCTGTTGCCAGACTGCGCCGCGCCTCTCCAATGGTAGGGACAGCGGCCTGAACACAGAGACGATCATCGCCTTCAATTGCGGCGACGAGGCGCTTGCGTGTTGCGATTTGATCCTCAACGAGGAGGACGGTAGCCGGGTCCATCCGCCCATATTACGGCTCCGTTGGGATCTGCCAAGCAGCCAACAAACACTACAGCGGCCACGCTCAAGGCAGAGCCTCGGCTAGCTTATGGTCAATGGTGCACGGCCTCGTGGGACTCCCGCTCTCGGTGCCATCACGCGGGCACCGCGGCCGACCGGCGGCCGCGGTGCCACGCAACGCACATGACTCAGTAAATCCCGCGCGTCTCCGGAGCGTCCAGCGTGCCGGCATCCACAATCAGGTTGACCGTGGCCAGCTCGTCACCCTTGAGGCTGTCCATGCCATTGACGGCCTCAATAAAACGGGCACGCTCGGAATCGCTGACCAGGTCCTGGGTGTAGTCGGCCAGCTTGGCCTCGTAGTCCGGGCGCTGCCAGGGGGTGTCGCCGCCGGGGTGGGCATTGGCGCGGGTCTTCTCGTCCGCCACCTCTGAGCCGTCGCCAAGGGTCACGATCATGCGGCCGCCATAGGCCTGCACATTCGGGTCCTGGTCGTGGTAGAGGTCTTCCCAGCGCTGATCGAACTGGGTTTCGATGCGCGCCATCAGCGCACGCAGCTCGTCCTTCTCGGCCTGGGTCATCTGATAGGCGCGGTCCTTGTGGAACTCGCCGGTCTGAATGCAGCGCGCAATGGCGAACATGATGCTGTGGTCCAACGTGCCGCGCGGGGAATCGGGGTCGATCTTCTGCGGGTCCTTGGCGTCGGTACCGATCACGTGGTGGGTGTGATGGCTGGTTTCCAGCACGATCTTCTGGATCTGATCCAGATCCACGCCGTCGCCCTTCTTCGGCAGCTGTTCGCGCAGTTGCAGCGCGAGGTCGATGATCGCCTGCCCCTGGTACTCGAAGGCGTGCTGCTTGGGGTAGGTCTTCAGGATGTTGCGCAGCGGGTCCACGCCCGGCGCTACCAGCGCGACCTTATAGACGGCGTTCTCGTCATCGCGGCCATTGAGGAAGCGACGGATGATGCTGTCCACCCCTTCATAGACCGGGTTCGGGCCCTTGAGGCCATGCATGGCGTGATGCACGGCCTTAATGGAGATTTCGGCCGAAAAGCCCGGCACGAATTCCTTCTGCGCGCCGATGTCGCCCTTGCGGGACTGGCGCGAGGAAATGGCGTTGTGCACGGCAAAGTTGATGGCGTGATAGGCCTGCTCGGTGCTGAGCCCCAGCATGGAGGACAAGCCTGCCGCGGTACCCGCGGCGATGTGGGTCATGTGGTCGACCTTGTGCTTGTGCAGGCAGATGCCCGTGCCGTCGCCGGTGCCGACCAGCGCCACATGCACTTCATAGGCCACGACGATGCCGCGCAGGATGTCCGCGCCGCTCACGCCCAGATGCTGGCCGACCGCGATGATCGGCGAAATGTTGTCGTCCGGGTGGGAATACTCGGCCGCCAGATAGCAGTCGTCGTTATCGAGGAAGCGCACCGCCACCGCATTGGCAAAGGCCGCCGGCACCGGCGCAAAGTGTTCCTTCAGGCCCCAGATCGTGGCCTTGCCGGTGCCCTTGGACGCCAGCGCGTCGGCGCGCGCCACCTTGACGGCGGTTTCGTTCGCAGCACCCAGCGCAATGGCCGCGTTGTCGATGATCCGGTTCTTGGCCATGGCGATGGCATCGGCGTCCTGCGGCGCGTCCTTCGCGCGGGTGGCGAGTTCAGCCAGCTTCCAGGCCAGTTGCTCTTCGCGGGCCAGGTCTCCGCTGGTCCTTTCTGCCTGAACGGTGTGTATCGTTACGCTCATACCAAGGTTTCCTCTTGTTGATCTGGCTACCCACCGGGGGCGGCGCTTGAAGTGGGGCTGTGGATTCTAAACGCTGCAGCCCTTTCACCGAGCCTCGCGCAGGTCCCCGCCAATGCGACCGGCCAAAAAAGAAAAGGCCCCCTTGTTCGAGGGGGCCAATGGAGAGACCTTGCAGCAGGGGCGCGCTAGCACACGCGCCCCTGTGAAAATCAGAAGCGATACTGCAGATTCACCGATGCCATATCGACGTCGGCATCGTCCAGCGCAAAGCGGTCGTACTCGACGCGCATCTGCAACCCTGGCCCCTCGCCGAAGCGGATACCCACACCATAGAAGGTGTCGTTGCCATCCTCCGTGCTACGCGCCACGGTCGTCTGGCCACCACCGATGAGGCCGCCACTGGTCGTGGTGAGCC
Source organism: Algiphilus sp. (assembly GCA_022763315.1). Lineage (GTDB taxonomy): Bacteria > Pseudomonadota > Gammaproteobacteria > Nevskiales > Nevskiaceae > Algiphilus. Next base: position 11,284 of record JALEHA010000175.1, read on the forward strand.
GGCGTTCGACATCCCACCAGAGCTGGCCGATCTTGCCGTAGGGCGCGATACCGTTGGCCAGCGGAATGTGAACCAAAGCCGCGGCAAAGGTGCCGTCGCCATCCAGCTCCAGTGCACCGTCTTCCACTTCGCCGAAGTCGGTGTAACCACCCTCGATGCTGAAGATGGGGTTGAACTGCACGCCAACCTGACCCCGCCAGGACCAGCGGTTGTCCTTCAGCTCTTCATCGCTATCGGGAAAATCCTCATCGTTGAGGCGGAAATAGCCGACGCCACCGCCAAGATAAGGGCCGATCTCCTCGTTCTGGGACAGTACAGTGGTCGGCACGGAAGCGAGGCCGCCCACAAGTGCCAAGCCGGAAACGCAGGTCGTGAACTTCTTCATGGATACACTCCATTTCAAATGAATGTCTGTCGCGACGCGTCAAAGGCTATGGAAGCGGCATGAGTGTTCACTGAACATCACTGAATGGCGCCGATGCAGGCTCTGCACGGGTACGGGGCGGCCAACGGGCCTGCTCAGCGCAAGGTTGTCGCGACTTGGCCGCACGTTGAATGAGGGCTTTTCCTTGCCTATTGCGCTCCGTCAACATCAGCAATGCGGAGCGAAGTGCGAATGGTGGGCACCCCATTTTGACGTTCGGACGAGCCTCCTGAGGCTCAGTTCACGGGCCCTTTGCAACGGCGCGATACGTGCAGCCGGCGTCATCCTTCGCAATCACCTCGGCCTCAAGCCGCAGTCACTGCTAGCGATAGGGTCGCTCGCGAAACCAAAGATTCGCGATCCACTTCTCACCAGCTTCCAATGGCTCCGACGCGTGCAGCGACGACGGGTGCACTTGCCGTGAGCCCACCTCGCAGCTGTCGAAAATCAGCACATTGCCTAATTCAGGTCGGATCGACAGATCGAGGCGGGGGAAGCGCGTCCTGCCACCGGCATCAACGTCATTCAGATACAGAATGGCGGTACAGAGCCGCTGTCCGCCACGCGCGGTATAGCGCTGGCCACGCTCGGTAGCGACGTCGTAGGCGTCATAGTGGGCGCGGTACTCGCCACCCGGCGCGTAATACACCACCTGCAGGGATTCCGCGTGGTCAAGCGGGTGCCCTGCCAGCGCAGCCAAGCGCTGGCACAACCCTTGGACCACCGCGTCATGATCATGCTCGATCCAGGCATTCCAGGCGGTGCGGCCGCTGCTCTTGCCAATACCACTGTCCAGGCTCACGCCCGCTTCCCGCAGATCGTCGCGCGCCAGCGCGATGAGATGCGCGGCTTCCGCCACCGACAGGACCTGCCGCGCGATTTCGACGCGGGGCTCGCCGCACAGTTGACTGCGCGCTTGCGACCATTGCATCCGGCTCGGTGCCTCCGTTAGGACGTTTGCGGCAAGGCTAACGCCACAGCCCACCAGTGTCAGCGCCGGGGACCTTACACTGCGCGCCATGCATCGTCTCGCCGAAGCCGAACAGGTCCTCGCCACTCTGGGCTACACCGGGTTCCGTCCCGGTCAGCAGAAAGCCATCGACACACTGCTGGAACAGGGCCGCACCCTGCTGGTGGCACCCACCGGCGGCGGAAAATCCCTCTGCTATCAAGTTCCCGCCCTGATGATGCCGGGCACGACCGTCGTCGTGTCACCGCTGGTCGCCCTGATGGCCGACCAGGTGGCAGCGCTGCAGGCGCGCGGCGTCGCCGCCACCTATCTTGCCGCCACCTTGTCGCCAGACGAACTGCAGCGTCGGCTGGAGGGCCTGTGGTCCGGGGCCTTTCGCCTGGTCTACATCGCGCCCGAGCGGCTGGCGGCGCCGGGTTTCCGCAGCCGGCTGGCGCAGATCGACTGCCCGCTGATCGCGGTGGACGAGGCGCACTGCATCAGCGAATGGGGCCACGATTTTCGTCCCGAATACATGCAGATCGGCGACCTGGTGCGCGACATCGCCCCACCGCACGTGCTTGCCTGTACCGCCACCGCCACACCGGTGGTGCGCGACGAGATTGTCAACCGCCTGGGATTGGGGGCCGACACCCCTCAACTCATCCATGGCTTCGCACGCCCCAACCTGGCGCTGCGCGCCACCGAGGTGAGTGGTCAGCGCGAGCGCCAGCGGGTGGTGGACGCCGCCCTCAAGGAGGCGCTGGGCGCCCCGAGTGGCGAGCGTGGCCTGGCCATCGTCTACACGCCGACGCGCAAGCTGGCCGAGAGCGAAGCCGGCCGACTCGCCGGACTGGGCTGGCGCACCCGGAGCTACCACGCCGGCCTGCCGGCCGAGGACCGCCAGCTCGCGCAGGAGGATTTCGCGCACGGGCGTATCGACTTGATCTGCGCCACCAACGCCTTTGGCATGGGCATTGACCGCGCCGATGTCCGTGCCGTCGTGCACTTTGCGCCACCAGGCTCGATCGAAGCCTACTACCAGGAGGTCGGTCGCGCTGGCCGCGACGGCGACGACGCCATCGGCGTGCTGTGCTGGGCGCAGTCCGATCTGCCGCAGCGGCGTCGCCTGCTCGAGTTACCCGGCGGCGATCAGGGCGCAGACCAAACCGAGATTGTCGAGCACAAATGGAATCTCTTCCTTGAGCTGATCCGCTGGGCCGAAGGAGGCTCCTGCCGCCACGACGCCATTCTTCGCTATTTCGGCGATGAGGCCGAAACCCTGGCGGGCTGCGGGCGCTGTGATGTCTGCTTGACGCTGGACGACAGCGGCCCGAGCGAGGACGCCACTCTGCTGGCGCAGCAACTGCTGTCGGCGGTGGCGCGCGTCCACGGACGGCTGGGCATGAAGATGGCCGTAGCCCTGCTGCGCGGCGAGCACGACGCCAAGCTGGAGCGCATGGGACTGACCCAGGTGCGCACCTTTGGTCTGCTCGCGGAGCGCCCCAGGGAATGGATCCAACGCGCGCTGGGACGCTGCGTCACCGCCGGATGGATCACCTTCAGTGGTGACGACTATCCAGTATTGCGCCTGACCGAGGAAGGCGGAGCCGTGATGCGCGGCGCCCAGCCTGCACGCTGGCTGCCGCCGGCGCAGGAGCCCCCTGGCCAGCGCCGCGCGTCCGGCGGGCGGCGCCCCGCCGCCACGGCCGAAAGCACTCTGGACGCCGCAAGCCAAGCCGCCTTCGATGCGCTGCGCGCGGCACGCCTGGCCATCGCCCAGCAGGAAGGCGTACCCGCCTACGTGGTCGCGCACGACCGCACACTGCGCGCCATCGCCGAGCAACGTCCGGACAGCCTCGATGCCCTGCGCGAAGTCCCCGGCCTGGGGGCCGCCAAGATCGCGCGCTACGGCGAGGCACTGCTCGATGCGTTGTCCGGACACGCGTAGCGTCGCGACAGCGCTACGCTAAGGGACAACTCTGCCCTTCAACCGCCCCGACCATGACGGCCCAACAATGAGCGATTCTCAGGATCGGCGACGCCTGGCGCGCTTCCATAACCGTTACAGCCGCGCCCACCATGGCCCGAGTTGGGCCCTGCTCAAGTTCGTGGCCGAATTGGCGACGAGCCCCTTCGAGCCGCCCGAAGTCGCGCGCGTCGCCCCAACGGTGGACGCGCTGCGCAGCAACCGGAACGCAACCACCGCAACCTGGATCGGCCATGCCAGCTTCCTGCTACAGCAGGGTGGCTACAACCTCCTGACCGATCCGGTCCTGAGCGAACGCGCCTCACCCTTCAGCTTCGCCGGCCCCAAACGGCTGCAGGCGCCTGGCCTGACCCTGGAGACGCTGCCGCCGATTGATCTGGTACTGCTGTCGCACGACCACTACGACCACTGCGATCTGCCCACGCTGCAGGCGCTGCGCCAGCGCGACGATCCGGTCATCGTCGCGCCGCTGCGCCTCGGTCAGTGGCTTGGCCGGCGCGGTTTCGATCGCTGGGTGGAGCTCGACTGGTGGGAGCAGCACCAGCATCAGACGCTGCACATCCACGCCGTGCCAGTACAACACTTCTCCGGACGCGCCGCGCTGGATCGCAACCGACGGCTGTGGGCCGGCTTCATCATCGAGAGCCCGGGATGGCGATGCTTCTTCGCCGGCGACAGCGGCTATTCGCGGGACTTCGCGGACATCGGCGCGCGCTTCGCACCTATCGACCTCGCGCTGCTACCGATTGGCGCCTACGAACCGCGCGCCTTCATGGCGCCCGTGCACGCCAACCCCGAGGAAGCCGTGCGCATGCACCAAGATCTGGGTGCGCGGCGCTCGATCGGCATGCACTGGGGCACCTTCCGGCTGACCACCGAACCCATGAATGAGCCACCGCAGCGCCTGCAGCGTGCAGTCGCGGCTGCCGGCCTCCCGGCAGAGGCATTCATCACCGTGGCGCTGGGCGAGACGCTATACCTCGACGAAGCGGCTGGGGACACAGCGCCTGCAGACCACAGCACTTGAGTTCCCAGAGGCCTGCCTCAGCGCGGCGTGCGAGCGCCCGACTGCTGTGCCGCCAACTGCTCCAGCCGGTTCCGACGTTCATCCAGCGGCGCGTCGGCCAAGGCTTCCACGGCAGCATGGAAGGCCGACCAGTCCTCATCCACCTCCGCGAACAGAGCGGCAAAAGCCGGCACCCATTGGTGATAGAGACCGATGGTCAGCAGCTTGGCGTTGTTGATGGGTGCTTTGAACCAATGGTCATAGCCGCCCCAGCCCTCCCATTCGGTATCCCGCAGGCGACGGTAGCGTGCACGCAGTGCGTCGATGACCTCGGCCTTGCGTAACCGCATGGCATCGATGGACAGGGGTTGGCTGTAGAGCGCTTCCAGCTGCTGTCGCGCGTCTTCGACCAGCGCAACGAAGGCATTGCGCCGCTGCCGTTGCACGGCGGCAGAGGGCGGCGGCAGACCGCGCGATGCGGCCCACTGGCGCAACCCCTCCTCGCCCACGAAGCTGGCATAGGATTCGTTGAAGGCCGTGTCGCCTTTCAGGAATAGGCGCTCGTGGGCTAGCTCGTGGAACAGGGTCTCGATCAGGGTGTCGTCATCCCAGTACATCATCGACCACAGCAGTGGATCGTCGAACCATCCCAGTGTCGAATAGGCCGGCACCCCACCGATGTGGGTGTCCATGCCCTGTGCGTCCAGACGCTCGGCCTCGCGCTGCGCCAGCGTATGGCGGTAGTACCCGCGATAGGCGAAACAGCCGTAGAGCCAGTTGCACCACTGATAGGCCTGCATCGAGAACTCGGGGGCGGCGAAGACATTCCACA
>JALEHA010000176.1 GCA_022763315.1 Algiphilus sp.
ACAAGATCGGCGTCCAGCGCGCGCCGGCGGGCGGCAAAGACAAAGCAATCGTCATAATCCGGACAGCGCGTGCCCAGGCAATTGTCCGCGGTCGAGGTCACACGGGGGCGCAGTGGGTCCTGATCGGCGAGCTTGCCGTAGTCAGCCAGTTCCCCCGATGCCGAGGCTTCCATGAATTGGCGCAGTGACAGGATGCGCGCGCTGTCCGTGCCCGGCTGTTCCGCCGCCTGCTTCAGCCGATAGCGACAAAGATAGTTGGCCCGGCCCTTGAGCAACGCGGTGCGCACCGGCATGCCAAGAGCCTCCAGCAGGCGCGGAAGGTCGCGCTCGTAGAGCTGATCCTGGAGATTTTTGGTGCCCGTGCTGACCACGGTGCGCTTGCCCGACAGCACGGCGGGGAGCAGATAGGCCATCGTCTTGCCGGTCCCGGTGCCGGCCTCGACCAGCAAGGTGGCGCTGTCCGTAATGGCTTGTGCGACCTGCTCGGCCATATCCCGCTGAACACGACGCTCACTGAAACCAGGAATGCGCTGGGCCAGCGCGCCGCCGGCGGCGAGCTCCCGGCTTGCCTGCCGCGTCAGCGATGCGTCGGGATCAATCTCCACCCGTCTGGCGCAGGCGCGCTTGCTCCGCTTGCTGACGGGCGAGCTGCGCACCCTGGGTATCGCCCTGCTGCCGGCGTGCGTCGGCGAGGGTGCGCCAGTTGCGCGCTTCCAGGTACGGGTTGCCGCGTGCCAGGCTGTTGGCCCGGTCTGCCGTGGCTGCCGCCTGCTGCGACTCCCCCGCTTGCAGGCGGACTTCGGCCAGGCGGGCCCAGACAAAGGCGTTGCGAGGCTCGATACGCAACGCCCGCTCCAGCACCGCAATCGCGGTTTCGGGACGCCCCTCGCGCGCCGCCTGATCGGCTTGTTTCACCAGACTCACCACCGCGGGCCCGCTCACCTCCTCGACCTTGCGCGGGTACTGCTCAGTCAGCGCCTCGGGCTGCTCCCGTTCCGGTGGCTGGTAGATGGCGACTTCGGTACCGTCTCGGGGCGCCTGCCGCTGCCCGGTCGCCGTCTCCTCATCCTGTGCAGGCGCCGAGGACGACGGGCCAGTCACCGTTCCCGTGGTGCGTTCCTGCGGCAGGGTGCCGCAGGCACCCAGCGTCAGAGACAGCACAACCAGCACACCACGTGTCATTGCCACAGGCGCTGAAACCATCCACGCACTCCTTCGGAGGTGTCGCTACCCGCACAGGGGGCCTCGCGCTCCGGCGCAAAACCCTCGATGAAGGGCAACGAGATCACTTTCTGGCACCCTTCGCCCGCGCGCAAGCCGCTGTCGCGGTCAATCTGCACCTGTGTCACGCTTGAAGGCATAAAGGGGTCGTAACTCTGTAGGTCGAGGGCCGCCATGGTAGCCGACCACAATGGCAGCGCGCCGCTGGCTCCGCTCAGCCCGGTGGGCTGGTTGTCATCGCGGCCGACCCAGAACACGCCCACCCGGTCACCGCCGAAACCCGCGAACCAGGCGTCCCGATAGCCGTCCGTGGTACCGGTCTTGCCAGCCAGCCGCGTGCTCGGCTCAATCCAGCGGTAAACGCCACTGCCGGTACCGAAGATGGCCACTTGCTCAAGCGCCCAGTTGGTCAGGTAGGTGGGCGCTTCGTCGAGTCCGCGTTCCACCTGCATTCCGTAGCGGGTTAAAGGCTCGCCCTGCGCGTCCGTCACCTCGCGAATGCCGGTCAATGGGTAGCGGAAGCCACCGCTGGCGAGCGTGCTGAACATCTGCGCCACCTCCATCGGCGACAGATCAATGGCGCCCAGGGCAAGCGAAGGCAGTGCTGCCGGTGCGCGCTCCAAACCGGCCGCCTGCATGGTGCGCGCAACCGCCTTGGGCGTGACGGCGAGCCCGAGGTGCGCCGTCGCCAGATTGTAGGAGCGCGCCAGGGCTTCATACAGGCGCACCTCACCGTAGACCGCGTCCGCATCATAATTCTTCGGTTCCCAGACGGAGCCATTGGGCATTTCGAGGCGCAGTGGCTTGTCCTCCAGCAGGCTGTACAGGTGAAACCGTTCGGGTTGTGAGAGTGCGGTGTGATAGACGAAGGGCTTGGCCAACGAGCCGATGGGCCGCCGTGCGTCCAAGGCGCGGTTGAAACCGCGATAGCGCCCTTCCCGCCCGCCGGCCAGCGCGGCCACTTCGCCACTTTCCGTGCGCGTAATCAGTGCAGCAGCTTCCAGGCTGCCTTCCTCAATGCCGCGCTGCGCCTCGATCCGTTCCAGACCATCGCGGATGTGGCGTTCCAGCTCGGCCTGTGCGTGCGGATCGAGGGTGGTGAAGATGCGCAGGCCCTCACTCTGCAGGTCTTCCTTGCGGTAGTCGGCTTCGAGCTGCCGCCGCACCAGATCGACAAAGGCCGGGTAGCGCACGGCGCCGCCGTCGCCATCGCTTTCCACACCCAGCGGAGCGGCGACAGCACGTTGATAGGTCTCCTCGGTGATCAAGCCGTCATCCCGGAAGAGACGGAGGACCAGATCACGTCGCCCACGCGCGCGCTCGGGATGCCGGCGCGGGTTGTAGTAGGAAGCCCCTTTTGCCAGCGAAATCAACAAGGCTGTCTCGGCGGCGTTGAGTTCCGAAACCGGCTTGTTGAAGTAGTGGCCCGCCGCCAGCCCAAAACCGTGAATCGCGCGGCTGCCATCCTGACCCAGGAAGATCTCGTTGATGTAGGCCTCGAGCACCTCTTCCTTGTCGTAATGCAACTCAAGCAGGATCGCCATGATGGCCTCCTTGATCTTGCGCTGCAGGTTCTGATCCAGCGTGAGGAAGAAGTTGCGCACCAGCTGCTGGGTGATCGTGCTGCCCCCCTGCACCACCCTGCCGGCCTTGATGTTGGCCACCATCGCACGCGCGATACCGCGCAGCGAAACGCCCCAGTGGGAATAGAAATGGCGGTCTTCGACCAGGATGATGCCCTTGGCGAGCAATTCCGGCACTTCTTCGCGGCGCAACAGGAGGCGATCCTCGGCACGCGCGGCATGGATGCTGCCGATGGCCAGCGGGTCGATCCTTACCAGGGCGTGACTGCTGGACACACCCGGCTCCACGATCTCGCGGATGCCACTGGCATCGAATCGCACGAACAGCCGTCGCGACGGTTCCCTGCCGTCCCAGTACTGAAAGGCGCGGCTGACCAGATCGACCGCACGCCCGGACTGGGCGTAACTGCCAGGCTTGGAGGGCGTGCCGACCTTGCGATAGCCCAGCCGATCAAGCTCCCGCGCCAGGGCCTGCGCGTCCATGGTCTTGCCGGGGTAGAGCTCCAAGGGCGCAGCGAATACCTTCGAGGGCACCGCCCAGCGCACACCTGCAAAGCGCTCCCGGATCACCTGATCGAGATAGAGAATATACAGGCTGCCGGCGACCAGGCCGACGGCCAGAGTCACCAGCGCGGCGACGCGCAGCTTGGATCGCACAAATTGCTCGGTTGGCCTTCAGTAGCGGCCGATATTGTAGCCGCCTCGCGGCACAACCCGCGCCGGCGTGGCGCCAGCGCCCGGGAAAGCGCTATTGCGCGTCGCGCACAATCTCCTCAACGCGGGCGATGTCAACGTAGCGCACATCCTGGCCAGTCACCATGTAGATGGTGTGCTCGCCGATGTTGCGCGCGTGGTCACCGATGCGTTCGAGTGCACGGACCGCCCACATCAGGTCCACCGCGCGCTTGATGTTGCGCGCGTCTTCCAGCATGTAGGTCATGTTGAGTCGGATGATCTCCTCATGCTCGCGGTCGACCTTGTCGTCTTCGCGGGCGACACGCAGCGCCGCCTCCGGGTCCATCCGCGCGAAACCGTCGAGGGCGCCGCGCAGCATTTTCTGCACGTGCAGGCCAAGATTCTCCGCCTCGGTAAAGGCGTCCGCGTGACGGCCGCGGGCGTCGGTCAGACGCGTCGCCATCTTGTAGACCTTCTTCGCCTCGTCGCCGATGCGCTCGAGATCGACAATGATGCGCGACACCGTCAGCACCAGGCGAAGATCGCTGGCGGTCGGCTGGCGCCGCGCGATCAGCTCGGCAATCGACTCGTCAATCGATACCTCGAGCGTATTCACCTTGCGGTCTTCCGCCTTCACTTCCTTGAGGTCGGGCGCGCGACCGGAGGCCAGGGCCTCCACGGCGTCGCTGAGCAGCTGCTCAACGATGCCCCCCATGCTGAGCACACGCTCGCGCAGGTCTTCGATCTCCTCGTTGAACTCTTTCGAGATGTGCTTGCCCAGCGAAGACTTGTCGATCATGGAGGCCTCCGAAACCATTGTTGTTGTGGGGCGCGACGCGCGGGTCACCTGCCGTAAGCTACGCCGGTTAGGTTACAGACAATGCACTCGCAAGGGGCAGCATCGCCAACGGCACGACGGACGGCGCCGGGGCGCCCTCCCCCAGCCGCATCCCGCCGGCACCGACTAACCGAAGCGGCCGGTGATGTAGTCTTCCGTTTCCTTCTGCTTCGGATTGGTGAAGATGCGACGCGTATCGTCGAACTCCACCACTTCCCCGAGATAGAGATAGGCCGTATAGTCGGACACGCGCGCTGCCTGCTGCATGTTGTGCGTGACGATGACGATGGTGTACTTCTTCTTCAGCTCGGTGATCAGCTCTTCGACCTTGGCCGTGGAAATCGGATCCAGCGCCGAGCAGGGTTCGTCGAGCAGCATGACTTCCGGCTCGATGGCGATGGCGCGCGCGATGACGAGACGCTGCTGCTGGCCACCAGACATGCCGAAGGCATTGTCGTCCAGACGATCCTTCACCTCATCCCAGAGCGCAGCGCCGCGCAGCGCCTTCTCGACGGCTTCGGACAGCACGCGCTTGTCGTTTACGCCCTGCAGACGCAGGCCGTAGGCCACATTCTCGAAAATCGACTTCGGAAAGGGGTTGGGCTTCTGAAACACCATGCCTACCCGTCGACGCAGCGCAGCCACATCGACGCGCTTGTCGTAGATGTCGTCCTCATCGATACGGATCAGCCCTTCCACGCGACAGCTGTCGACCAAATCGTTCATGCGATTGAAACACCGCAGCAGCGTCGACTTGCCGCAGCCCGAGGGTCCGATGAAAGCCGTGACCCGGCCGCGCGGGATCTTGAGATTGATGTTCTTCAGCGCCTGCGACTCGCCGTAGAACAGATTCAGATTGCGGACCTCGATGCAGGGATCTTCATCGGACAGCGATCGCATCTCGCCGTTGGAAAGACCAGGACGGCTGCCAGGCATCGGGACTTGCGGGGACTGCTCCACCATGGGGACTCCGTTGGCGCTCGATCAATCACTGTCGGCGCGGAAGCGCTCGCGCAGCCGATTACGGATCGAAATCGCCGTGAGGTTCAGGGAAATGATGATGAACAACAACATCAAGGATGTTGCATAGACCAGCGGACGCGCGGCCTCCACGTTCGGGCTCTGGAAGCCCACATCGTAGATATGGAAGCCCAGATGCATGATCTTGCGTTCCAGATGCAGGAAGGGAAACTCGCCGTCGATGGGCAAGGCTGGCGCAAGCTTGACCACACCGACCAGCATCAGCGGTGCAACCTCGCCCGCCGCGCGGGCCACCGCAAGGATGAGCCCGGTCATCATTGCGGGCGCCGCCATCGGCAGCACGATGCGGCGCAGCGTCTCCGCCTTGGTCGCACCCAGCGCAAGACTGCCTTCGCGCACCGCACGCGGAATGCGGGTCAGGCCCTCTTCGGTGGCGACGATCACCACCGGCAGGGTTAGCAGCGCCAGCGTCAGCGAGGCCCACAACAGACCCGGCGTACCGAACACGGGCTGTGGCGCGCGTTCGGGATAGAACAGGGCATCAATGCTGCCGCCCATGGTGTAAACGAAGAAGCCCAATCCGAAGACGCCGAAAACGATGGAGGGGACGCCGGCGAGGTTGTAGACCGAGATGCGGACGATGCGCAGGAAGGTGCCCTGACGGGCGTACTCTCGCAGGTAGATCGCTGCGATCACGCCGAATGGTGTGACCACGATCGACATCAGAAGCACCATCGTGATGGTGCCGAAAATGGCCGGCATGATGCCGCCCTCGGTATTGGCCTCGCGCGGATAGCCGAGCACGAATTCCTTGAACTTGACCAGGTAATAGCCGGTCTTTTCGAACACCGACATGGCATTGTTGCGCGTCGCCCGGATCAGATTGGAGAGCTTCATCTCCTTCTCGCGGCCATCGGCAGTGCGCATGGTCACCGAGGCTCGATTCAACTCGCGCATGAGTGCATCACGCTGCTCGCGCAAATCCTTGTACTGCGCGCGCGCCGTCTCGCGCTCGGCTTCAATCTCGGCCATCCGCTGCTGGTACTCACGCGCACTGATCTTGTCGCGATTGAATTCCAGGCCGCGCTCATCCAGCCGTGCCTGCTCCAAGCGGTAGTTGATGGCGCCGATCTCGTAGCGGTCGATATGTTCAAGCTCATCGACCTGCGCGCGATTCTTCTCCAGCATGGCCTTCAACTCGTCGAAGGCATTGTCGCCCCGAGCGATGACCTCGCCGTCGCGCTTGATGTTGACCAAGTAACCGTAAAAATTCCCGTATTCACGCCGTTCGAGCATGATGGCGTCATCGGGTACCCGAGTCTCAATCCGCCGCGGCTCCAGAATCCAGCGGAAATCGCTGCTGAACACATCGCGATTACCGACTTTGAACTGCGCTCTGGAGGTGAGCGCGTCGCCATCCGCCTGGCCGGCGAGATCGGTGTCCTGCAGTTGCAGCGGCGTCAGGGTCTCGGTATCGGTGATTTCGCCGAGGACGATCTCGATTTCGCCGCTGGCGGTACGCACCTTGGTTTCAATCAGTTCCGCCGGCCAGAAGTGCCCGAAGCCGCGCACCGCGATCAGTCCGATGAGACCGATCACCATCAGCAGGCTGACGGTGAGCGCGCCCCCGATCATCCAGATCCACGGATCGCCGCTGGCGAACCATTTGCGTGTATTCGACATCGGCTTCCCTAGAGGTTGCTGTAGCGCTCGCGCAGGCGCTGGCGCACGATTTCAGACACCGTGTTCACCACGAAAGTGAACAGCAGCAGCACAAGTGCGGCGAAGAACAACACGCGATAGTGCGTGCTGCCGACGGCGGTCTCCGGCAACTCGACCGCGATATTGGCCGACAAGGTGCGCATGCCCTCGAAGATGTTGAAGTTGACCACGGGGCTGTTGCCGGTGGCCATGAGTACGATCATCGTCTCTCCCACCGCGCGACCGAAACCGATCATCACGGCGGAGAAGATGCCGGGGCTGGCAGTCAGCAGCACGACCCGGGTCACCGTCTGCCAGCTCGACGCCCCCAGCGCCAGCGAGCCTTGGGTGAGGTGCTTGGGCACAGTGAAGACCGCATCCTCGGCGATGGAGAAGATAGTGGGGATGACCGCAAAGCCCATCGCAATGCCGACCACCAGCGCGTTGCGCTGGTCGTAGGTGATGCCGACGCTGGTCAACCACTGACGCATGTCGCCATTGAAGAACCACAGCTCAGCCCAGGGGCTGAGCGCGGCCGATACCCACACCACCAGCACGACCACCGGCACCAGCATCGCCGCTTCCCAACCCGCTGGCACGCGCTCGCGCAGCGCCTGTGGCGCCTTCTGCCAAGCCATGGCGGCGAGCAGGAAGCCCGTCGGCAGCCCGATCAGCACCATGAAAATCATGGGCAGATTGGCTTCTACGAAAGGGGCCAGCCACAAACCGGCCAGAAAGCCGAGAATGACCGTGGGCAGCGCTTCCATCAGTTCGATGGTCGGCTTCACCGTCTGACGCATGCGCGGCGTCATGAAATAGGCGGTGTAGATCGCGCCGGCGATCGCCAGCGGCGCCGCGAAGATCATGGCGAAGAGTGCGGCTTTCAGTGTGCCGATGGTCAGCGGCACCATCGACATCTTCGGTTCGAAGGTGTTGGAGCCGGACGAGGCCTGCCATACATAGGCCGGCTCCTCGCGCCCTTCGTAGAGCACCTTGCTCCACAGCGCCGAGAAGGACAGGTCCGGGTGTTCGTTCCACAGCTCGTACAGCAGGATCTCGCCGCCGGCATGCTCGATCAACAACTGCTCGTCCACCGGCGACTGCGCGATGGCGACGATGGGCTGCTCAGTGACTTGCTCGCGCAGGGTGGTCCGGTGTGAGGTGGAATAGTGCAACTGCAGCACGCCATCGGCATCGCCGGTGGCAAAACCGCGTCGTCCGTAGTCGGCGGCAATCGCCGTCACCGCGGCATCATGCGCATCGAAGCTGCGCATCGGGGTCAGCGTGAAGCGGTTGTCGTCCTGACGCACCAGCATCCACTGGGTCAGGCTGCCGTCGCTGCCGCCGACGATCCAGGATTTGGAGCCGTTCAGAAAGCGCAGCTGGGTGATGTCGGCACCATCGGCCACCGCCTGCGCGGAATCTGCCAACCCCAAGGGCTTGCGATCATCGATATTGAAGTAGTGCAGCCTGCCCGCATCGTCGTGCGCAATGATGTTTGACAGGTCCGTGCTGACGATGGGCGCCGTCACACCTGGATCGACTGCGCCCAGATCGCGCGCCGAGACTTCGGCTTCGGCGGCACCGCCCAGGAAACTCTGCCGCGTGCGCACGCGCGCCATCACCAGCCGATCGTCCACCGTCAGCGCGGCGATGACCGCGCCACTGGCGCCGCTCGACCCCGGCTGCACCGTGACCTGACGCAGGGCGCGACCCTGCGGATCCACCTGCAACGGGTCGGTGCCGAAGGGATACTTGAGCTGCGGAATCAGCACCCGTTGATCGTTCGGAAACGTGAGCTTGTAGGCGTCTTCCAGAACCACCGCGCTGCCATCGGAGAAGCCGTACACGTGCGTCCGGGTGCGCGGTTCACCCGAGCCGAAACTGGTGATCTCGGCTTCCGGGTTGCCTTCAATACGCTGCGTCTTCAGTACGGATTGATCATCCAGCTTCCAGAACACGATGCGGCCATCAGCGGTCAGGCGCGCTCCGATGTCGCTGTAGCGCTCGAGCATGAGACGCTCGGAGGACGCATCACCACCCGCGGGCGCCTCGAAACGCTGCGGGTTGTCGATGCTGGTGCCGCGCAGCACCGGCGCCACTTCGGAGAAGAGGTAGACAAAGATCAAGCCCAGCGAGATGACGACTGCACCGCCACCGGCTCGGATCAGCCACTTGACCGCGCTGTCCTTGAGGTTGCGGCGGCGTTGCCGCTTTTCCAGCACTGCGCGGCTGGGCAGGATCGCTTTCCCGGCCGAACCCGTTGAATTTTGCCCCACGAGCGCCCCTTATCGACTGACTGTGCGCCCGAAATCGGACGCCTTGGCGAAGCGCGACACTCTAGCGCCGCAATATGACAACCGCTTGTCCAACATTGGATCCATTACTGCAGATCCCCGGCACGGGATCGCCGGGCAACGCCCGGCGATCCCTTCATAGCGCATGAAAAGCGCGCCTCCTCAGAGGCCCAGCTGTTCGCGGAACCGCTGCGCCACCGACGCCGGCAGCGGCACGTAGCCGTCCTTGGCGACGATTTCCTGACCGGTCTTGGACAGCACCATCTTCAGAAATTCCTGCATCAACGGCGGCAGTTCCTCATTCGGGTGCTTGTTGACATAGAGGATCAGCAAGCGCGCCAGCGGATACTGGCCACTGGAGGCAGTCTGCGACGTGATTTCGACGCAGTCGCCGCCGCTCTCGCGCGCAACCTGCACTGCCTTCACGCCGGAGGTGTTGTAACCAATGCCCGAATACCCGATGCCGTTGATCGATTCGGTGACGCCCTGTACGACTGAGGCGGAACCGGGCTGCTCGTTGGCGCTCGGCTTGAAGTCACCGCCGCACAGCGCGTTGTCCTTGAAATAGCCGTAGGTGCCCGACACCGCGTTGCGCGAGTAGAGCGCGAAGTCACGGTCCGCCCAGGCGCCTTCCAGGCCGAGCTGGCCCCAACGGGTGACGTCTTCGGGATGCCCACAACGGCGCCCGGTGGAATAGATGGCGTCAATCTGCGGAATGCTCAGGCACTGGACCGGGTTGTCCTTGTTGACGTACACCGCCAGCGCGTCGATGGCGACGCCGACCATGGTGGGCGGATAGCCGTAGCGCTCTTCAAAGGACTGCACTTCCGAGGACTTCATCTCGCGGGACATCGGACCGAAGTTGGCAGTGCCTTCGGTCAATGCAGGCGGGGCCGTGGAGGAACCCGCCCCCTGGATCTCGATCGTGACGCTCGGGTAAATCTTCTTGAACTCCTCCGCCCACAGCGTCATGAGATTGTTGAGCGTGTCGGAGCCGATGCTCACCACGCTGCCGGAGACGCCGGAAACCGGCTCGTAGTCTGGCAGCGCATCGTCCACGGCGGCCATTACGGGAGATGCAGCGGCCAGGCCAAGGCCGGCGAATGCGACGAGCTTGCGAATCATGGGATCACTCCAGGGTTCAGGGGGACTTGGATGCGCGCGCCTCGCGCAAAACGCGCGTATTGCATGACATTCGTATTACAGGATGATGAC
The DNA here is from genome assembly GCA_022763315.1 of Algiphilus sp. GTDB lineage: Bacteria > Pseudomonadota > Gammaproteobacteria > Nevskiales > Nevskiaceae > Algiphilus. The sequence continues at coordinate 10,512 of JALEHA010000176.1, forward strand.
ATCCGTCTAGAAGGCCACCTGGGCGCGGAAGGAAAGCAGGTTGGGCTCGTCCCCGGACAGCGCATTCTCGGCCATGCTGTAATTCAGCATGAAGCGTACATTCCGGTTCGGGTAATAGTTCAGCGCGGTATCCACCGTCGTCAGTTCCGCGCCCGGCACCGCCTCATTTTCCGCAAACTGATAGCGCAACGCGACCTCGAAGGCGCCGATCGACCCCGTGCTCGGGCGCAGATTCTTTGTGCGTCCCTCGCCCAGGTCGTAACGCCGCGGCGAACCGCCGGTCAGCGCATAGCTGAGCTGCGCGTGATAGGCGGAAAAATCCTGATCCGGGGCATCGTCGGGCTCGGCCGAGCCCACCAGCCACTCCGCCTCGAAGGCGACCGGGCCATGCAACGCCGCCAATTCCATATTGAGCCGGTCCACCGTCGCGCGGGCGTCCTCGGCCACATCATCCCGCCCGCTGCTGGCATCAAACAGGGTAAAGCGGCCCTCGTCGGAACGCCCCAGCGGGCGTAACCGGCCGCGTGTACCGCCGAGGTCGGAGACCTCGCGTGAGAAGCTGAAGCCCAGATGCAATGCGGTCCGGTCGCGTTGGATCGGCGCTGCATAGAGGCGCAGCACGCCGCCCACGCCGTCATCCACCGCGCGCGCACCGCCGTCGCTGGCTTCCCGCAGGTTGTAGCCGGAGACCGCGTAGCCCATGAAGCCGCGCGTTCCGTGGTAGCCCACACCCAGCGCGCGCGCAATCATCGAATTGGACACATGGCTGCGTTCGATGAAGACGATGTCGTTGGAGCTGGTGATTTCCTCAAAGCCCTGGAACTGCTTGAACTGGCCGACGATCAGGCGGCCCGGACCCAGCTGGCGCGCCACGAAGGCATCCTTCAGATCCGATTCGTCGGTGGCATTGTCGAAAGTGACCTCATAATCCCAATTGCGGATGTGCCCCATCACGCCGATGCGGGCGCGCCGCACGAAAGCACCGCTGTCGTGCTCGACACGATCGCTGTCGTAGAGATTGGCGTCGGCATGCAGACGGCCGCTGATACGCGCCGAAAAGGTGCCGTCCTCGGCACTGATCACCAGCCTGCCATCCGTATTGATCGATACCGCCTGCGCAGTGCCACTCAGCGCGAGCAAAGCGATGCCCAGCGCGCCGCCGCGAATGAAAACCTTCATGCCATTCCCCTGTTATGCCTTGTCGTTGTCGTTGTCACCGCGCACGGTGGATCGACAGGCGAATTATGACAGTTGTGTTACAGACTTCACCCCACGCGGCGCTGTTCGCCCTCCCGATACAGCCGGTAGCTCGGGAAATGGCAGGAGAAAGCGCTGCCTTCGCCGGGTTCACTGGTGACGCTCAGTTCCGCTTCGTGGTGCTCAAGCGCATGCTTGACGATGGCGAGCCCGAGGCCGGTGCCTCCGGTGGCGCGTGACCGTCCCACGTCGACCCGGAAGAAGCGTTCGGTCAGCCGCGGGATCGCGTCGGCCTCAATCCCGATGCCGCTATCCTCCACGCGCAACAGCGGATACTCGGAGCCGCCCTCCCGCGCCGTCCGCCATTCCAGACGAATGCTGCCCCCGTCCGGGGAATAGCGTACGGCGTTGCTGAGGAGATTGATGGCAATGCTCTGTAGCTCGCTTTCGCGTCCGTAGAGCAGCAGCGTCTCGTCGATTGCGCTGTCGAAGTGGTGCGCGCCGCGGGACAAGGTCTGCGCCTGGCGCACCGCGTCCAGCAACAGCTTCTCCATGTCGATGACTTCATTGCGCGGCGCCGGGGTATCACTCTCCAGCCGCGCCAGCTTCAGCAGATCGCCGATGAGATGTTCCATTCGGCCCAACTGGCCGCGCATCTCCCCCAGCGGCGCGGACCAGGCGGCGAGCGCACTGTCGGGCCGGCCCGCCTCGCCGTGCATCATCTCGATGTAGCCGCTGAGCACTGTCAGCGGCGTGCGCAACTCATGCGAGGCGTTGGCCACGAAATCCCGGCGCATACGGTCCAGACGCTGATGCTCCGAGACGTCACGCACGATCAGCAGCCGCTGCCCGTTTCCGTAGGGAATCAATCGCAGATTGAGGGTGTACTGCGCGTTCAATGGGGATGGCAGCTGGACGTCCTTGCTGAAGTCCGCCTGCTCCACATAGCGCTGGAAGCCAGGGTGCCGGATCAGATTGTTGATACGCGCGCCGATATCCTGCGGCGAGCGCAGGCCGAGAAGGCCCTGAGCGGCAGTGTTGAACCAGGCGATATGCCCGCGCGGCGTCACCACGATGGCGCCATCGGGCAAGGCCGCCGTAGACGCCTGGAACTCGGCCAGGATGGACGCCAGCTTGCGCTTGCGCTGACGGGCGCGCCGCTGGGTCGCGTACAGGCCTTCGAAGATTTCTCCCCACACCCCGCCGCTCTCCGGCAGTTCCACCCGGTGCGGATTCAGGCTCCAACGCGCCAACAGATAGAGCAGGCGCAGATGGAAGCTGACCAGCAGCAGCAGACCTGCGGCCATACCGAGATGCGGCGCCGAGAACAGAAAGCCGACCAGCCAGCCGCCCCCGACCGCGAACAGCAGCCGACGTAGCTCGACCAGCCAGGCACGCCGCATGTCCGAGGCCAGCGTGCGCCGGTTGTCCTCGACTTCGGCGTTCACTCGGGCGACGTCAGAATTTGTCGGAGAATCGATAGCCAGTGCCACGGACCGTCTGGATCATGCCATCGTAGCCGAAAGGCGCCAGCGCCTTGCGCAGGCGGCGGATATGCACATCCACCGTACGCTCTTCGACATAGACATTGTGACCCCAGACACGGTCGAGCACCTGCTCACGCGTGTAGACGCGCTCCGGATGACTGGCGAAAAAATGCAGCAGGCGGTATTCCGTCGGGCCGAGGCGCACCGGATCACCATCCGCGGTCACGCGCTGGCTGGCGGCGTCCACCGCCAGTCCGGACACCGTGATGCATTCGGATTCGCCTCCCGGTACGGCGCGGCGCAGCACGGCGTGGATGCGCGCCACCAGCTCAGGGAAGGAAAAGGGCTTGGTCATGTAGTCATCGGCGCCGACATTCAAGCCGCGCACCGTGTCCTCTTCCTCGGCGCGCGCGGTCACCATGATCACAGGGATATCGCGCGTGGTCGGATCTCCCTTGAGTTCGCGAGCATAGTCGACGCCGGAGGTGCCCGGGAGCATCCAGTCGAGCAGGATCAGATCCGGACGAAGATCCGCCACGTGCACGCGGGCCTCGGAGACATCACCGGCCTCGAGCACGTCGAAGGATTCCCTTTCCAAGGCGAAGCGGATCATCTCGCGGATGCCCGCTTCGTCTTCCACCACCAGAATGCGCTTTCCTGACACGTCCATGACAGCCTTATTGCCAGGTCGGGAGGATATTGGCAACAGGTGACACTTGCGTGACAGTCAGTCGTGCAGTGCCGCGTCCAGCATTTCCTGCAGATTCGGCGAGGCAGCGCGTGCGCGCAAGGCCTGCGCGGCAGCGCGCTGCTGGCCCGACCAGGGCTCTGCCAGGCGGGCAAAGCCGATCAAGGGTCGGCACAGTCTGGCGGCGATCTGCGGATTGCTCCGATCCAGCCGCTGCAGAATGTCGGCGTACAGGGCATAGCCCGCTTCGCTATGAAAATGCGAGAGATTCTCGCGCGCGAAACTGGCCACCACCGCGCGCACTCGATTGGGGTTCTGCCAGTCGAAATCGGGATGCTCAAGCAGCTGCTGCACGCCCTCGACGGTGCAGTGCGGCGAAGCTGCCTGCACCGCAAACCAGCGGTCGAGCACCAGCGCGTCATCGCGCCAGCGCTCGTAGAAGGCGGCGTTGGCCAAGGTGCATTCGCCGGTGGCTGTCTGGTTCAAGCCCTGTAGTGCGGCCATCGCCAGGGTCATGTTGTCGTCACAGACTCGGCGCCGCGCCAGCGCCAGCACGGCGTCGGATTGCAGCAGCAGCAAATAGCCGAGGGCGACATTGGTCAAGGCCCGTTGCCCCGCACGGCCCGGGGCAATCGGGTTCCGCTGGGTCCACACCGAAAGCGGTCCGCACAGCGCGCGCGCCACCGCCGTCTTCAGTGACTGAAATGCCGCCATGAAACGCTGCGGATCCAGCGTATCGTATTGCTCCCATAGCCACGACATCGCCGGTGGCGCCAACAGCATGGCGGTGAAGGCCTCGTCCTCGGGCGGTGCTGCCGCAATCCGCTGCAGGCTGACCAGCAAGGGCTCAAGCAGCGAATCGTCGTCGGCCATGAGGGCGCGATGCGCCTGTGCGTGCAACTGCTGCAAGGCATCCCAGCGCACGTAGGGATCCCCGGCCTGTACCGCGAGCCGCTGCAGATCCAGCGTGCTGTAGTCGCCTTGCAGGATCACCGGGGCGGACAGTCCCATCAGACAGGCGGGCAGCAAGGGCTCGTCGCTGTCGATGTCCAGCGTCAGCGTTGCCTCCGTCATCAGCAGCAGGTCATCACCCTGGCGCGCCGGATGCGCGGGCAGCGGACGTACCTCGCCTTCGCCATCAAGCAACTGCATGCGAATCGGAATCGGCAGCGGCTGCTTGTCGGGCTGGCCCGGCGTGGCCGGCGTGTGCTGGTTGAAATGCAGGCGCATGCGTCCCTGCTCGGGCAGCCACTCGCGGCGCACCGCCAGCCGCGGCGTGCCGGCCTGACCGTACCAGGCCAGAAAGCCGTCGAGATCGACGCCGGCGGCGGTGGACAGCGCCTGCACGAAATCCTCGATGGTGGCGGCGGTACCGTCGTGCTGTTGGAGATAGCTGCGCAGACCCTCGCGGAAGGCCGACTCGCCGATGCGCGCGTGCATCATGCGCACGATCTCGGCGCCCTTCTCGTACACGGTCGGCGTGTAGAAGTTATTCACTTCCTTGTAGGCATCCGGCCGCACCGGGTGCGCAGTGGGCCCGGCATCCTCGGGAAACTGCACGGCGCGCAGGGCGCGCGCCTGTTCGATGCGCTGCACCGAGGCGCCCAGCACATCCTCGCTGAAGCGCTGGTCGCGGAAGACCGTCAGACCTTCTTTCAGCGACAGCTGAAACCAGTCGCGACAGGTCACCCGGTTCCCGGTGTAGTTGTGGAAATACTCGTGCGCGATGACCGACGTGATGGCGTCGAAGGTCGCATCGGTGGCGGTGCGCGTCGAAGCGAGCACCAGCGAGGAATTGAAGATGTTGAGTCCCTTGTTCTCCATCGCCCCCATGTTGAAGGCGCGTGCGGCCACGACCATGTAGGTATCAAGATCGTAGTGGAGGCCAAAGCATTCCTCGTCCCAGCGCATGGCCTGACGGAGGGCTTCCATGGCGTGGTCCACCAGCCCTTCGCTGCCGTGGTCCACATAGAACTCCAGCGCGATCGGGCGCCCTTCGCTGGTGCGGTAGTCACCGCGCACCAGGGCAAGATCGCCCGCGACCATGGCAAACAGATAGCAGGGTTTGGGGAAGGGGTCCTCCCAGACAGTGAAGTGCCGACCGTCATCCAGCGTACCGCGCTCGATGCAATCGCCATTGGCGAGCAGGATCGGGAAGCGTGTGGCGTCTGCGGTCAGGCGTACCTGGAAGCGGGCAAGCACGTCGGGCCGGTCGATGAAGGGCGTGATGCGCGAGAAGCCATGCGCTTCGCATTGCGTGCAATACATCGGCCCCGAGGCATAGAAACCTTCCAGCGCGGTGTTCTGTTCCGGGTGAATCGCGCACTGCGTTTCGATCAGGCATTGCGTCGGCAGACCATGCACCCAGAACCCGCCATTGCCGTGCACCAGCCGGTCAGCGGCAAGCGGCGCGTCATCGACTCGGATCGAGAGTAGTTCCAGATCGCGCGCATCGAGCCAAAGCGGCGCCTCCGGGTCGGCGCCGGCGTTTCGCTCGATCTGCATCCGGGACGTGACCACCGTGCGCGCGTCCACGTCCACCGCCAATTCGACGCGGTTAATGCGGTAGCGCGGCGGCTGGTAGTCGGCGCGGCGAATCCATTCAGTGCCGCCATCCGGTGTGGCGGCGGTGCGATCGTCTGCCATGGAAAATCCAGCGAAGAGAAATGGGCGTGCCAGGACTTCAGTGCTTGCGCATGACCACGCAGCCCGCCGAATAGCCGGCACCGAAGCCACTGAGCACAACGATGTCATCGCGTTGGATGTCATCCCGGTGCTTGTGGAAGGCAATCACCGAGCCAGCGGAACTGGTGTTGGCATACTCGTCGAGAATCACTGGCGCATCGTCCGCCGTAGCGTCGCGTCCCAGCACGCGTCGGGCGATGTACTCGTTCATCGCAAGATTGGCTTGATGCAGGTAGAAGCGTCGGACGCTATGCGGCTCGATACCGAGATCGCGCAGATGCGTGCTGATCAATTCGGACACCATGGGAACCACATCCTTGAAGACGCGTCGACCGTTCTGGACGAAGAGCCGATCCGCCTCGCTGCGCCCGGGAGATTCGCTACGGTTCAAAAAACCACGGTTGTTGCGGATATTGTTGGAGAAGACGGTACGCAGCCGCGTGCCCAGCACTTCGAACTGCCCCTCTCCGGGTGGTCCGTCGGCTGCTGATACCAGCACCGCCGTGGCGGCATCGCCGAAAATGAAATGGGAGTCCCGATCGCAGAAATTGAGGTGACCACTGCAGATTTCCGGGCTCACCACTAGCACTGCGCGGGCACTGCCATTTCGCACCGCATCCGCCGCCGCCTGGATACCGAAGGCGGCTGAGGCGCAGGCGACGTTCATGTCGTAGCCCCAACCCTCAATACCGAGTGCGGCCTGCAGTTCCACCGCGATGGCCGGATAGGGGCGCTGCATGTTGGAACAGGCGACGATGATGCCGTCGACGCCATCGACGCCCACCCCTGCCTGCTGCAGCGCCTCACGACAGGCAACCACCCCCATCTCGCACATGAACGAGGGCTCGTCATTGGCGCGGGTTGGGAGCCGTGGCCGCATCCGCTTGGGGTCGAGAATGCCTTCACGATCGAGTACGTAGCGCGAGCGGATACCCGAGGCCTTTTCGATGAATTCAGCCGAAGACGGCTGCAACGGCTGCACGGTGCCAGCCGCGATGGCCTCAGCATGCTCTTCGTTGTACAGCGCAACGTAGGTGTTGAAGCTCTCCACCAGTTCCTCATTGGAGATCTTCTGCTCGGGGGTATAAAGCCCTGTGCCGCCGATGACCACCGTCTGCACCATATCGCCTCGTCGTCCGTTCCATCGTGGTTTTGACCACAAAGTGTAGCGCGCCCGTTCTCTTGAAGGGGACCACGCGGCGCCGCCTAGGCGCTGGGCCACTCCGCCACCTCCATCGCACGTCGCAGTTCGCGCGTGACGACGCCGCTGCCACGGAAAGTGACATGGCCTCCCGGGTACCAGGTCGGCTCGATCGCCCAGTGCGCCGCCAGCCGCGCCACTTCTGCGGGCGGCACCAGGCGATCTGCCAGACCGCCAAAAATGAAGCGGCGTGACTGCGGAATCACCGGTGCGTAGGCCAGCGGTGACACCGGCTGCAGTGCGGCGCGCAGCAGGTCGGGTTCCGCACCAAGATGAGCGAAATAGCGCTGATGCAAATCAGGAAGGTTCGGCCACAGCACGCCTGCCAGATCCGCCACTGGAATGCCGGCAATGGCGAAATCCAACGCTTCGTGCTGCGCCAGCAAGGCGGTGTTGTAGCCGCCCAGCGAGAATCCCAGCGCACCGATGCGTCGCGCACCCCGTGCGCGCAGCCAGGCCACGTGTCGGCGCAGATCCCACAATGTCTGACACTCCGCGTGCAGGAGGTCGCCAAGATCACCGTCCAGAAATTCGCTGCCGGTAATTCGCCCACTGCGCCGCATGCCATGCAGCGGAAGTACTGGCATGAGGAGATTCAGGCCGTATTTCTCGTGCAGCACGCGCGGCGGGAAGAGTGAGAAATCCATCGCCGGGTGGCCCATGCGATAACCGTGCACGCACAGCAACCACGGGCGGTCCTCGCCTTCCTCATGTTCAAAGACCCAGGCCGCGGTCTGCCGACTGGCATCAAACCGCTTCCACGCATCGGCGCCGGGCAGTTCGGCATGGGGTACGAATTCGCTGTCGAAATGCAGCGAGCGGTAGTTCATGCCGAACAGGCTACGGTTGTGCCACACCACATGCTCGGGCGCCTCCGGCGCGCCGTGCAAGGCCGCGGGCTTGCGGTCAAAGCCAAGACGTTCGATCGCCTCGCGTTGCGCTTTCAAGGTACGAATGCTGTCTTCGGCCAACTGCCCTGCCGGCACCGAGGCCGTGCCGGAGAAATAACCGAGCAGCGCCTCGTCCAGCGCGGCGCGCGCATAGGTCTTCAGGTCTTCCGGTGGCGGCGGTACGCCGGGCGTATTCGGCATAAGGCGCAGCCCCTCACGCCCGCTCAGCACCAGGCTGCCCGCGGAGAGCAGTGCGGCCAACAGTGCGCCATCGTCAAAGGCCCAGAAGAAGGGGGCAAGCAAGAGTCCGAGGATGCCGCCCACGGCCATCATGCGGGGGATGCGGACATCGCCCGGCATGAACAGCAGCGCCATACCGGCGCCGAGCAGCAAGGCGCCCGGCAGCATGGTGAACAGAAGGCCGATGCCCTCGCCTGCGGCCAGCCAGCAGGCGCCGGCGGCAATCGGCAAGAAGGACCACAGGTTGTAGCGTGTGGGCGCGCGCATCAGCCTTTCCCGTGGATGGCTTCCATCCAGTACAGCAGATCGTCGATAACCCCGGCGACCGCCTCCTGGTTCTTGCTATCGCGCAGCGCCCCCTGCGCGTCGAAGGCATCCCCGGCCTTGGCGAGGGCGAACTGGCGCGGCACCACCATGGCAGAGAGGTTCCCCAGGATCTCGCGCATGTGACGCAGTCCGCGCAAACCGCCCAGAGCGCCTGGCGACGCTGCGAGCAGGGCCATCGGGCGACGCTGAAAGCAGGCCGGTGCCGGCAGAGCCTCATCGGGCCGCGACACCCAGTCGATGACATTCTTCAACAGCGGCGTCACTGATCCGTTGTATTCCGGGCAGGCCAGCACAACGCCGTCGGCCTTGTGGAAGGCGGCCTTGAGGGCGCGCGCCTGCTCCGGCAGACCGGAGGCCGCTTCCAGGTCTTGATCCATCAACGGCAGCGCCGTCAGCTCCGCGGGAGCCACGCGCACTACGTCGATATCGCGAGACGCCAGATCGGCTGCCGCGACAGCAAGCAAGGCGGAATTGAAAGACGCCGCGCGCGCCGAACCACTCAAGCACAGAACCTTCATCACTTCACCCGACTCCCAACATGTTCAAACCGAGGAACAGCACCACCATCGATACACCCCATCCGGCGAATTGCAGCGCAGGCCAGAACGGCCACCGACCCTGCAGAGAGCGCACGCACAGCGCACCGGCTGCTGCCAGGATGCCGGCCAGCAGCACGACGCGCAGCACGCCTGAGAGTGTGCTCTCGTACTTCGGATACTCACCCACCCAGAAGGCGAGCAGGATCGCCACGACCGAAAGCGTGACCACAAAGGTCACCCCAAAGGCGAGCAACACCACATTGGCAATCTGGAGATAGCGCAGCACTCAATTTTTTCCTGAATCATTGTCGTCATCCGCACTGCGCACCCAGGAGCGAATGGCCAGCCAGCGCGCGGCCGGGAGAATCTCCGCGCGGACCTTGGGCAGGGATGCGCCTGCACGGACGAAGAGCATCGTGAACTGCCGCGCAATGCGATCGCGGTAGCGGAAAACGCTTCCAACCATAGGGATGGCGCGATCATTCAGCATCGTGATCCGGTCGTCGGCTTCCTCTCCGAATCGAAAGGCCAGTGACAGACGCACTTCCAAAGGATTGTCCCGTTCCCATTGGCGGCGTGCGGCGCGACGACTCGCTAGACTGGATGACCGGCCGGATGTCGGCTTTGTCTCCTTTTTTCTCGCCATCGAGACCTCCTCCCATGCCCCGTTCCAGCCCCCTGATCTGCTTCAACCACGGCAAGGAAAGCGGGCCGTGGGGCATCAAGATCAAGCGGTTGGCGGATGTCGCCCGCGCGCACGGCTTTGCCGTCGTTTCGCCGGATTATACGCACACCTTTGACCCCCACGAGCGGCTCGAGCAACTGGTGGAATCCCGCCCGGAAGGCGACCCTCTGGTGATGGTGGGATCGAGCATGGGCGGCTATGTAGCCGCCCATGCCTGCGCCCGCCTGTCGGTGGATGCCCTCTTCCTACTCGCGCCCGCGCTCTATTTTCCGGCATGGCCGGAAGAGCCCAGCGCCATACCCGAGCACTGCGAAGTACTGCACGGCCTGCACGACGATATCGTGCCGCCGCAGGTGGCCGAGCGCTTCTGCCAGCGCCACGGCGCCGTGCTGCACTGGCTGGACGCCGGACATACCCTCAACGAGCGCCTTGACGAGGTCGCCGCGCACTTCGCACGCTTCATCGCGCCACTGGCCACGCCCTCGGAGCCGGCCTGAGCCCGCTCAAAGGCGCGGACTCACCTGGTAGGCCGCGACGAATGCCTCCGGTTGCCGCCGCGGACGCCCCGTGCCCATATCGACACAGGCCCACTGCGTCCGGGCGTTCATCACCGCGCGCCCGTCCGACAGACGGATGATGCGGTAGCCACGCCACATCGTGACCCGACCGTCGTTCTCCTCGATCCAGGTACCGACGATCAGCGTATCGTCAAGAAAACTCGGCGCCAGGTAATCCAGCTCATGCCGGCGCGCCACGCAACCAGCACCAATGCGATGGTAGGCCGCCATGTCCAGACCCAAGGCACAGGTGTGCGACCACGCGCACTGCTCGAGCCAACGCAGATAAGAGACATTATTGGTGTGATCGAAGGCGTCAATGTCGTGGGCGCCGACACGCACCTCGATGCAATGGGGGCTGGCCACGGGCCATGACAGGGCAGCAGCGGTATCGTCCATGGCCGGATTATGCGATAGCTCAGGCTTGCCAGCACGCGGCCACGGGCCTAGCGTTGTGCCATGCAGAGTCATTCCGAAGCCAGCCCCGCCCCGCACGGCGGGTGGCGCATTCACGCCGACCGCGGCGGCACCTTCACCGATATCATCGGCATTGCTCCAGACGGCAGCCGCCATACGCACAAGCTGCTGAGCCATGCGCCCGGCCAGTACGAGGACGCGGTCATCGCCGGCACCCGCGCACTGCTTGGCCTCGCGTCCGATGCCGACGTGGCTGAGGGGCAGGTTGCAGAGTTGCGGCTGGGCACCACCGTTACCACCAACGCCCTGCTCGAAGGTCGTCACCATCCCTGTGCCCTTGTGATCAACAGCGGCTTCGAGGACCTGCTGGCCATCGGCGATCAGTCGCGCGACGACATCTTCGCGCTGGCCATTGCGCCGCGCACCGCGCTGTGCGCTCGAGTCGCCGGAGTGGCGACGCGCCGAGCCGCAGACGGTCAATGCCTGCTGCCGTTGAATCCCGATGCCCTACAGCGCACTTTGCAGGCCTTGCGCGACGAAGGCATCGACAGCCTCGCCATTGCCCTGATGCACGGCGCCCACTACCCCGACGAAGAGCAGGCGATCGCTACCGCCGCGCGCGCTGCGGGTTTCACGCATCTGTGTTGCAGCCACTGGGTGTCGACCGAAGCCGGCCTGCTGGCGCGGGCGCAAACCACCGTGGTCGAGGCCGCATTGGCGCCCATCCTGCAGCGCTACACGCAACGGCTGGCGGCCCAGCTGTCCGGTGCGCGCATCCGCTGCATGCAATCCGACGGCAATCTCGCCGACGCCGCGCATTTCCATGCACGCAACAGCATTTTCTCCGGCCCCGCCGGCGGCGTCATCGGCGCCACGCGCATCGCCGCTGCCGGTGGCGTGTCGCGTATCGTCGGCCTCGACATGGGAGGGACGTCCACCGACGTCTTCCATGCCGAAGGCGGTGCACCCGTGCGCAGCAGCGTGACGGTAGCCGGACAACAGGTGCGCGCCCCAGCCCTGGATCTGCATACCGTGGCTGCTGGTGGTGGATCACAGGTCTTCCATGACGGGGCGCGCATGCGCGTCGGCCCCGAGTCGGCGGGCGCGGCCCCCGGCCCTGCCTGCTACGGGCGCGGTGGACCGGCGACGATCACCGACGCCAATCTCCTGCTTGGCCGTATCTACGGCGAAGGCTTCGCCCCGGTGTTCGGGCCGGATGGCAACGCCCCCCTCGACGCCGAACGCGCCTATGCGGCCTTTGCCGCGCTGCTGGGGGACGACGCCGACCCATCCCGTGTTAACGCCGCCGCCCTCGGCGCACTGCGATTGGCGGTGGAGCAGATGGCCGGGGCCGTGCGGCGCGTCAGCGTGGCACGCGGGGTGGATATCACCGCGCATTGTCTCGTCGCCTTCGGTGGCGCCGGTGGGCAGCATGCCTGCGAGGTCGCCGAGGCCCTGGGCATGCAACAGGTCATGCTGCCGCAGCGCGCCAGCGTCCTGTCGGCGCTGGGTGTGGGTATGGCTGCGTTGGGTGTCACCGTGGATGAAGCCATCGACGCACCACTGGATGCGCACAGCGTGGCGCGGGCCGCCGCGGCATGGCCAGAATTGCACGCGCGTGCCGAACGCTGCTTGGCCACGCAGAACACGGCAATGACGCAGTGCAGCGCGGTCATGCGCCTGCACTACGAACACGCCGAAACCGTGCTGGAGATCGGCTTCGACACCGACCGTACCGCCGCAGGTATCGCCGAGCAGTTCCACGCCGCCCACCACAGAGATGTCGGCTTTTCCGACCCTGCGCGGCCCATTCATGTGGTGGGTTTGCGGCTACGGGCACAGGATGAGGGACAACCAGTGGCAGCGGATACTGCGCGCCCGCCACGGCAGCAGACGGGCACGCAGACGATGATGCTGTCCGACGGTCAATGGCATCCGGTCCCGGTCTACGAGCATCTCGACGCGCAGGAGATCGAGGGCCCGGCCCTGGTGCTGCTGGCCCAGTCGAATCTGGTCCTTCCGCCTGGGTGGACCGCGCATGCGGATGCGCATGGCATCCACGCGCGACGCGGCAGTCTGCCCGCCGTCACCGAGCAGACCGCCACCGCCGCGCGCCTCGAACTGTTCAACCATCGCTTCATGCAGATTGCCTGCGAGATGGGCGATGCCCTGCAGCGCAGCGCGCACTCCGTCAACGTGCGCAACCGGTTGGATTACTCCTGCGCCCTGTTCGACCGCGACGGCCAACTGGTCGCCAATGCGCCGCACATCCCGGTGCATCTGGGCTCGATGAGCGCCGCCGTGCAAGCGGTATTGCGGCAGCAGGCCGAGCGCGGCGAGTCATTGGAAGCCGACGACGCTTGGTTGATCAATGACCCCTACACCGGCGGGACGCATCTGCCGGATCTCACCCTGATCATGCCGGTCTTCGTCGCTGATCGGGATCGGCCAGTGGCCTTTGTCGCCGCACGCGCGCATCACGCCGATGTGGGCGGTATCAGCCCCGGCTCGATGCCGGCCTCCAGCACGAGCATCGACGAGGAAGGCATCCGCATCGCGGGCCTGCGTGTGGCGCGTCACGGCAGGCTGGACGAGGATCTGCTGCGCGCCACCTTGACCCAAGGCCCCCACCCGGCGCGCAATCCCGAGGCCAACCTCGCGGATCTGCGCGCACAGCTTGCCTCCTGCACCCGTGGCGTCGGGCTGGTGCAATCGCTGTGCGCGCAACATGGTGTGGATACCGTCATGCAGCAGATGCAGCAGGTTCAGGATTACGCAGCCCAGGCGGTGGCCGACTTTCTGCACACCCTGCCCTCCAATCAGCGCACCGTGGACATGGACGACGGCCAGCGCATCCAGGTGGCCACTCAGGTCCGCGAGGGTCGCTTGCATCTGGACTTCTCCGGCACCAGCGCGGCCGATACCGGAAACGCCAATACGCCCCTTCCAGTGGTGCGCGCCGCGGTGATGTACGCACTGCGTTGCGTCATTGCCGCCCCGCTACCCTTGAACGAAGGCTTTCTTCGCCATGTCGTGCTCTCGGTGCCGGAACCGTCACTGCTGGCGCCGCAGCCGCCTTCAGCGGTGGTCGCCGGCAATGTGGAAAGCTCCCAGGCCGTGACCGACGCGCTGCTCGCCGCCTTCGGCGCCATGGCCGAGTCGCAGGGCACGATGAACAACATCAGCTTCGGCAATGCACGGCACCAGTACTACGAGACGTTGTGTGGCGGCGCCGGCGCCGGGCCCGGCTTCGATGGCGCAAGCGCGGTACACACCCATATGACCAATTCGCGCATCACGGACCCCGAAATCATCGAACGACAGCAGCCGGTGCGCGTGGAACACTTCGGCCTGCGCCCGCATAGCGGTGGTGATGGCCAATGGCGCGGCGGCGATGGCGTTCGTCGCGTGCTGCGCTTCTTGGAGGCGGTTGAGCTCGCGGTGATCAGCAATCGTCGTCGCCACCCCGCGCGCGGCATGGCAGGTGGTGGCGATGGCCAGCTCGGCGAGAACTGGTTGATCGCGCCGGATGGCAAGCGAGAGCCCCTACCGGCCCGCGTGCGACTGCAGGTAGAAGCCGACAGCTGCCTCGAGGTCCTGACACCCGGCGGCGGCGGCTGGGGACCACCGTGCACCGGCGAGGCCGCTGTATGAAGCGACGCCGCCTGCTCCAGGTGGGGGCTGCCGGCGCACTGGTCGCCGGCGGCCTCGCCTGGCTGCGCCCTGACGATCGCTCGGCACCGCACACGTCCTATTTTTCACGGCTGCAGCGCATGCTGCAGCACGACGGCCCCGGCACCGCCTGTCTCGTGCTTGATCTCGACCGAGTCAACCACAACCTGATCGCGCTGCGCGACACGATGCCGCCGCAGATGGCCTACCGCGTGGTGGCGAAGTCGCTGCCCTGCACCGACCTGATCCAGCAAGTGCTCGCCACCATGCACTCACGGCGCATCATGAGCTTCCATCAGCCTTTCACCAATCAGTTGGCGCAGGATTTTCCCGATGCCGACCTCCTGCTCGGCAAGCCCATGCCGGTGGATGCGGCAGCTGCCTTCTACGACCGCCTCCGCCCGAGCATCTTCGACCCGCAGATGCAGCTGCAGTGGCTGATCGACACACCGGATCGGTTACGCGCCTATCGCGATCTGGCGCGGCAACTCGATGTGCGCATGCGCATCAATATCGAAATTGACGTCGGACTGCGGCGCGGCGGCGTATCAGACGATGCCAGCTTCATCCAGCTATTGCGCCTGCTTCGCGACAACAGCCGGCACCTGCGCTTTGCGGGCCTGATGGGCTACGACGCCCATGTCATGCGTATGCCAGCCGTCTTTGGCAGTCCCGAGTCGCTGCAACAAGAGGCCAATGCGCGCTATGCGCACTTTCTTGCCCTGCTGCGTCAGTACGGCAGCGACCTGCTCACCATGAATCAGGACCTGCCGCTGGTATTCAACACTGCGGGCAGCCTGAACTACCAGCTGCACGCCACCGCCAGCCCGGCCAACGAAGTCGCGGTGGGAAGCGCTCTGGTCAAGCCTTCGGATTTTGATATCGACAGCCTCGACGCCTTCCAGAGTGCGCTGTACATCGCAGCCCCGGTACTCAAAACGGCCAGCGGCCTTCGCCTGCCGGGCATGGAATGGGCAAATCATGTGGCACCGCTGCTCAACCCCAATCTCGCCCATACCCATTTCATCTACGGCGGCAACTGGATGGCCACCCCGGAATCTCCGGCGGGGCTGCGCCCGAACCGATGGTACGGACGCAGCAGCAACCAGGAGATGCTGAATGGAGGCGACGCCGCCAGGCTTCGTGCCGGGGACTACGTGTTCTTCCGGCCAACGCAGTCCGAGGCCGTGATGCTGCAATTCGGTCCGCTGGTGGTGGTACAGGCCGGAACCATTATCGACCGCTGGCCCGTACTGTCCGCACGTTAGGGCCCCGGCCTCGACAAAGCCGCGGAGGCGCTGCATGCGCGATGCAGGCGGGGTACAATCAAGACCAAATCGGTTCGGATTAACGCCATGCGCCTCGGCAAACTCACAGACTATGCCACTGTCATATTGACGGAGATGGCGCGCGCCCCGTCGCGCCGGCAATCGGCGGTGGAGCTCGCCAATCTCACGCATGTGGCGGCGCCGACCGTGTCCAAGCTGTTGCGTCAGCTCGCCCAAGTCGGCTTGGTCGAGGCGACGCGCGGCGCGCATGGCGGCTACCGCCTGGCGCGACGACCCGAACAGATCACGATCGCCGAAGTCGTCGCCGCGCTCGAAGGACCCATCGCCCTGACCACCTGCAGCGACGGGGCGGACTCCTGCCCCATCGATCATCACTGCGGCGTGCGCACCAACTGGTCGCGCATCAGCGACGCCATCGAACGTGCGCTCGCCGCCGTCACCTTGGCCGACATGGTCGCCCCACTGCCGGAAACCGAATTCCCGTTGCGGCGTCTGGATACGTCGCAAGCCCGCCCAACCGCTGGAGCCTGACATGGCCACCGCTGCTGAACTCGAGAACATGCTGAAACGGCGTGAATACAGCGCCGGCTTCGTGACCGATATCGAATCCGAGACCGTTCCTCCGGGTTTGTCCGAGGACGTCATCCGGGCGATTTCCGCTAAAAAAGGCGAACCGGAATGGCTGCTCGAATTCCGCCTGAAGGCCTATCGCCGCTGGCTGAAGATGGAGTCGCCAAGCTGGGCCCACCTCGACTATCCGCCCATCGACTACCAGGCGATCAGCTACTACAGCACGCCCAAGTCCATGGCGGATGGCCCAAAATCGCTCGACGAAGTGGACCCGAAGCTGCTCGAAACCTACAACAAACTCGGCATTCCGCTGGAGGAGCAGAAGATGCTCGCTGGCGTGGCGATGGACGTCGTCTTCGATTCCGTCTCGGTGGCGACCACCTTCAAGGAGAAGCTGGCCGAAGCCGGGGTGATCTTCTGCCCCATCTCGGAAGCGGTGCAGGAATACCCGGAACTGGTACGGAAATACCTCGGCACGGTAGTGCCCTTTGGCGACAATTTCTTCGCCTCGCTCAATACCGCGGTCTTCACGGATGGCAGCTTTGTCTACGTGCCCAAGGGTGTGACCTGCCCCATGGAGCTGTCGACCTATTTCCGCATCAACGAGCGCAACACTGGCCAGTTCGAGCGCACCCTTATCATCTGCGAGGAAGGCGCCTCGGTGTCGTACCTGGAAGGCTGCACCGCACCGCAGCGGGATGAGAACCAGCTGCACGCGGCGGTCGTTGAGTTGGTGGCGCTGGACGACGCCAAGATCAAGTACTCCACGGTGCAGAACTGGTATCCCGGCGACGAGGATGGCAAGGGTGGCATCTACAACTTCGTCACCAAGCGCGGCGACTGCCGCGGCAAGCGTTCGCACATCTCCTGGACGCAGGTCGAAACCGGCTCCGCCATCACCTGGAAGTATCCCAGCTGCCTGCTGCGCGGAGACGATTCGCGCGGCGAGTTCTACTCGGTCGCGCTGACCAATGGCCGGCAGCAGGCCGATACCGGCACAAAGATGATGCATCTTGGCAAGAACACACGCTCGACCATTGTTTCCAAGGGCATTTCTGCCGGTCGGTCGGACCAGTCTTATCGCGGTCTGGTGCGCATGACCGAAGGTGCCACCGGCGCCCGCAACTACACCCAGTGCGACTCGCTGCTCATTGGCGATCAGTGCGGCGCGCACACCTTCCCCTACACCGAAGTGCGTACCCCAAGTGGTCAGCTTGAACACGAGGCGACCACCTCGCGTATCGGCGAGGAGCAGCTCTACTACCTGATGAGCCGCGGCCTGTCCGAGGAAGATGCCGTATCGATGATCGTCAACGGCTTCTGTCGTGACGTCTTCAAGGAGCTGCCCATGGAATTCGCCGTCGAGGCGGGCAAGCTGCTTCAGGTCTCTCTGGAAGGGGCGGTCGGCTAATCCACCCCTTCAGTCAAAGGAAACACCATGCTGGAAATCAATAATCTACGCGCCTCTATTCAAGAGGAATCGATACTCAAGGGCTTGGATCTGTCCATCCCCGCCGGGGAGGTGCACGCCATCATGGGTCCCAACGGCGCGGGCAAATCCACGCTCGGCCACGTCCTCGCCGGCCGCGAGGGCTATGAGGCCAGCGAGGGCAGCATCACCCTGGACGGCCGCGACCTGTCCGCAATGGATACCGCCGAACGCGCCGCCGCCGGACTCTTCCTGGGCTTTCAGTACCCGGTCGAGATTCCGGGTGTGAGCAACATCCAGTTCCTGCGTGCGGCCTACAACGCCCAGCGCAAGGCGCGCGGCGAGGACGAGCTGGACGCCATGGCTTTCCTCAAGCATGTCCGGCAGTTCCTCGACACGGTTGGCATGGGAAAGGACATGCTGCACCGAGGCCTCAATGAAGGCTTCTCCGGTGGTGAGAAAAAGCGCAACGAAATCCTGCAGATGCTGGTGCTGCAACCCCGCATGATCGTGCTCGACGAAACCGACTCCGGGCTCGACATCGACGCCCTCAAGACGGTCGCCGGCGGCATCAACGCCATGCGCAGCCCGGAACGCGCCATCCTCCTTATCACGCACTACCAGCGACTGCTGGACTACGTGAAGCCGGACCGTGTCCACGTACTGGCACAAGGCCGCATCGTACGCAGCGGTGGACCGGAACTCGCGCAGGAGCTGGAGGCCAAGGGCTACGCGGGGATCGAGAACGCCGCATGAGCCTGACCGAGCGCCTCCAACCCCTGTTCGATCACCTGCCGGAGAATCAGCGCGCCGCGCGTGCCGCTTTCTGGCAGCGGCTGCGCGACGAAGGCTTTCCAAGCAAGAAGCACGAGCGCTGGCGGTTCACGGACCTGCCCGGCGCGCTGCCGGACGCCCTCCATCCTGCGGAGCCGGCGCAACTGACGCTACCCGACGTCGAAGGCTGCCGGCGTATCGCCTTCATCAATGGCGCAGCCGAAGGCGTTGACGCCAACGAGTTACGCACCGAGCCCGCTGCCAGCGTCCATGACGCCAGCGATCTGGTCAATGCGGCGCTAGCAAGCACCGGCCTGCATTGGGTACCAAGCACCGCGTCCACCCCGCTGCACCTGTGTACGCGCACCACCACAGGTTCAGTTCATCTGCGACACCGCATCGAAGTGCCGCCGCAGGTGCAGGCACAGCTCTACTGGGATGACGTTGTCGAGGGCGACGCCGATTTCGTCACCCAAAGCCTGGAGATCACACTGGCTGAAGGGGCATCGCTGGTGCTCGCCAGGAAGCACGCCAATACCGCGCGAGGTCCTGCGCTGCTGCGCACCGACGCCCGGTTGGCGCGTGACGCGCAACTGCAACTCACCGGCTTTGATGCGGGCAGCGCGCTTTCGCGCCACGATCTGCATGTCCGCCTCGATGCTGGCGGCGCGCAGGCGCAAGTACACGGTGTCTTCGCGCCCTGGGCGCAGGGCCACATCGATACCTTCGCCACCGTCGAGCACGCTGCCGCGGATACCGGCAGCCGCCTGCAGTTCCGTGGTCTCGGCATGGACAAGGGCGTGGGCGTACTGACGGGCCGGGTGCATGTGCATCGCGATGCCCAGCGCATCGATTCCAACCAACAGCTGGGGAGCCTGCTGCTGTCACCGCGCGCACAGATCAATGCGAAGCCCGAACTGGAAATCTACGCCGACGATGTGCAGTGCGCGCATGGCAACGCCATCGGCCAGATCGACCAGGACGCGCTCTACTATCTACAGACACGCGGCGTGCCCTACGCCGAAGCGCGCGCCCTGCTGATCGGCGCCTATGCAGCGGAAACGCTGCATATCCCGGCCATGCCTGCGGTGGAAAAGGCGTTGATGGCCGGCCTCGACCGCGCCCTCGCACATGCCGACTGGAGCCTGACATGAACGCCCCCGACAACGCCCAGAAGACCCAACCCGCGTTGGATGTGGCCCATGTGCGGAAGCAGTTCCCGGTTCTGCACCAGCGCGTGCACGACAACAAGCGCCTTGCCTATCTCGACAATGCCGCCACCACGCAGAAGCCGGAGGCCGTGCTCAACGCGCTGGATCGCTACTACCGCTACGACAACAGCAACGTGCATCGCGGCGTCCACGCCCTGGCGGCTCGGGCGACGCAGGGCTACGAACAGGCACGCGCACGCATTGCGCGCTTCGCGAATGCCAGCGAAGCGGGGACGGTCTTCACCCGCGGCACGACCGAGGCCATCAATCTGGTGGCCTATAGCCACGTCCTGCCCGCGCTGCAGCCCGGCGACGAAATCCTGCTCACCGAGATGGAGCACCACGCAAACATCGTCCCGTGGCAGCTCATCGCCGAACGCGCCGGCGCGCGCATCGTGGTGGCGCCGGTGCATGAGGATGGCCGCCTCGATCTGGACGCATGGCGAGTGCGCCTCAACGCGCGCACCCGCATGGCGGCCTTCGTGCACGTCTCGAACACCCTCGGCACCGTGAACCCCGTGGCCGAAATGGTTGCCGAGGCGCGCAAGCAAGGCGTATCCACGCTGATCGACGGCGCCCAGGCCGTAGCCCATATTCCGCTGCAATTTGAAGACCTTGGCGCGGATTTCTACACCTTTTCTGCGCATAAGCTCTATGGCCCTACCGGCTTCGGCGTGCTGCTTGCCAAGCCGGAACTACTGGCGGCGATGCCCCCCTGGCAAGGCGGTGGCGATATGATCGACACGGTCTCCTTTGAAGGTACGACCTACGCCGACGGGCCGGCCCGCTTCGAAGCGGGCACACCGCACATTGCGGGCGCCATCGGTCTGGCCGCGGCCATCGACTGGCTGGATGCGCAGGGGCTGCGCGCCGCCAAAGCCCATGAAGATGCACTGCTCGCGCAGGCACTCGAGGCGATTGACGATGTTCCGGGCCTGCAGCTCTTTGGCACCGCGCCGGGCAAGGCTGCCATCATTGCCTTCAATCTCGAGGGGGCACACGCCTCCGATGTCAGCAGCCTGCTCGACATGCAGGGCGTGGCCGTGCGAGTCGGCCATCACTGCACTATGCCACTGCACGCGCGATTCGGTCTCAGTGGCACGGCACGTGCCTCCTTCGCCATCTACAACGACGCAGACGACGTCGCACAGTTCGCGGGCGCCTTGCGCAAGGCGCGTGACATGCTGCGCTAAGGGCGTACGCCTCGGGTCACGCCGATCCGTAGAATGCGCGTCGTCCGGGGCCGCCACCGCGGCCCCACTCGCACGGAGGAGAAGCATGCGCAGTGCATCGGTAGCCTGGATCCTGGCCCTCTGCCTGACTGCACTGCCAAAGGTCGCCCCGGCGCAGAGCGCAACGTGGAGCGACCACTTCCCTCGGCTTGCTGCCCTGGCGGCATCGGGTGTACCGGTGTCCGCTTTGGTGGAGGACCTCGACAGCGGGCGACCGCTGGCGGCGGTGGACGCCGCGCAACGCCTTATCCCCGCTTCCGTCAGCAAGCTCTTCGTCGCCCGCGCCGCGCTGCAGTATCTGGGCGCCGATCATCGCTTTGTCACCCGTCTGGTCGCCACCGGCGAGCTTGAGAAAGGTCAACTACGTGGCGATCTGATCTTCTCCTCAGGCGGTGACCCCAGTCTGAGCAGCAAGGATCTGCGCGCGATGGTGGCCGAACTCAGCGCCCTTGGAATAACCGGCATCGCCGGCGACCTTGTCGTCGAAGATGCCGTCTTTGGGGCCATCGCCTGTGAGATCAAGGACCGTTGCGACGCGCACGAGGAAAGCGCGCATGCCTTCGATGGCGCACTCTCCGGCGCCGGCATCGACTACGGCACGGTCGAGGTGGTCGTCCACCCTGCCCGACACGCCGGCCATCCGGCCCGCGTTGTCGTCATGCCGCCCGGAGTCGCCGGCTTTCCGCTGCACGGGCGCATCGAAACGGTGGCAGCGGGAGAACCGACCCGACTGGGCGTGACCCGCAGCACGGATAGCGAAGGCCTGCATCATCTGCACCTGAGCGGTAGGATTGCGCTCGACCATCGACCGGTCCGGCGTTCCCGTTCGATCGTGCACCCGGCCCGCCACACGGCACAGGTGTTGTATGCGCTGCTGATCCAGGCCGGCATCACCGTCGAGGGTGAAGCGCGTGTGACGCACAAGGCAGCCGCCACAGAAGCACGTCAGGAACTGACCCGACACTACGGAGAGAGCTTGGCGACGCAGCTGCATTCCATGATGCAGTTCAGCAACAACTACATGGCCGATCTTCTCACCCTGCATGTGGCGCAGCTGCGCACGGATAGAGCGCCGCTGAGCGAAGCCGCGGATCTCTTGCTGACACCGCTAACCCGCGCCCGGGAATCCTCGGGTGACGCAGCGGCGGATACGCCCATCCTCAACAGTGGCAGTGGCCTGAGCGTTGACAGCCGGCTGTCCGCGCGTGATCTGGTCGACCTGTTGCGCAGCAGCTACCAGGCAGCGGCGTTGTTTCCCGCCTTTGTTGGCACTCTTCCGGTTCCGCTGTACAGCCGCAACGGCCAGTTGAAGTTCGACGATGGCAACTGGCAAACGCGGCTCGCGGCCAAGACGGGCTGGCTGAGCGAGCCCGTGGGCGTACGCGCGCTTGCCGGCTATCTGCGCCTACGCGATGGTGGATGGGCTGCCTTCGCCATTCTCGTCAACGGTACGCCGGAGTCACCCCATCTCGCGCGACAGTCAACGCTGAGCGCCATTCACGCCGATATGCGCGACCTGCTTGCACGCCACTGAGTGCGCCCGTACCGGCCACACGGTGGCCCTCGACCAAAGTTGCGATGACGCGCGCGCCGCTTCCAGATAGGCTTGCGCTCTTCGCCCCCATACTGCAAGGAACTCGTTCATGTCGCAGGCTTCGCAACGCATTCCGGCCACTCTGCTCACCGGTGACGGCATCGGCCCCGAGATCGTGCACGCGACCCGCCGGATTCTCGAGGCTCTGGGCACACCTTTCGAGTGGGACGAGCAGCCTGCCGGCCTGGGCGCGATGGAAACCCACGGTGATCCGCTGCCGGAATGCACGCTGGAGAGCATTCGTCGCACGCAACTGGCACTGAAGGGGCCGCTGACAACGCCCGTAGGCAGCGGGATCCGCTCAATCAATGTCCGTCTGCGCGAGGAGTTTCAGCTTTATGCGAATCTCCGGCCGGCGCGCAGTATTGTCGATGGCGGCCGCTTCGACGACATCGACCTGGTGCTGGTCCGCGAGAATCTTGAAGGCTTCTACGTTGGCTACGAACACTACATCCCCGTCAACGGCGATCCCAAGGCGGTGGCGGAAAGCGCCGGCATCAATACCCGCGAAGGCTGCCGCCGCATCGCCAAGTGGACCTTCGACTACGCCGTGCGCAACGGCCGCAAGAAGGTCACCATCGTGCACAAGGCCAATATCCTGAAGAAGCTCACCGGCCTGTTCCTGGAGAGCGCGCAGGAGATCGGCAAGGACTACGCCGACCAGCTCACGATCGAGGAACGCATCGTCGATAACTGCGCCATGCAGCTGGTGCTGAATCCCTGGCAGTTCGATGTGCTGCTGACGACCAATCTCTTCGGCGACATTCTCTCCGACGAGATCGCAGGGCTGGTCGGCGGCCTGGGCATGGCGCCCGGTGGCAATATCGGCAAGGATGCGGCCATTTTTGAAGCCGTACACGGTTCAGCGCCGGATATTGCCGGCAAGGGCATCGCCAACCCCTGCGCACTGCTGCTGGCCTCGGCCATGATGCTCGACCACGTCGACCATCACGAGGATGCCGAACGGCTGCGCAAAGCCCTGCGCGCCACCATCGTCGAGGACCGCGTACGTACCGGCGACCTCGGCGGAACTGCCTCCACCGAAGCCTTTGCCGATGCGCTGATTCAGCGCCTCTGAGCCAGTTCCCATAAAAAACCGCCGGGGTATTTTTGCCCGGCGGTTGTTCTTCTGGCGCGGCAGCCCCGTTGCAGGGAGTAACGCTTCGCCCGATCCTGCCGAAGCCTCGGTCAACGGAGTGGCGCCTCATCGAAGGTGCCAACGCCGTTGCCTAGGACTTCACTCGCTTACATATCATCTCCGTCGTCATCGTCATCGGACGATGCGTCGCCCTCGTCATCATGCTCATCGTCATCGTTGTCGTCATCCCGTTCGACCTCGGAGGCGATGAAGCGTTGCCCGTCAAAGCGCCCCTCTGCCTCGATGACGTCGCCGATCTGCACCGCCTCGAAGAAGGCATCGGCGGTCACGGTCACATCGTCATCCTCGAAGCGGGCGTTGCTGGCATCGATGCGCACACCGCTGACCACGAGTTCGCGCGCTGCCGCATCCTTGCTTTCGAGGGCACCCACGACTTCGCGCTCGTCGCCGTCATCGTCATTGCCGTCGTCGTCATCGAAGCCTTCGCGCTCGATGCGTAGCGCGACCACGCCGGAATCGGTGCGAATTGCAGCGACCTCCACCGTGTCGCCGGGCTGCAGGTCGCCCAGACCGAAGGCCCGCACATCATCGCGATCGTCCTCGAAGCGGGTGCGCGCATCGGTGAGGATGGTCACGCCCAGCACCTGCAATCGGCCGGCTTCGACATCGACGGACTGCACATCGCCTTCAATTTCGATGCGTGCGGAGCCGGGGTTGGCGGCGCGCTCTTCTTCGAAGTCGATCGTGTCGGCATCAATGACGCCGTCATCGGCAAAGACCCCTTCAACTTCCACCAGCACACCATTGCCGAGGTCGTCCGGGCTGCCTTCCTCGAAGCGCGTTCCGCCATCGAAACGCACGCCGATGCCACGAATGCTGAAGCGCGAAGCAGCAGCATCGAAGTTCGCAATGACACCATCGATTTCGGCTTCGGTGCCGTCTTCGCGCGCATCGTCGTCATCGCGGTTACCCGGCGCGTCTTCGATCTCGACACGGCTTGCGGTGAGCAGGCCATTGGTCAGGCTGCCTTCGACCTCCACCAGCTGTCCGTTGGCCAGCGTACTGCCCTGGGGGATAAGCCCTGCGGTGTTGTAATCGACCTCAAGCGACTGCACGCGGAAGCGGCGCTGGGCCGTATCCAGTGCCGCAAGCCGGCCCGTGATTTCAACCTTATCGCGCGCTTCGGATTCCCGCTCCACATAGCTCGCTACCAGGACCCCGTCGCCGGTGATCTGGCCACTGATCTCAACCGGATCATCCACCGCCAGGCTGCTGAGATCGCCCGACTCGAAAACCGTCGCCCCCACAATGCGAATCAGCTGCCCGGCCACGGTTAGCGTGCTGGCTTCGAGGTCGATCGCGGTCACTGGACCACGAATTTCCGCGTCGTAGCGAATACGGTCGGCGGCAAAGTTGCCATCATCGTCCCGCGTCCCACGAATCTCGACGATCTGACCGACACGCAGCGCGTCCTCGGTTGCGCTGGGGAGATCATCCACCTCGATCAGCGCACCGTTGGTATCGAAGCGCTTGCCTTCCACAATCACACTGCCGAATCCGGTGATCGCGCCGCGCACGAAGACCTTGGTCGTGGTCACCCCCGTGCCGTTGACATCACCGGCGACGCCGGGATTGCTGCCTCCGCCACCGCCACAGGCCGCGAGTGTGGTGGCGGCGCCAACGACGCCCGCAATCAGAGTTTTTTCCATCCAGCCATTCATGATTCAGAACCTCCATTGGGGCGTTTCATGTCAAACAGATAGATGCCCACGCCCGTGATGCGCTGGGAGGATGCCTCCTCCTGCGCGTGCGGAGTGAGCGTCTCGTTGAGGGATTCCAGCCAGGTCTGACCGTCTCCTTCCAGCAGCGACTGCAGCTTGCGCAGCCCCTCCGCGTCGAGACCGGGAAAGACGAGCTTGCGTTCAAAGCGCGCGTGCTCCCGGTCATGGCGCAGGTTGTGATCGACGGTGTCGATATGTGCTGCGATGTTCTCGCCCAGATAGGGCAAGCGATCCGCTTCATCGGCGGAGGTCGGAATGAAGGCCCGTTGCAGTAGACGCAGGCCGCCATCCTCTTTCCTGACCAGACCGAAGCGCTCCAACTCGCGCAGCAGGGTTTGCCACGTCACGTCGCTGCCGATGGCGCGCACCAGGGCCGGAAACCCCTCGCCTTGCGCTTCATCCACGGGTAGTACACGGGGTGCCTGCTCGGTATCAAGCCAGCGCGCATCCTGAACCCAGCAGGTGATCAAGCGATTGAGCAGGTGGCGTTGGCCGGCTCCGGCATCCTGTTCTTCGCGCGATGTAGACAGCAGTCGCGTGACCTCCGCTCGGCTGAGCCCCGTAAGCGCGGCCACTCGCGACTTGTTGGTGGGCCGCCCGCGAATGCCGTAGTCCGCCCGCGCTGTGTCCACGAAGGCCTGGCGTGTGACCCGCTCGATATCCGAAGCGGTGAGCCCATGGCGCATTGCAATGCGCGCCAAGGGTCGCAGCACTTGGTACATCGCATCGAGTACACGGGACTTTAGTTCCATATATGCACGTTATTCGCACATATATGGATACGTCAAGACAAAGCCGCTCAACCCCGACAAGCGGTAGCCCCGGGTTGGGACGGGGCCGCGGGTGCTACAGCGACTCAGGCCATTCGCGGTACTGCGGCAAGCCGTCTCCCAGCGGCAGCCACTCCGCCTTTTCCGAGACAAAGGCGTGGAAGCGGGTGACGGGGGCAATCGGGTCGTCGATGGTGCCCGCTCGTACGCGCTTCACATCGGGCCGGTCGCTACGCTCGCTCCACAAGGGGCTGCCACAGTTGCGGCAGAAGACCCGAATCTTTCCGGGGGAGGATTCGTAACGCCCGAGCGTCTGCGCCTCGGCCATCAGCGTGAAGGCCTCGGTGGCCATGGGAACCACCGCAACGAAGGCCGTGCCCTGCGCCTTCTGGCAGCGCCGGCAATGACACATCGACAGCGTCTCTGCCATGCCGTCGTAGCGGTAGCGTACGCTTCCGCACAGACAGGATCCCTGGATCATCGGCGGACCTCCTTTGCCTAGGTGTTGCCGCGTCAGCGTACTGCCAAATGGCGAAGAATCAGCTCTACCTGCTCCTCGCCGCGCCAGCGATTCACGCCCAGCTGATAAGCCGTTTCGACCGCTTGACCGGGGGTTGCCATGCGCTCGGCGCCGCCGAAATCAATGGCCACCAGCCGGCGTTGCGGGTCTTCGCTGGGCGCCAACGTGTAGCGCGCGTGGCGCTCTCCCAC
>JALEHA010000177.1 GCA_022763315.1 Algiphilus sp.
AATTTCGGCGTGGTCCCCGACTTTGGTCTCTGGGTCGGCATTTTCGCCATGCTGCTTGGACGGCTTGAGATCTTTCCGCTGCTAGTATTGTTGACGCCATATTTCTGGCGGCGGTAGGCAGCGCAACCCTGCCCGTTGGCGGCGCCTTCTCACTGGCGCGTGATGCACGTGTTCTGCTCGGAGGGGTGGGGTGGCGGATCCGGTTCTTCTCACGATCCTGGTGATCAGTACGCTGCTTGTGCTGAGTATCTTCAGCAGTGTGCTGTCCTTCCGCATCGGCGCGCCGCTGCTGCTGGTCTTCCTGACCATTGGCCTCGTCGCGGGTTCGGTCTCGCTGGGCGGCTTGCCTTTCGACGATGCCGGGCTGGCCTTCTGGCTATGCAGCCTGGGCCTGGCCGTCGTGCTCTTCGACAGCGGTTTCGCAACGCCGTGGCGCGCCTACCGCAAGGCGGCGGCGCCGGCGCTGACGCTGGCCACGGTCGGTACCATCATCACTGCGGGTGTGTTTTCGGTCAGCGCCTACTGGCTGCTGCCGATCGACTGGCCGCTGGCGCTGTTGCTCGGGGCCTGCCTGTCCTCGACCGACGCTGCTGCGGTCTTCTTCCAGTTGCGCTCCGGGGGCGTGCGCATCCAGGAACGCGTGCGCTCTACCATCGAGATCGAATCCGGTACCAACGACCCGATTGCCATCTTCATGGTGATTGCCGTGCTCGCTGTCATCGACGGCGACCAGAGTGCGGGCACCCTGCTGCTGATGACTCTGGTCGAGCAGTTCGGTATTGGTGCCGCGCTCGGATTGCTCGGTGGTGCCACCATCGTGCGCGCTATCAACATGCTCGATATCGAAACCGCGTTGTACCCGGTGGCGGTGCTTGGCATGACACTGCTGCTGTTCTCGGCCACCACCTGGATCGGCGGCAGCGGCTTCCTCGCCGTCTATCTGGCGGGTCTGGTCGCCGGCAACCGCCCGTTGCGCGCGAAGTACTCGATGCGTCGTTTCCAGGCAGTGCTGACCTGGCTGGCGCAGATCCTGATGTTTGTCACCCTGGGTCTGCTTGCGGTGCCAGAGAACCTGATGACGGTGTTCTGGCCGGCGCTGGGACTGGCCTTGGTGTTGATGTTCGTCGCTCGCCCCTTGGCGGTGGCGCTGTGCTTGCCACTGCAAGGTTTCAGTCGCAACGAGACCCTGTTCGTTTCCTGGGTCGGCTTGCGCGGCGCGGTCAGTATTCTGCTTGCCATCATGCCGATGCAGAGCGGTATCGCAGGGGGCGAACTGCTGTTCAACGTGGTGGTGCTGGTGGTGGTCTTCTCGTTGCTGCTGCAAGGCTGGACGGTGAAAGCGGCGGCGCGTGCCTCCAAGGTGCTTCTGTCCGAGCAGAGTGCGATGATCGACCGCGTCGAACTGGAACTGCCGGGACGCGCCGAGCATGAACTGGTTGGCTACCGTCTGTCTGAGAACAGCCCGGCCATTACCGGCGCCCGCATTCCGCGCTGGGCGCGTCCCTCGCTGGTCATCCGCGACGGTCACAGCCTGCGTCCGCATCAGGCGGGCGCCTTGCAGGCCAACGATACGGTGTACCTGTTCTGCGCTGAGCATCACATTCGGCTGCTGGACCGCATCTACGCCACCTCCCACGGCCTGGATGCGCGGCAGTGGCTGGGTGACTACTCGCTGCCACCGGATGCCTTGGTGGAGCCGATCGCGCAGCGCTTCGCCATTGCGCTGCCACCGGATCTCAAGGGCCTGACGCTGCGCGAAGTCTTCGAGCAGCGCTTGCGCGGCCGTATCGAACTGGGCGACCGGGTGCCCTTGGGCGAGTTCGCCTTGATCGTGCGGGATCTGAGCGGCGAAGGCACCATCGAAGAAGTAGGATTGCTGGTCGATGATCCGGAGACGGTGGGCCGCTGAACGCCCTCACCAAAGGCTTTGGTGTATTTTCCCGCCTTTATGACCCGAAAAGCAGCGCATGTCGGTCTTTACCAAGGTCTCGCACGAGGCGCTGACCACCTTCCTGCAACAGTATCCCTTGGGCGCTCTGATCGGATTTCAGGGCATTGGCGAAGGGGTCGAGAACACCAACTATTTCGTTGATACCGAGGATGGCCGCTTCGTTCTGACGCTGTTCGAACGGCTCGATTACGACGATCTCCCTTTTTTTCTCGGCCTGATGGCGCATTGCGCCGACCGAGGGGTGCCCTGCCCCAGGCCGCTGCAGGGCCACGACGGGCACGTGCTGCGCGAACTCTGCGGCAAACCTGCGGCGCTGGTGCAACGCCTGCGCGGTTCCAGCGCCCTGACCCCGAATGTGGCGCAGTGCCACTCTGCCGGGCAGTCGCTGGCGCAGTTGCACGCCGCCGCGCACTCCTTCTCGATCAAGGCGGTGAACACCCGCGGTCGGGAGTGGCGCGCGGACACGGCGGCCCAGGTGCGGCCGCATCTCGATGATGCCGGCATCGCCTTGCTAGATGCCGCACTGGCGGCGGACAGCGCGGTGGGTTGGGAGCGCCTGCCGTGCGGAGTCATCCACGCCGACTTGTTCCGCGACAACGTTCTCTTTTCGGGCGAGGAAGTCAGCGGCATCATCGATTTCTACTATGCCTGCAACGACGCCTTGATCTTCGATCTGGCGGTCATGGTCAACGACTGGTGTTTTGAGCAGGACGGTCGCCTCAATCGTGCGCGCTACCAGGCCCTGACGGAGGCCTACTGCGCACTGCGCGAGCCGACGGCCGGGGAGCGTGCCGCCTGGGGCGCGGTGCTGTGTGCGGCCGCGTTGCGCTTTTGGCTGTCCCGCCTGTTCGACTGGTACTTCCCGCGTGACGGCGATCTGGTGCACGTCAAGGAACCCTCACCCTACGAGCGCATTCTGCGCTATCACGTCGATCACCATGCGCTGAGCCTGTGAGCGCGCCGAGCCGCCCAGGGGTCCGTCTGCTCACTGCTGCGGCCTGTGCCATACAGGCCTGCAATCAGTGGCTTGCGCGTGCCATGGCGTGGCTCGCGGTGATCATGGTGGTGGTCTTCGTCAGCGTCGTCGTACTGCGCTATGGCTTCGGATTGGGCTTCATCTGGTTGCAGGAGTCGGCGCAGTATCTGCACGCCGCCATCTTCCTGCTGGCGTCGGCGGGGGTCATCGTCGTCGATGGCCATGTACGGGTGGATGTTTTGCGCACGCGTTTTTCCCCGCGCGCCCAGCGTCGTCTTGAGGTGGTGGGGCATCTGCTGCTGCTGTTGCCCTTTGCCGCGTTTTTGCTGTGGGCGAGCATTCCCTATGCCGTGGAGTCGTGGCGCATCGGCGAAACCTCTGTGGAGACCTCGGGCCTGCCCTTTGTCTATCTGCTCAAGACGCTGATACCGGTGGCTGCGCTGCAGTTGGCGGCACAGGCGCTGGCCTCCGCCTGGCTGCTGGGCACCGGCGCACAGCCGCTGACCCCGGCCCACCACGACGAGGGGCTGTGATGGAGTGGATCGCCGTCGTCATGTTTGTCGCGGTCTGCGCCACACTGCTGGTGGGATACCCCGTGGCCTTTACGCTGGCGGGCGTCGCACTCTGGTTCGCGGGCCTTGGTGTTGTCTTGGGCGCCTTGTCATCCGGTGATCTGCTCGATATCGCCAGCCGCGTCTACGGCACTATGACCAATGTGACGCTGATGGCCGTTCCGCTGTTCGTGTTCATGGGCGTGATGCTGGAGCGCAGCAAGCTGGCCGAGCAATTGCTGCAGACGATGGCTGCGCTGTTCGGCCGAGTGCGCGGCGGATTGCTGGCCTCGGTCGTCGTGGTGGGCGCGCTGCTGGCTGCCAGTACCGGCATCGTGGGCGCCACGGTCGTAGCCATGGGGCTGATTTCCCTGCCGACCTTGCTGGAGCGCGGCGTGTCGCCACGGCTCGCCAGTGGCGCCATCTGTGCATCGGGCACCCTGGGGCAGGTGATCCCGCCTTCGATCGTGCTGGTGTTGTTGGGCGATGTGCTGTCGGCCGCCTACCAGCAGGCGCAATTGCGCTCGGGCGTGTGGTCGGTGGAAACGGTTTCCGTCGGTGATCTCTTTGCCGGGGCGCTCATTCCGGGGCTGGTGCTGGTGGTGTGCTACGTCGCCTATGTGCTGTTCGCGGCGCAGCGGGCAGCCTGGCGGGGAGAAGGCGACGTCGCCACCGCTGACGCGCC
>JALEHA010000178.1 GCA_022763315.1 Algiphilus sp.
GTGGGTCACCCCACGGCCTACGCGAAGGCAGGGCTGCGTCAGAAATTCGCCGGCTGGTACATCGTCTTCTTCCTAATGGGAGGCTTCGCCGAGCGCCGTCTGCTCGGGAAGGGCCGTCTCGCCTTCGAGCGCGCCATGCCGGGACACCCGCAACCGGAGGAGGTGCGCGAACGCATGCGCCGGCCGGGCCGCCTGACCGCCGCGCTGCGCGTCTATCGCGCCAATATCGGCGAAATCCTGCTCGGCAGCCAGCCGCGTGTGACCGCACCGACGACCGGCATCTGGTCGGATGGCGACACTTTCCTCACCGAAGCGCAGATGCGCGGTTCGCGCGCCTTCGTCGACGGCGAATGGCACTTCGAAGCCCTCAGCGGCGGTCACTGGATTCCACTGGAGCAACCCGACCGCCTCAACACCCTGCTCGCCGCGCACCTCGATGCGCCGGCCGGGCGCTAGGAGCCTCTTCATGAGTGAAAGCCTGGATGTACTGATCATTGGCGCCGGCCTGTCCGGCATCGGCGCCGCCTACCACCTGCAGAGCCGGTGTCCGGACAAGTCCTACGCCATCCTCGAGGCACGCGACGCCATCGGCGGCACCTGGGATCTGTTCCGCTACCCCGGCATCCGCTCCGACTCGGATATGTTCACCCTAGGCTACGCCTTTCAGCCCTGGGAAGGCGGAAAGGCCATCGCTGACGGGGCCTCCATCCGCGCCTATGTCAACAAGACCGCGGACCGCTATGGCATCCGCGAGCGCATCCGCTTTCACCACCGCGTCGAGTCGGCGCACTGGGACTCTCAGACCGCTCGCTGGACGGTGGACGTGCGCGTCGGCGATGCATCGGAAACGCAACGCCTGCAATGCCGCTTTCTCTATCTGTGCAGCGGCTACTACGACTACCACGAGGGCTATACACCCCACTTCGAGGGCCGGGAGGACTTCCAGGGCGAGATCGTGCATCCGCAGTTCTGGCCGGACGATCTCGACTACACCGGCAAGAAGGTGATCGTCATCGGCAGTGGCGCCACTGCCGTCACGCTGGTGCCTTCGATGACCGACCAGGCCGCGCGCGTGACGATGCTGCAGCGCTCGCCCAGCTACGTGATGGCGCTGCCGGCCGAGGACCACACCGCGGAGAAGTTGGCGCGATTCATGCCGCGCCCTGCGGCCTCCGGCGTGGCGCGCTGGAAGCACGTGCTGCTGTCCATGGCTTTCTTCCAGTTCTGCCGACGCTTCCCGGACCGCGCCGCGCGCATGCTGCGCAAGGGTGTGGCGGCACAGCTACCGGCGCATCTGGACGTGGACACGCACTTTCGA
Organism: Algiphilus sp.; assembly: GCA_022763315.1. GTDB lineage: Bacteria > Pseudomonadota > Gammaproteobacteria > Nevskiales > Nevskiaceae > Algiphilus. The sequence goes on from JALEHA010000178.1 coordinate 1,319, forward strand.
CCCAGCTACAACCCCTGGGATCAGCGCCTGTGCTTCGTGCCCAACGGTGATCTCTTCAAAGCGCTGCGTGCCGGCAAGGCCGATATCGTCACCGACCATATTGAGCGCTTCACGGCCGACGGCATCCGGCTTCAGTCCGGCCGCACGCTGGAGGCCGACGTCATCGTCACCGCCACCGGCCTGAAAATGCTGGCGCTGGGCGGCATCCGATTCTCGGTGGACGGCGCGGCGGTGACGCTGCCGGATCACCTCAGCTACAAGGGCATGATGATCAGCGACGTGCCCAATATGGCGGTGGCGCTGGGCTACACCAATGCCTCCTGGACGCTGAAGGCGGATCTCACCTCGATGTATGTCTGCCGGCTGCTCAAGCACATGGACAAGCACGGCTACGACTACTGCCTGCCGCACAACACGGACCCTGAACTGGAGCAAGCCCCGATCATCGACCTGGCAGCAGGCTATGTGCTGCGCGCCATCGATCAATTCCCGAAGCAGGGCGACCGCGCACCCTGGAAGCTGTATCAGAACTACGTTCTGGACCTGCTGGCGTTGCGCTTCGGCACACTCACCGATTCCGCGATGACCTTTGGCGCTGCCGGATCCTCGCAGGCCACCGGCGCGCGCTCCCGAGCAGCCTAGCGGAAAGGGGTGTCCTCGGCGCGCCGATAGAGCACCACCGGGCTCGAGGCTTGCGACCATCGGTCGTAGGCGGCAGCCAGCTGACGACGCGCCCGACGTTGCGTCTTCGACAACACCCACCAGGCCTGGCAATGGTCGATCAGATCCCCGACCGTGATGAGTGCCGCCTCCAGCATCGCGGCACCGCTGGAGGTCAGTTCGACCAACACGCCATCGGAATGGTCACGCAGCACGATGGCGCCGTCGAGGGTGAGTTCGTCCAGGGTGGTTTCCAGATCGCGGTCTCGGAGGCCGGTGTCTCGGCCCCAGCTTTCGCGCAGGTCACGCATGAAGATGCGACCGCCAATATGCACCTGCAGGGCATAGAGCACCTGCCGGAAAGCGTGTAGGCGAATCTTTTTGGTGATCTTCATCGCGTGTATCCCGTTCTGTCGATCGCGCCTGCGCCGGAGGTTCGCGAAGCGCACAGGCTATGGTCCGGCCTGACGCAGTGCGATGACCTGGGTCAGCCGATACGCGGCGCCGATCCCCAGGCAAGCGGCCCCGCCGCGCGCGCCGGTACGCAACAGGACGGTAGTGACGACCGCGCGCGGAATGCCGTATCGTTGAGACTCCGTCTCCCTTCATAGGTCGATCGAATCATGCAGCACAGCGACGTACGCACCGTTGCCGGACAACGGGAATCCGTACTGGCAACCAACAAGGTATTGCGCAACACCTACCTCCTACTGGCCATGACCCTGGTGTTCAGCGCTATGACGGCGGGCGTGGCGATGGCCATCAACGCGCCCTACGGCATTGGTCTGGTCTGTTCCCTGGTCGCACTGGGCTTGCTGTGGTTCGTAGTGCCGCGTACCGCGCACTCGATCAACGGCATTTACGCCGTGTTTGCCGTCACCGGCCTGCTCGGTTTCGGTCTCGGCCCCATCCTAAACGCCTATCTCACCGGTTTTTCCAACGGCGGCCAGATCGTGATGATGGCGCTGGGTATGACCGGAGCCACTTTCGTCGGGCTTTCGGCCTACGCGTTGAAGAGCCGGAAGGATTTTAGCTTCATGCGCCAGGCGCTGTTCGCGGGCATCCTGATCGCCTTCATCGCCGCCATGGGCATGATGGTCTTCTCATTGTTCGGAATGTACTTCCAGCCGCTGGCGCTGGCCATCTCGGCTGCCTTCACCGTGCTGATGTGTGGCCTGATCCTGTACCAGACCGGCGAGATCGTGAACGGTGGCGAGACCAACTACATTCTCGCCACGATCGGGCTCTATGTCGCAATCTACAACCTGTTCACCAGCCTGCTGCACCTGCTCGGTTTCGCCATGGGCGAAGACTGAACCCACAGCAGCCAGCCCCTATGGTGGCTGTACAGGCCGCTACCTCAGGGTAGCGGCCTTTTTTGTGCCTGTTCATCGGCTTTTCATGTCTGCCTCAGTACCCGTTTAGCTCCTCCCTCGCATAGTCGCTGTCGGTCTTGCAAGGCCGATATCCGCGCCTGAGGCGCGCCTATGAGAAAAGGAGAACATCATCATGCACCGTCTCGCTTGTCTGGGAGCAGCTCTGTCACTGTCTCTGTTTGCGGGTCAGCTGGCCGCAGAGGAGAGCAAGTGGTCGGTACGCGCGGGCGTCGCCCATGTATCGCCCACGAACTCCGCCAGCAATACCGATGCCGGCCCCATCGAGGTCGGTGATGGCACCAATCTCGGGCTGAACCTGCGCTATGCCTTCGCGCCCCAATGGTCCGTAGACATCCTCGGCGCACTGCCTTTCGAACACGATATCCGCGTGGCCGGCAATGAAGTCGCGTCCACCAAGCATCTGCCGCCCACAGTGTCCGCGCTCTATCACTTCAACATTCCGGGCGCACTGGATATCTTCGTGGGTGGTGGCCTGAACTACACCTTCTTCATGGACGAGCAACTGGATGGCGCCGATCTCAGCCTCGACGACAGCATCGGCCCGGCGGGCATTGTTGGTATGACCTACGCGCTTCGCCCGCAGTGGTCGATCGGAGCCGACCTGCGCTATATCGCCATCGAGACTGACGCCAAGGTCAACGGCTCGGACATCGGCACGGTTGATATCGACCCCTGGGTCTTCGCCGCCACCCTGGGGTATCACTTCTAGCACACCGCTTGCACGGGCCGGCCGCAAGGGAACGGCCGGCCCATCATCCAACGACTACAGCGGGAAAGGCCGCATCCACCAGGGAGGATGAAGCATGACACGCCATCGTCGCATCGTGTCTTTGGCAGCGCTGCCATTGCTGGCATGGTCCGCCAGCGCGCCTGCCCTCAATACCACCAGCGTGTTCAGTCCGGACGTGCGCGCCGGCAGCCAGGCCGCGGAATACCGGCTGTCCTTCGTGCCGCAATCCGGTGACGACGCCATCGCCCACCGTCTGCATTACCAGCGTGCCTGGAGCGAGGATTGGCGCTGGCGCTTCATCGGACTGTTGTCGGACAGCGGTGGCGAGGATCTGGAGTACCGCTACATGCGCCTCGAACTGCAGAACCAGTTCCTCAGCGACGAGGTGGGCGACTGGGATGCTGCGGTGCGCTACGAGTTCCAGATCGCCGACAATGATGATCGTCCTTCGCGCGTCCGCGTTGCCTTCACCGCCAAGCGCGACCTTGATGCGCACTGGCAGATTCGCGGCAACTTCCTCACCGGCCGAGAGTTTGGTGCGGAGTCTGGCGAAGGCTACCTGCTCGAGACGCGCGCACAGGTCACGCGCGTGATCGGTGACTATCGTCTGGGTATCGAGAGCTTCAACGACTTCAACGACACGCATGACGTCGGCGGCTTCGAGGATCAAGCCCATCAACTCGGTCCGGTATTGAAGGGCGGCTTTGGCAAGGGCTGGAAATTCCTGTTGAGTGCCCTCATCGGCGTATCGGGTGGCGCCGATGACCACGACATCCGGCTGCATCTCACGCGCAGCTTCTAGAGCTTCGACCCACCAAGGGACCATGCGTCAGCGCGCCTGTCACCCCCAAGAGAGTAGGCTTGGCGTCCGGTCAAGGGCGTCGTCGCACGCATCCATTCACTGCCATGAAACAGCTGCTCATCGTTGAAGACGATACCCGCGTTGCGCGCTTTCTCGAGCGCGGGCTGAGCGCCGAGGGCTATACCTGCACGCTGGCGCATCACGGCACCGAAGGACTCGAACTGGCGCGTCACGGCGCCTTCGACCTGATTCTGCTCGACCGCATGCTGCCGGGCCACGACGGTGTTGCCATCTGTCGCGCGCTGCGCAAGGCGCAGATCGATACGCCGATTCTGATGCTCACCGCCATGGACGAGGTCGACGATCGCGTTGAGGGCCTGCGCACCGGCGCCGACGACTATCTGGGCAAACCCTTCGATTTCGAAGAGCTGTTGGCGCGGCTGGAGGCACTGGCGCGACGCTCCGGCGATTATCGCGACGACAACGACCTGCTCGTGCATGGGCCATTGCAGCTCGACATCCCGGCCCTTGCACTCACCTGCCGCGGTCAGCCGGTGCCGCTGACGACCACGGAGATGGCCCTGATCCGCCTGCTTATGAGCCAGCCCAAGCGGGTCTACTCACGCGAACGCATTCTCAACGCGGTGTGGGGCCAGACCGAGGATCCGATGACCAACATCGTTGATGTTTACATCGGTCGCCTGCGTCGCAAGCTCGACGCCAAAGACGAGGCCTCGCTAATCGAAACCGTGCGCGGCGCGGGCTATCGGCTCGCCCGTACCGACGAAAATTGAAGACGCGCTCTAGGAGCCGAACTACAAGAAAAAGCCCGGCATAAGCCGGGCTTTCTCGTTCCGGGCAACAGCTGCGCGATCAGCCGTCGATCCAGCCCTGGATACGCTCCTGGTTCTCGGCGATGTAGGCATCGATCGCCTCTTCGTAGCTGGTCGCCTGCGCCTTGGCCATCGCCGCCTGCAGTTCATCCAGCGGGATGTACATATTGGTCAGGAAGGCCGCGATCTCGGGATGATCCTCCTTGAAGCCTTCGCGCACGATCGCGTCGATGTGCTGCGCTTCGCCCAGGGTCCCCTTCGGGTCTTCCAGAAAGCGCAGATCGAAGCGGCCGAACTTCCAGTGCGGCGTCCAGCCGGTCACCACGATCCACTCGCCGTTATCGACCGCGCGCTTCAGCGCCGCCGTCATGGCTGCGCCACTGGCGGACTGAAGGCGGTAGTCGTCAAGACCATATTCCTCCATGGTGGTCTCGGACAGCTGCATCAGACCAGCGCCCGGATCAATGCCCTGGATGGTGCCGTCGAGCTTCTTGATGTTGCCTTCCTTCTTGAGATCCTCGATGCTGCTGAGCGCCACTTCCGGCACATAGTTCGGCACGATCCAGCCCAGCCGCGCGCCTTCATAGAGCGGGCCGAGGTCGACCACATCATCGCCCACGCGCTCCATGTAATTGCCATGGGTATCCGGCAGCCATGCCATCAGCATGCCGTCCAAATCGCCTTTGGCGACGCCCTGATACTGCACGCCAATATCGGCCAGGGTCAGCTCCACCTTGTAATCGTAGTTGGCCTCGATCACCTGCTTGGCCAGCTTGGTGACGAATTCGGCATCAGACCATGCGGTCCATCCGAATTCCACGGATTTCATGCCGCCATGCTCGTCCGCCTGAGCAGTGCCGAGCGCACCCAGGGCCAGCGTGGCGGCGAACAGCGACGTAGCAACGCGCTTCGTAATTCGATTTCGCATGCGTCTTCTCCTTTTGAGAGGGCTTTCAACCCTATAAAAAATTGTTTCGGGGCGCACCCCACCGACCCGCGTTTTGAGAGGTATCAGCCCTTGCTGGATTCTTCGGAACCGCGCGAAAACAGGGACTTGAGGCGCGACAGCGGGCTGTCTGCCGTTGATCGGCTGCCGAAGCTCTGTGTCAACCGATCCAGGATGATGGCCAGGATGACCACGCCCAGACCGCCCTCGAAACCCAGGCCCACATCCAGGCGCTGGATGCCGGTGAGCACCGTGTTGCCCAGTCCGCCCGCGCCGATCATGGAGGCAATGACCACCATCGACAGCGCCAGCATGATGGTCTGATTCACCCCGGCCATGATCGAAGGCATGGCCAGCGGCAGCTCCACCTTGAACAGCAGCTGCGCGCCGTTGCAACCGAAGGCGCGGCCTGCCTCCACGTTTTCCACGGGCACATGACGGATGCCCAGATTCATCAGGCGCACGGCCGGGGGCATCGAGAAAATCACGGTCGCAATGGTGCCCGGCACCTCGCCGAGACCGAAGAACAGCACGGCTGGAATCAGATAGACGAAGGCGGGCAGGGTCTGCATGAAATCCAGTACCGGCCGCACCACCGCCGCCACGATGTCGCTCTTGGCCATCGCCACCCCGGAAGGCAAACCGATGCCGAGTGCGACCAGGGTCGCGGCCAGCACCAGGCCCAGCGTATCCATCGTCTGTTCCCACAGGTCCATGCCCAGGATCACATACAGGGCGACCAGCACGAAGAGCGCGAATCGCCAGCCAACACGCCACAGGCCCAACCCTGCAAGCACCGCGAACACCGCCCAGATGGGCGTGGCCTGCAGGAGATCGGTGAGGTTGCCGGATACGAATTCGATGCCGGCGGCAATCCCATCGAACAAGCCCTGAGCATGGTCCAGCAGAAAATCGACGCCGTCGCTGACGTATTCCCCGATGGGCAGTTCACGCGCCATGGCTTGCCTCCTCTTCGCTCGCTTCGGGGTCTTGCCGATCCAGGGTCAGGAGCAAGGTGGCGCGGGAAATCGCGCCCACGTAGTGCCCCTCGTCATCAACCACGGGAACGGGCCAGGGGCTCTCCGCCACTCGCGTCATGATGTCGGTGAGCGGTGTGCTGGCGAGGATCGGCGGATCGTCGATAAAGGCGGACTCGATATCGCCATCCTTGCCGCCGACACTGGATTCCAGCTGTTGCGCGATCGAATCGACCGTGACCACGCCCTGTAGCACGCGCGCCCGGTCATTGACCACGGCGACCTGGCGACCGGACTGGTCGAGGCGCGACAGCGCCGCGCGCAGACGCATACCGGAACGCTCCACCACGGTCAGTTGGTCGCGGCGGGCGATATCGCCGGCGGTGAATACATGGCTGACATCCACACCTCGGAAAAACGAGCGCACATAGTCATTCGCCGGCGCGCGCACGATCTCGTCCGGCGTGCCGATCTGCACCACGCGACCGCCTTCCATGATCGCGATGCGATCCCCGACCCGCATGGCCTCGTCCAGATCGTGCGTGATGAAGACCACGGTGCGCGCCTGCTCCGACTGCAGGCGCAGCAGTTCGTCCTGCATTTCGGTGCGGATCAATGGATCCAGCGCGGAAAAGGCTTCATCCATCAACAGGATTTCGGGATCCGTGGCCAGCGCACGGGCGAGACCGACGCGCTGCTTCATCCCGCCCGACAGTTCATCCGGATAGCTGTCCGCATTCGCTTTCAGGCCGACCGCGTCGAGCGCTTCCATGGCGCGCTTTTCCCGCTCCTCGCGCTTCATACCCGATACATTCAGGCCAAAGGCGGTGTTTTGCAGCACCGTCTGATGCGGCATCAGCGCAAAGGACTGGAACACCATGCTGATGGACCGACGGCGAACCGCAATCAGCTCCTTGCGCGACATGCGCGTGATGTCACGACCGTTGAGGGTGATGCTGCCGGCGCTGGGTTCGATCAGGCGGTTGAGCATGCGCACCATAGTGGACTTGCCCGAGCCCGACAGGCCCATGACCACGAAGACTTCCCCTTCCTCCACCGAGAAGCTTGCGTCCGCAACACCGACCGTCAGCCCGGTTTCAGCGAAGATGGTGTCCTTGTCTTCGCCGCGCTTGATGCGCTCCAGCGCTTCGCGGGGGTCGCCGCCGAACACCTTGTAGACCCCTTGTACCGCCAGCTTGCTGTCCAAGCCAGCCTCCCTTTGACTGCTCCCCTGAGTGGTCACCCTACCGAATTCGCGGCTTGGACGCCCACCCCGGCCAAGTTAGGCTGCACAGCCATCCACCATGGAGGGCGGCATGCGCCACCACCGCGAAGAACTCTGGTTCCACACCGACCGTCGCGTCGCCTTCGTCAATATCACGCCACAGGTGGAAGCGGCATTGACCACGAGCGGCATCCGCGAGGGGCTGTGTCTGGTCAACGCCATGCACATCTCGGCCTCGGTGTTCATCAATGACGACGAGCGCGGGCTGCACGCCGACTTCGAACAGTGGCTGGAGACGCTTGTCCCCTACGGCCCCACCGACCGCTGGCGTCACAACGACACCGGCGAAGACAACGCCGACAGCCACATCAAGCGGCAGATCTTCGGCCGCGAAATCACGGTGGCCATCAGCGAGGGTCGCCTCGACTTTGGCCCGTGGGAGCAGATCTTCTACGGCGAATTCGATGGTCGTCGCCGTAAGCGCGTGCTGGTCAAGCTCATCGGGGAGTAGCCGCACCGGCATGGAAGGGCGGTAGCTGCGCCATCACCCGGCGATCGTGCGCTGGCACCATGATGAGGGTCGGCAGCGCCTGTTGCATCTGGTGCAGTCGCACAAGCAGATCGCGCACGCGCGCGGCGTCGACGTCGACCATGTCGCGCATCAGCCAGGGTCGCTCGGCGGGCATCGCGATGCCTTCTCGCTGCCAGGCGATATCGCCGATGAAGGCATAGCGCGGCCCCCGCGGCGGCGCGACAAAAATGATCACCCCACCCGGGGTATGGCCGCCCGCGGGAACCACCACCACCGCGCCATCTCCGTGGACGTCCCGGCTGGCGGGGAAGCCCAGATAGGGCCCGTCCGGAAAATCGTAGACCTGCCACTGGATATCGGGACTGAGCTGTCGCGCCAGGACGGTGCCCGGATCGTCGGACGCGATGAAGTCCATTTCCTCGGCGGTGACCCAGACCGGCACATCGCCGAAATCGGCAAGCCCACTGACGTGGTCCCAATGCGCATGGGTCAGAATGACGCCGGCCAAGGCGTCGGGATCCCGACCCGCCGCGCGCAGCTGATCGACAACAGGCGTCTCCTCAATGTAACTGCTGGTGTGTTGCATCAAGGCCGGCGTCGTCTTGAAATGTGCTCCTACATCGCGCCCGAAGCCGGTATCGATCAGCAGGTCGCCCGCGGGATGCTCGATCAGCACTGCGTCCATGCCGAAAGTACGGACCTCGCTGAGTGCGCCACCCCGGTAGGCCATGGCGGCCCACGCCTCCATGCGGCCGGCATGCAACACCGATAGGCGCATCGTCTCCGGCGGCGCGGCGCGCGGCGGGGTGAAGCTCAAACGCCCGTCCACCGGCAGCGGTTGTGCTCGGAACGTGCCATACCAGAGGCCGGCCCCAGCCGCTCCCAGCAACAAGATGACGATCACGATCGTGCGCACGTTTGCCTCTCCAACCCTCGGCGCTTTGGCGCCCGTGCGCGCCATGCTAGCGCGTGGCCCAGCCAAGCGGCACCACTGCGGGCACAATGCCCCCATGCACAGTTGGCGGGAGAGCTTCATCGTCTTCCTGCGCCTCGGTCTCACCGCTTTTGGCGGCCCGGTGGCGCATCTCGCCTATTTCCGCGAAACCTTTGTCGTGCGGCGGCAATGGCTCAGCGAAGCGCAGTATGCGGAACTGGTCGCACTGTGCCAGTTCCTTCCCGGACCGGCATCCAGTCAGGTTGCCATGGCCATCGGCCATCAGCGCGCCGGGGCGCCCGGCATGCTCGCCGCATGGTGCGCCTTCACCCTGCCCTCGGCCATCGCACTGCTCGCCTTTGCCTGGCTGGCGTTGCCCTATGCCGAGGGCGGTACGGCCGGCTGGCTGATCGGCATCAAGGCCGCCGTCGTCGCGGTGGTCGCGCATGCCCTGGTCAGCATGGGACGGAGCCTGCTCCCGGCACCCCTCTGCGTCCTGCTCGCCGCGGGCGCCTGCCTGCTGATCCTGCTCAGCGGCGGCCTCGTCGCCCAGCTCGTCGTCATCGTGGGCGCAGCCGCAGTGGGCTGGTTGCTGCTGGATCGAGACCGCACGGTTGAGACGGCGGCGCCTGGACCGCCGCGGGAAGAGCGCGCCCGCCCGCTGGCCTGGTTGCTCGTGTTCCTGTTACTGCTCCTCGGCCTGCCGTGGATGGCCGCAGTCTGGGAGCACCCTTGGCTGGCAGTGGCTGACCGCTTCTATCGCACCGGCTCCCTGGTCTTCGGTGGCGGGCATGTGGTCTTGCCGCTGCTGCACGGGGCGGTGGTCGAAACGGGCTGGGTCAGCGCCACGGATTTTCTCGCCGGCTATGCCGCGGCGCAGGCCATCCCTGGCCCGCTGTTCAGCGTGGCCGCCTACCTGGGCGCCGTCATGCAGAACGGAGGGCTGCTCACCGCCATCGTCGCCCTGGCCGCCATCTTCCTGCCCTCGGCCTTGCTGCTGTTGGGGATACTGCCCCTGTGGCACCGCCTGCGCCAGAGTGACGGCGCCCGCCGCGCCATGACCGGTGTGGGGGCGGGGGTGGTCGGCCTGCTGGCGGCGGCCTGGTGGCATCCGGTCCTCCAGACCGGCGTCCAGGGACCGGTCACCGGCGCCATGGCGCTGCTCGGCTTTGGGTTGCTGTGGCAAGGCCGGACACCCGCCTGGACCATCGTGCTGGGCAGCGCCGCCGTCGGCGCGCTACTGCTCTGATTCGAGCGCCCGTTCGGCCTCGGCTATACGCTGGCGCACCGGCACGCCATCGATAAAGAGGTCGGTGAGTACCGCCTCCCCGTTCCGCACCCGCACCACCGCCCAGGATGGCGCCAACGAGGTTGCGCGATCCGCGCGCATCGCGTCTCGCGCCAGGCGCTCGGCTTCCGGCGCCAGTCGCTCATTCAGGTAGTAGCGGTCGAAGGGCAGCCGCACACGCAGGCGAGCGTCATCGATGCGATGCGCAACGCGCACGGTCAGATAATCGCCCTCCGGCGGCGCACGGCGCGGCGGCTGCAGTACCGCAAAACCACTCTGTTCCACCGTGATCGGGGCGTACAACGGTTGATCGGAGGGATAGCTGGCCCCTGCCGGAACCGTCATCTCGGCCGCGGCGAATTGCAAGGTCACGTAGCGGCCGCGAAAGGGGTCCACCGGGTCGACGGGCGCCGTGCGGAAGCGGTAGGCAGTGCCACGATCCACCACTTGCTGATACTGCTGGATCTGGCTGATCGGCAGCGCCCACTGCAAAGCGAATAGGGCCAGCAAGGCGAGAAGGCATCCGTAGCGCTTCATGCGCGCACCGCGCGACGACGCAACCAGAGACTGGCCGCGATAAAAGCGAGCCCCACGATCACGAAGGCGAGGCCACGCAGCGAGAAGGGCAGATCAGCATCCAGGAAGCGCACCACCACCAGCAGGCTGACCGCAATCAGGCCGGCATGGGCCGTGCCCAGCTGTCCGAGGCGCAGGCCCTGATGCAGTAGCGTCACCCCGATGCCCAGCACATAGCCATTGGCGAGCAGCATGCCGAGCCACACGGGTACGACCGAGGCGTCCATCAGTAAGGCACAGCTTCCGAAGACAACGGGCACCGCCCCCGCCGCCACCAGGAAATGGTGCGCCCGCACGGCGCGCACGAGCAATGTGGCAAAGACGAGGCCCTCTACGAGCAGTACGCCGGAGGCGACCGGGGAAACAAGGGCATCGAAGGCGACACCCCGTCCCAGCCAGAAACCCTCGAAAGTGGCGGCTGCGGCCATCACGATCAGCCCACCCTGCGCAAGGATGCGCAGCGGTGCCAGCGGCGCGCGCCCATGGACATCGCGCGCCAACCAGACGATGCCGACCGTCAGCACCAGCCCCAGCAAGGCCGCCTGCCACCCGGCGCGTTCAGCCATGCTGAGGGCGACGGCAGCGGTCGCCATCAGGACCCAGAGCGAGAGCGTCAATTTGGCAGCCGCCCGCTGACCCGTCCACCAAGCCAGGCTGATCAGTGGCAGCAGACTGGCGAAGGCAGCCAGCACGGCGAAAATGGCGGCCCCCTCGGCGGCCACCGTCCATCCCAACAAGGCGGCCGCGCTCAGCAAGAGGACGGAAAGCGCGCGCAGCACATAGGCCAGCGGCAAGGCAAGCAGCGCACAGCTCAGCAGGTACCCATCCAGGTCACTGCTGAGGTGATACATCTGACCCACCAGCGCCAGCGCTGCCGCGAAGGCCAAGGCGGTGAAAGCGCCGGTGGCTTCCCGCCAGTGCGGACTGGAATCGGCGCGCATCAGCGCCCAAAGGCAGGCCCCTTGCCCCAATGCCAGCGGGGCAAAGGCGATCAGCATGCGCGCCCCGCGCGACAACCCATCCCAGTTGTGGGCGAGCAGCAGCACCACGCCGAAGCCCACCAGCAGCGCGCCCAGCGCACCGAACAGGGGCCAGATCCAGCGTCGTGGCGGTGCGCTGTGCGCCACACAGTAGGCACGCAGGCGTGCAGCGACCGCCGCGTCGATCACCCCTTCCGCCTGCATCCGCGGCAACTCCTGCTGCAGCCATTCCGGGCCGCGCTTCATCGCGCCCCGCTCATCGCTGCCCTGCCGCCCTCGTGTCCGTGTCGCTTCAGCACGCCTCTCCTCTCGCGGCATGCTGCTGCCGCTGCGGGTCTCCTGGCGACATCCTACCGCCCGCCGACACCTTGCCGGTGGGGCGCTCGACGGGATTGGGCACCTTGATCCTCCAGTCTCGATGCACGAGGAACGGCAGACGCCGACGCAATTGAACGATCGTCCAGTGTCCGGCACACTCGTGACAAACGACAAAGCAGGAGACAGCCATGCCGGATAACAGCGCGATCCCGCGCTACTGTGACGCCGAGGTACCACCCAGCGCCACACGGCACGACCTACGGCATGTCCCGGGGACGTCCGGCCTGCCCATCGTCGGACAGACGCTGGAGTTCCTGCGCGATCCACTGTCCTTCACGCGCAGCCAGCACCGACGCTTCGGCAATGTCTCCCGGGTGAACTTCCTATTCTGTGAGCGTGCCTGCCTGCTCAGCGCCGACGCTAATGCGCTGCTGCTGCGCGACCGGGAGGGCATCTTCTCGGCGCACGACGGCTGGACCCCCATCCTCGGCGACCTGTTTCCGCACGGGTTGATGCTGCGCGACGGCGCCGACCACAAGCACCACCGCCGCTTGATGCAGCCCGCCTTTCGCAAGGAAGCGCTCGACGCGTACCTGGAGCGTATGCAGCCGCATATCCAGGCAGCCGTTCGCGCTTGGGCCGGCCAGTCACAGTTGCACTTCTACCCAGCAGTGAAGAAGCTGACGCTGGGCATTGCGGCCGACTGCTTTCTGGGTCTCGAACTGCAGTCGGAGATCGATGCCGTCAACAGCGCCTTTACCGATGTGGTGGAAGCTTCCACGGCGGTGGTGCGCGTCCCCATTCCGTTGGCCGGACGCAAATACGCCCGCGGCCTGCGCGGCCGCCGCTTTCTTGAGGATTTCATCGCCGCGCGCATTCCCGATCATCGCCGCGGTACGGCCAATGACTTGCTCAGCCAGCTGTGCCACGCCCGTGACGAAGAGGGCGCGCACTACAGCGACGAGGATGTCGTCAACCACATGATCTTCCTCATGATGGCGGCGCATGACACCACCACCAGCGCGCTCACCACCATCGTCTATGCCCTCGCCGCGCACCCCGAGTGGCAGCAGCGTCTGCGCGCCGATGTCGCGCGCATCGGGGGCGAGCGCCTGTCGCCCGAACAGGTCGAAGCCGCTGCGCTGACCAACCAGGTGCTGCGCGAAGCCCTGCGCCTGTATCCGCCGTTGACCACCATGGTGCGACAGGCGACACGCCCCTTTTCCATCGATGGCGTCGACCTGCCAGCAGGTACCTCGGCCGCCATCTTCCCGGTATTTACGCATCGCGATCCGCAGTGGTGGAGCGAGCCCGACAGTTTCGACCCCGAACGCTTCGGCCCGGATCGGGCCGAGCACCGTCGCCACCCCTTCGCCTGGGTGCCTTTCGGCGGTGGCGCGCACATGTGCCTCGGTCTGCACTTCGCTGAGATGCAGGTCAAGGCGGTGATGCACGTCATGCTGCGGCAGATGGCGTGGACGGTCGACGCGGGGTACACCATGCCCTACCAGCTCGCGCCCATCGCCAAACCCCGCGATGGACTGCCCATCCGGATCGAGTCGCGCTGACGTTCACGCAAGACTCAGGCTGGGTACGCATCCTATGCGACGCATGAAGCCAAGCATCAGTCGTCCCCGACGCCTCAAACCCTGGCGCCGCCGCGATGCCCTTGGCCGGGCAGCGCGTTGGGTGTTGCGCCGGCGACACGTGCTGATGCCCACAGCCAGCTTCCTGGCCGGTTGCGCCAGCTATCTGCTGGTCGAGCGCAGCGCGGCCTTGGCACAGGGCGTGGCGCTGATGGTGCTGGCCAGCTGGATCTGGATTCTCGCGGAACCCCTGCTTTCCGGGCTGCTGCACCGTTTCAGCAAAGGGCGCGTCTCGCCCGCGCTGTTGCGCATGGTCACGCAGTCACTGCATCAGGAGACGCTGTTCTTCGCACTGCCGTTTGTATGGGCGGCGACCCACTGGCAAAGCGGTCAGCCGGTCTTTCTGACACTCGTGATCCTGGCGGCCCTCGCAACCACCATCGACCGTATCTACCTGGATCGCATCTGCGCCGTGCCGTGGCGCGCGCTCGCCTTTCAGGCCTTCTGCGCCTTCGTCGCGGCGTTGGTAGTGGTGCCGCTGGCGCTGCACTGGGATACCCAGCAAGCACTGCGCATGGCCGGGGGATTGATGTTGATCGGCCTGCTACCGGCTCTCATACAGGCCCTGCGCCACTTGCCACCACGACGTTGGAGTACCGCCACGCTGGCGCTGGCAGCGCTGCTCGGCCTGGGCTGGCTGCTGCGCGGCGGGATTCCGCCGGTCGGCATCCAGAGTCAGCAGATGCGCCTCACCGAGGCGGTGAGCGCGACGCTCGTGCCAGGTGCGGCGATCGAGCACATTACGGCCGAAGAGCTGCGTACCTCGGGCATGCACGCGTTCGCCTCGGTACGGGCACCACTTGGGCTGCGCCAACCGCTGGTCTTTGAATGGCGCCGCAACGGGCAGTTGGTAGATCGCATCCCAACCACCATCGAGGGTGGGCGTGAGGCTGGTTTCCGCACCTATTCGCGCAAGCAGCACTTCCCGCACGATGCCAGCGGCCGCTGGCGGATCGAATTGCGCACGGCCGACGGCCAGCTCGTGGCGCGCGCCGATCTGCAGGTCAGTGCGTGAAGGCGGTCATTCAGCGCGCACCTCGGTGGAGCGTCAACAGCAGGATGCCTGCCAGCACCAAGCTGGTCCCGGCCAGCTGCACGCTGCTGAAAGGCTCATCGAGAATCCACCACGCCAACCCTAGGGTTGATACCGGCCCCATCATCCCGGCCTGCGCCGCGGGCCCGGCGCCGATGCGGGCAATGGCAAACATCGTCAGAAAGACTGGCAGCACGGTGCACAGCGTCGCGTTGATCAGCGACAGCTGCCACACCGCCGCGCTCTGCGTGAACAAGGTGGGAAAGGGTCGCAGCAGCGCGTACTGCAGCAGGCTGGCGATACAACAAGCAATCAGGGCCAGCGACACCAGCCTGAGCGTGCCCACGCGATTGACCAGCTCGCCCGAAAGCAACAGGTAGATGGCATAGCTGACCGCCGCTCCGAAGACCAACCCGGCCCCGAGCACCACGCCCTCCCCGCCAAGGGAGAGATCGTGCCAGAACACCAGAACGATGCCGGCATAGGCGAAGGCCATCGAGCACCACTGCAGCCGCGTCACCCGGCGTTGGTAGAAGAGCATGCCGAGCAACAGCACGAAGGTGGGCGTCAGGAAGAGGATCAGACGTTCCAGGCCGGCGGTGATGTACTGCAGCCCCAGGAAATCGAGCATGCTGGCGGCGTAGTAGCCCAGCAGGCCCAGCGCCATGATATGCAGCGCATCGCGCCAGGAGGGCCGCGGCCGTTGCGCCCAGGTCCAGGCGGCAATCAGCAGGAAGAAGGGCACCGACAACAGCATGCGCAGCGCAAGCAAGGTCACCGCGTCGATGCCCTCGCGGTAGAGCAGCTTGGCCACGATGGCCTTGGCGGAAAAGAACACTGCGCCCAGTACCGCGAGTGCGAGTCCGCCCATGTAATAGCGGCGAGCC
This sequence comes from Algiphilus sp., assembly GCA_022763315.1. Lineage (GTDB taxonomy): Bacteria > Pseudomonadota > Gammaproteobacteria > Nevskiales > Nevskiaceae > Algiphilus. The sequence continues at coordinate 17,083 of JALEHA010000178.1, forward strand.
TGCAGCGAGGGCGCGCGCATTGGGATTTCACTCATCCCCCATTATCGCCGCTGCCTGCGTGGCGACGCAGGTCGGCAGTGCAGGTTGCCTCTTGACCCAATCCGCATTTCCGGCGGCATGATGGCCACCGACAACCGCATGGAGAGCTCATGGAAGACCGCATGCTGCGCGCCATGGCGCGCTGGCCCAATGTCCCCGCGCTGTACGGATGGCTGTTGCTCGATCGTCGCGGCAACTGGCATGTGCGCGGCGAACGCATCACGCGCCCGCAGATCATCGACACCATCAATGCCAATTATCTGCCCGATGCGGAGGGCGCCTGGTACTTCCAGAACGGTCCGCAGCGCGGCTATGTCTGTCTCGCCTATGCGCCCCTGATCCTCATGGCGCGCGCCGACGGCAGCCTGGTGACCCACACCGGCGCGCAGGTCCAGGCACCCACCACCGCTTGGATGGATGAGGATGGCAGCCTACTGCTGACCACCGAGTATGGGCCGGCTCTGCTCGCCGACACCGAGGGCGATTGGCTGCTCGAGCGACTGATCAGCGAGGGCGACTCGGTCGATGAGGCGCAGTTGGCGCAGGCCCTCGCGCAGCCCAGCGGCAGCCCGACGGCACTGCGGCTGTCATGGGGCAAAGGGCAGAGCCTGCCCTTGACCCGCCTCGACGCCGCGCAGGCGCCTGCCAGCCTCGGCTTCATCGCCGATCCGCAGCCTGCTGACTCCTAAACGCGCAGGCGGCGTCGGCGCCCCCACAACCCGAGTACCGCAGCGAGTGCCCACCATGGCGCTAGCGCACCGCTGCCAGCGGAGGTCGCGGCGCCATCCGTCGCGGCACCACCTCCCCCTGCCGCACGATCCTCGGCGAGGACGCGTTCACAATGCGCGCGGCGCAACGCACGCCGTCCGGGGATCGCACCCGTGGCTAGTACCTCGGCCGTCAGCTCGGCCTGCCACTCAATGCTATCGGCGGTCAACGGCGCTAGCCCACTGCCGGCATGGCGCACGAGCCGCTCCGCGTTGCGCCAGACGCCTTCACGCCAGAGCGCTACCAGCTGCTGCGCAGCCAGGTTGTCGACCAGCAGGCCCTCACCCAGCAGGTCCTGCAGAAAGGGGTCGTAGCGACGTTGAATCTCGTTGACGATGGGCGTATAGGCCGTGTTCAGCGTGCGATTGAAGCGGTCGTGATCCGCTTTTCGGCTGCCGCCATCCGGCAGTTGCAGCCCCACCACCGCCAGCGCGAAGGGCATGTCGCGCTGTACATGGGCATTGATCGCCAGCAGCATGTCGTGGAGTCCCAGCCAGTCCCCCTCCTGTGCCGCCGCCATCGCCGTTTCCCAGGCCGGCGGGATCGCTCGCCCCGCGAGATGGTCGGTGATCATCTGCTCGTAGAGTTGGTAGAAGGCGAGCGCCTCGAAGCCAAAACCGGCAGGGTCGTCGAAGAAGCCCGGGTCGGTTTCGAGCTGGCGTCGCGCTTCCCGCGTCAGCAGGCGGTAGACGGTGGGAAAGACGGCGCGGTGATCGCAACCGAAGAAGCGTTCCCATTCGGCGAGCTGCGCCTCGACGAATTGCACGCAGCGCAAACCATCCGCGCCGCAGCGCGCAGCGCGGTCCTCGGCTGGCGCGTCCTGATACAGCGGCGGCAACACATCCGTCAGCGGCACATAGGGCACCGACTGTGCGTGGCCTTGGCCCACGCCCGACAGGGCGACAATCGCTATGCAGACGGCAACACCGTGGCGCATGGCGGTCTCCTCCATGGTCTTTTCGGAGGATGCTATGCCCGCCCGTGGGCGCCGGCAAATGCGGCGCCCAATGCCGTGCGTGGACTATCGCGCGAAGGTCGCCTCGAGGGTACCCACCGCCAAGGCCTTCGCGTTGAGCTGGAAGCCGATCAGCGCGGCGCTGGCATCTTCCGGCACCGGCAGGCTTTCCATGGGCAGCGCGAAGACGCGGACCTGATAGCGGTGGGGCTCATGCCCCTCCGGTGGACAGGGGCCGCCATAGGCGTGCGCACCGAAGTCGTTGCGCGCCTGCAGTGCGCCTTCCGGCAGGGCGTCGCCCTCTGCGGTGCCAGCGCCTTCTTCAATGGCCGTCGTGTCGGCGGGAATGTTGTAGGCGATCCAATGCCACCAGCCGCTGCCGGTGGGGGCGTCCGGGTCGTAAATGGTCACGGCGAGGCTCTGCGTGCCCTCAGGCAGCTCCGACCAGGACAACTGCGGTGAGCGATTCCCGCCCGTGCACCCAAAGCCATCGTAGACCGAGCGCATGGGCACGGTCTCGCCGGCCGACCATGTAGTGCTGGACACAGTCAGCTCGGCATCCTGTGCCCGGGCCGCCATGGCGACGGAGGAGGCAAGCAGCACGCCCGCCGTCATCGCATAAAGATTGCTACGCATGAAAAAACTCCGCAATGGACGAGGGCTCAGCCTACAAAGGGGCCAGGCCATGCGCCAGCGCCGTTGCGTTCACGGCCACCGCGCGAACCGAGTGGGCTGTCGGCTCATCAGCCACGACGCCGCCGAAGGGCGGCGTCGCGGGATGCCAACTCACATCGTGTAGAAGAATTCTTCGCGCACGATCTTGCCGTCGACGACGGTATAGACGCCGACTTCCTTCATCTGAGTGCGCTCGCCCGATGCTCTGTCCGTCACGTCCATCTCGAAGATCACCGCGAAACGATCGTCGCCGTGCATGTAAGGGCCATCGACGGTGCTGTCATGCTCTTCCATGGCGCTGTACCACCAATCGTGCTTGCCCTTGATGGCATCGCGGCCCTTGGTTTCGCGACGCTCCGCGCCCGGTCCCTGCACCGCCTCCACCGACACCGCATCCTCGGCGTAAAGCGTTACCAACCCCTTGTCGGTCTCTCCAGACCGACAGAACTCGACCAGCTTGTCTGCCACTTCCCGACCCGTCATCGCGCCTGCCTCCGTTGATGGCCATCCCGCTCAAAACAAGTATTGGCTGCTCACTGGCGGTAATCAACGACGGCTGCATGACAATGCGCGCCGCGTGCTCTGCGTTAGGGTGCGTCGGCTGCGCAATCCCCCACTCCGCTGCCGCGTCACGCCATGGACGCCCGGGCGCACTACCATGGCGCTGCATTCACATTCTGGCAGGTGCTTGTTGGGCATGGCCTCTGAGATCGTTGTCGACAAACTGGTGAAGCGATTCGGGCACGCCACGGCCGTGGATGCGATTAGCTTCTCCGTGGACCAGCGCGAGACGGTCGGCCTGCTCGGGCCTAACGGCGCCGGCAAGACCACCACCATGCGCATCCTCGCCGGTCTGTCACCGGCCGATGGCGGTACGGTGCAACTCGCGGGTCTGGACGCCAGAACCCAGGGCCGCGAAGTCCGGCGACTGCTGGGCGTGGTCACCCAGCAGGATGGTCTGGACGTGGAGATCAGCGTTCGCGAGAACCTGACGGTCTACGGTTACCTCTGCGGCCTGTCGCGACAGGCCTCGGCCACGCGCGCCGACGCGGTGCTCACCTTCTTCGGCCTGGAAGGCCGGGCCAATGACGAGGTCGACGCGCTCTCCGGCGGCATGAAGCGGCGCCTGGCCATCGCGCGGGCTTGGATGACCCGACCGCGCATCATCATCCTCGACGAACCGAGCACGGGCCTGGACCCACACAGCCGGGCACGGGTCTGGGAGAACCTGGCCGAACTCAAGGCCGGCGGCGTCACCGTGCTCATGTCGACCCATTACATGGAGGAGGCCGCGGTACTGTGCGACCGCGTCGCCATCATGGATAGAGGCCGGATTCTGGCGCTGGGGCCGCCACGAGCGCTGATCGCGGAACACGCCGGCCGGGGCGCCATCGAGATTCGCTGCGACGAAGCCCAGCGCGACGCCGTACGCGCGGCCTTGACCGCCATCGCCGTACCCTGGCGCGAAATGGGCGCGGTCTTCAGCTTGCCGGACGAAGGCGCGGATCTCGGTCCGGTCGCAACGCTGGCGGGGGTACAGGTGCACCACAGACCGGCCCATCTGGAAGACGTCTTCCTGCGGCTCACCGGCAAGGAGCTGGTCGATGACTGAGTTTCGTCTGCGCAGCGTTGCGGGTGTGGTCGAGCGGCATCGCGTCGCAACCGTGCGCACCTGGAAAGTGGCGTTGACCTGGTTCCTGATCGAACCGGCCTTCGTGCTGGTGGCCATGGGTTCCGGCGTCGGCCAACTGGTCGTTGAGATTCCCGGACATGGCCCCTACTCGCACTTCGTCACGCCCGGCATCATCATCGGCATGGTGATGTTTCATGCCCTCTTCGATTCGGCATGGGGTGTGTTCAACCGCATCCAGCAGGGCGCATTCGAAACGCAGCTGACCGCACCGGTCACGGTGACCGAACTGGCCGCCGGTGAAGCCCTGTGGGGCGGCATACGCGGTGTCATCTCGACGTTGGCCATCGGAGGCCTAGCGATTCTGCTGGGGTGGTTCCCGCTGTCCGCCCTGCCCGTCACCCTGCTGGTGTCCTTCGTGGTGGGGGTGCAGTTCGGCGTGGTGGGGCTGTGCTCGGCTTCCGCCTCGCCCAGCATGTCCGCGCTCACGCTGGTCTTCACGGTGATGGCCACGCCGCTGTTCTTCTTCAGCGGATCCTTCTTTCCGCTCGAGGTCCTGCCCGACTGGGTTGAGCCGCTGGCGTGGATCGCACCCTTGACGCCCGGGGTACATCTGGCCCGTGGTCTCGCGGAACACAGCCTGGACCTCAGCCACGCGCTGTGCGCGCTCTATCTCGTCGCATTCACGCTCCTGCTGTTCCCGGTCGCGGCGCGCATGCTGCGCGCGCGGCTGGTGAAGTAGGCACTTCGCAACGCGCAACCCTTCTCGGGCCGTACGGCGCAGGCCCGCCGAGCGCAGTGCCTCGACAATTTCGACGCACTTGCGCGCCATCGGCGTCGGCGTCTAGCGTGCCCGGGCAAACCATCCCGCGGAGTTCTCCATGCAGCAGACCATCGTCATCACCGGCGCCAATCGCGGTATCGGCCTGGAACTGGCCCGGCAGTGGCGGCAACGCGGCGATCACGTCATCGCCGTGGTGCGCACGGCCTCGGACGCCCTCAAGGCACTGGACGTCGCCATCATCGATGGCATCGACGTTTCGCGCGACGACCACATGCCCGCGCTGCGCTCGGCGCTGGCGGATACGTCCATCGACACGCTCTACCTGAATGCCGGAGTGATGCACTCGGAAAGCGTGGATGACATGGATTTCGACCGCATCCGCGATCAGTTCGAGATCAATACCCTGGGACCGCTGCGCGTGGTCTGTGCCCTGCTCGACCGCATGCACGAAGGCGGCAAAATCGGGCTGATGACCTCGCGCATGGGCTCGATTGCGGACAACGATTCAGGCGCGAAGTACGGCTATCGCATCAGCAAGGCCGGCCTGAATGCCGCCGGAAAATCCCTGGCCGTCGATCTCGCGCCGCGCGGCATCGCGGTGGCCATCCTGCACCCGGGCTTCGTGCGCACCGACATGACCCAGGGCAACGGCCATATCGACCCGCCCCAGGCAGCGGAGCGCCTGATCCAGCGCATGGATGCGCTGGAGCTGCAGGACTCGGGCACCTTCTGGCACTCCGACGGCAGCGTGCTGCCCTGGTAGCGCATTCGGCGCCGCGGCGCGGATTCAGAACCAGGCGTCCTGCATGTCCAGCGCACTGGCTTCGCCATCGGCGACGATGCGCGCCCACTGCGCGATCTGCGGTAGCTCGCGGTGAAAGAAGTACTGCGCCGCCTGTCGCTTGCCGGCGTAGAAAGCGCGATCGCCGTCGCCATCGGCCGTGGCGTTGTCGGCCGCCAGCGCCTGCTCCAGCCAGATCCAGGCGATCACGACATGGCCGAGCATGTCGAGATAGGCGCTTGCATTGGCCAGGTAGGCCTCCGGCGTGGCCACGCGTTCCATGACACGGCGCGTGGTGCTGGCAACCGTTTCAATCGCCTCCGCCAGCTGCTTGGCGTAGGCCTGCAGCGCCGGATGCGTGCTGGCGCGCTCGGCCGTCTCGCCGATGGTGCGCAAGAGCAGCTTGAGGGCGGCGCCCTGTCGCATGGTCACCTTGCGGCCCAGCAGGTCGATGGCCTGGATGCCGTTGGTGCCTTCGTGAATCGGATTCAGCCGGTTGTCTCGATAGAAGCGTTCGACCGGATATTCACGGGTATAGCCGTAACCGCCAAGCACCTGGATGGCGAGCTTGTTCGCCTCCAAGCCGTACTCGGAGGGCCATGCCTTGGCGATGGGCGTGAGGATATCGAGCAGCAGGCCGAGCTGGTCGCGATCCTCGGCGTCGTCGCTGGTGGCCTGACGGTCGACCAGTCGGGCGCAGTACAGGCATAGCGCCAGGGCGCCCTCGCAGTAGGCCTTCTGCGCGAGCAGCATGCGCCGCACATCCGTGTGTTCGATGATCGGGACCGGCGGATCGCTCGGCGCACTTCCGGCCTTGCGCCCCTGCGGCCGGCCACGGGCGTAGTCCAGCGCATGCAGATAGCCGGTATAACCGAGCACGGCCGCGCCCATGCCGACACCAATGCGCGCCTCGTTCATCATGTGGAACATGCCGGCCAGCCCCTGCCCGGCTTCGCCGACGAGATAGCCGACGCAGGCGTCGTTGTCACCGAAGCTCAGCACCGTATTGACGGTACCGCGATACCCCATCTTGTGATTGAGGCCCACCAGGCGGACGTCGTTGCGTGCGCCGACGCTGCCGTCGTCGCCGACGTGCGAGCGCGGCACGACGAAGAGGGAAATGCCCTTGGTGCCGGCCGGCGCGCCATCGATGCGCGCGAGCACCATGTGCACGATGTTCTCGGCCAGCTCGTGTTCGCCGCCGGAAATCCACATCTTGCTGCCCTTGATGCGGTAGCTGCCGTCGTCCTGCGGGATGGCGCGGGTGCGGATATCGCCCAGCGACGACCCGGCCTGTGGCTCCGACAGACACATCGTGCCGAAGAAGCGGCCGGCGATCATCGGGCGCATATAGCGCGCCTGCTGCGCCTCGGACCCGACGACCTTGAGCAGATTGGCGGCAGCCCCGGTCAGAAAGGGATAGCCCGCCGTGCCGATATTGGCCGCGGAAAACAGCGCGTTGACCGTCTGCCCCACGGTATAGGGCAGCTGCAGCCCACCGTCGGCCTCGTCAAAGGCCGCGCCCAGAAAACCGCCCTCGATATAGGCATCCAGCGCCTTCTTCACGGCAGGGATGAGGTGCACACGCTCGCCGTCAAAGGTGGGCTCGTTCGCGTCCAGCTCGGCGGCGTGGCTGGCGAATTCCTCTTCCGCAAGGGTTTCGGCGGCGTCGATCACCGCGTCGAAGGTGGTGCGGTCGTGCTGTGCGAAGCGCGCGTGGTGGCACAACGCGGCCACGTCGAGCCACTCATAGAGCAGGAAATCCAGATCACGTCGGCGAATCAAGAGATGCATGCGGGCCCCGGCTATGGATCGTTTCGCGGCAGTCTAGCAATGCGCCGCCCCGGATTTCGGTAGAACTCGACGCGCTTCGTCATGGCCGCAGGATGCAACAATTCGGCTTCGGTCAGCGCCGATCAAGCCGCGCGTCGGGCTCCAAGGCGCAGGCCGAGACCGGCCAGCTCCAGCAACAGCCAGGCAGCCGCCAGCGCCAGGAAGAAGGCCGCGTATTGACGCAGAAA
>JALEHA010000179.1 GCA_022763315.1 Algiphilus sp.
CGCCATGCTGCGTCTGTTGTATCGCATCGTGCTCAACCTCGGCGTATGGCCGGCCACGCTGCTGCTCACGTTGCGCGCGCGCCGCCAGGGCGATGCCGCCGGCCGGTGGCCCGAGCGACTCGGCTGGGTGCGTCGCATGGAACGCCCCATCGCGGTGTGGGTGCATGCCGCCTCGCTGGGAGAAGTGGTGGCCGCACGGCCGCTGATCGATGCCCTGGTGGCGCGCCACGGCGAAGGCAGCATCTGGATCACGACCATGACCACCACCGGCTCCCAGGCGGTGCGGGACATCTGGGGCCAGCGCGTCCGCCACAGCTATGTGCCTTTCGATCTGCCCGGCATGGTGCGCCGCTTTATGCATCGCGTGCAGCCGCAGGTGTGCCTGGTGCTGGAAACCGAGCTGTGGCCCCACCTCTTTGCCGTACTGGCGCAGCGTCGCATTCCGCTGTTCATCGCCAACGCGCGCCTGTCGCCGCGCTCGCTGCGCGGCTATGACCGCATCCGGGGGAGTATTGCCAAGGTGCTGCAGCAGGTCACGCTGGTGGCCACCCAGAGCGAAGCCGATGCCTTGCGCTTCCGCTCGCTGGGAGCCCCCAACGTCGTCTGCGCGGGCAACATCAAATTTGATCTGACGCCGCCCGAGGCGGCTTTGCAACGCGGGCGGCAATGGCGCGAGGCGCTCGGCTCACGTCCCGTCTGGATCGCCGCCAGTACCCATGACGGGGAGGAGGCCGCGGTGCTGGCTGCGCACCGTGACTTGCTGCGCTGGTACCCGGATGCCTGCCTCGTCCTGGTGCCGCGGCATCCGCAGCGCTTCGAGGCGGTGGCGCGCGCACTGGACCGGGACGGTTGGCGCTACGCGCGCCGCAGCGGCTTCAGCGACGCTGCCGAGATCCCCTCCGATACGCCGCTCCTGCTGGGTGACAGCACCGGCGAGATGTTCGCCTATCTGGCGATGGCGGATGTCGCCTTCATCGGCGGCAGCCTGGTCGAGGTCGGCGGTCACAATCTTCTGGAGCCGGCATCCATCGGGCTGCCCGTGCTGTTTGGTCCGCATATGTTCCACTTTGTGGATGCGCGGCGGCTGCTGGTCGACGCCGGTGGGGCGCAGGAGGTGGCCAGCGCGCAGGACCTGGCGGTGGACATTGCCGCCTTGTTCGCCGAGCCCGACACGCGCGCCACCATGGGGCAGGCCGCCGCCGAAGCGGTAGCCGCCAACCGGGGCGCCGTGGCGCGTCATCTGGCGCTGTTGGACGAAGTCCGCGCAACCTGGCCACCCACGGTGGGCTAGCGCTAGCCTGCCGGCATGGCGGGCTTGATCGAAACACGACCGGAAGGGCTGTACTGCGCAGCGGGGGATTTCCATATCGACCCGTGGCGGCCCGTACCGCGCGCTGTCATCACCCACGCCCACGCCGACCATGCGCGCGCCGGGCACGGCGTCATCTGGTGCGCCCGCGAGTCGCTGGGTGTCATGCACCAGCGGCTCGGGCAGGCGGCGCCCATCCGGCCGCTGGAGTGGCGCGAGCCGCTGACGCTGGGACGCGCGCGGGTGTCGCTGCATCCCGCGGGGCACATCCTGGGGTCGGCGCAGGTGCGCGTCGAGGCGCGCGAAGGCGTGTGGGTCGCCTCCGGCGACTACAAGCGCGATCCGGACCCCACCTGCACGCCTTTCGAGCCGGTGCCCTGTGACACCTTCATCACCGAGGCCACCTTCGCACTCCCGGTCTATCGCTGGCCCGACCCGGCCGACGTGGTGGCGGACGTCTTCCATTGGTGGCGGCAGGCGGCCGACAACGGCCAGCCCGCCGTGCTGTTCTGCTATGCCCTCGGCAAGGCGCAGCGGGTCCTCAACGGGCTGCTCGCGCACACCGGGCAGACCGTCTATCTGCACGGCGCCATGACCCCACTGGTGACAGTGTATCGCGCCGCCGGCGTCGCGATGGTGCCCACCGAAGCGGTGTCCGCACAGTCGCGTGATCACGACTGGCGTGGCCATCTGATCGTGGCGCCACCGAGTGCCGCCGGCACCTCGTGGATGCGCCGTTTCCGTGGCGCGACCACCGGTTTTGTCTCCGGCTGGATGCGGGTGCGCGGCAATCGGCGGCGCCGCGGCTATGACCAGGGCTTTGTGCTGTCGGACCACGCCGACTGGCGCGGTCTGGTCGACAGCATCCGGGCGACCGGCTGCCAGCGCGTGCTCGCCACGCACGGCCACAGCGACACCCTGGTGCGCTACCTGCGCGAGCATGGCTGGCAGGCCGCCGAACTCGGGACGCCCTTCGAGGGCGAGGCCGACGGATGAGGCGCTTCGCCGAGCTCTACGAGCAGCTCGACGCCACCCGCGCGACCGGACGCAAGCTGGCACTGATGGTCGACTACTTCCGTGACAGCGACGACGAGGCCGCCGCGTGGGCGCTGTACTTCCTGACCGGCCGCCGCCTCAAACGCCTGTTGTCGCCGACGCGGCTCAAGGCCTGGGCCGCTGATGCCGCCGGGGTGGCCGACTGGATGCTGGTATCCAGCCATGCCCACGTGGGCGATCTGGCGGAAACCATTGCGCTGCTCTTCGATGATGGGAGCGCGGGGGACCCGGAACTCGTGTCCCGCGACTTGGGCGCCTGGGTGGCCGAACTGCGCGCGCTGGCACAGGCTGACGAGGCCGTCATCGGCGCCCAGCTCGCCGCCTGGTGGCGGGGGCTGCCGCTGCGCGAGTGCTTCCTGCTGACCAAGCTGCTGACCGGCGGCCTGCGTGTCGGGGTGTCCACCGGGCTCGCCACCCGCGCCCTGGCGCAGGCGCTGGCGCAGGACGAAAACCTCATCGCCCAGCGTCTGATGGGCGATTGGCAGCCCGATGCCGCCCTGATCACGCGTCTGCGCGCGCCCCCCGATGCCGGTACGGTTGCCTCGCAACCCTATCCCTTCTGCCTGGCAGCGCCGATGGACGACGCGCCGGCCGATCTCGGCTCGCCGAGCGACTTCCTCATCGAGTGGAAATGGGACGGCATCCGCGCCCAGTTGATCCGGCGCGAAGGGCAAGTCTTCTTGTGGTCGCGCGGCGAGGAGCTTCTGGCGGGACGCTTTCCCGAGATCGAGGCGGCGGCCATGGCCTTGCCCGACGGCACGGTGCTGGACGGCGAAGTGGTCTGCTGGCGTGATGGCATCCGGCCCTTCGCCGAACTGCAGCGCCGCATCAACAAGCAGAAGCCCGGCCGCCGTCTGTTGGACGAGGCGCCGGTGCGCTATCTCGCCTATGACCTGCTCGAGCTTGGCGGCAACGACATCCGCGACCAATCAACCCGTCAGCGGCGGCAGCAACTGGATGGAGTCATCGCCGCGTCCACGGCGGCCATTACCATCTCACCGCTGGTCAGCGCAGAGGATTGGGCGACGCTGGCGCGGCTGCGCACCGAGGCGCGCAGCCGTGGGGTCGAAGGGCTCATGCTCAAACACGCGGATGCACCCTATACGCGCGGGCGTCGACGCGGCATCTGGTGGAAGTGGAAGGTCGATCCTCTGACCGTCGATGCCGTGCTCGTCTATGCCCAGGCCGGGCACGGTCGGCGTTCCAATCTGTACACCGACTACACCCTGGCGGTCTGGGACGGCGATGCCTTGGTGCCCGTGGCCAAGGCGTACTCCGGTCTCACCGACAAGGAGCTGACGCAGATGGACCGCTGGATCCGTCAGCACACCATCGAGCGCTTCGGCCCTGTGCGCAGCGTGCAGCCGCTGCAGGTCTTCGAGATTGCCTTTGAAGGCATTCAGCAGAGCAAGCGGCACAAGGCTGGCGTCGCGCTGCGCTTTCCGCGCATTCATCGATGGCGCCAGGACAAGCCGGCGGCGGAGGCGGACCATCTGCAGGCGCTGCATGCGCTGCTCGATGCCGTCACGCCCTCGTGAGCCCGGCTACCGCGTGCTGCGCCATCCCTGTGCAAGATGCAGCGCCAGCGCCGCCCAGATGCAGGCAAAGCCGGCGAGCCGCGCCGCATCGAAGGGCTCCTGGTAAAGCAATACGCCTAGCAGCAGCTGGCAGGTAGGGGCGAAGTACTGCATCAGCCCCAGACTGGCGAGCGGCATGCCGCGCGCTGCCAGTGCATACAGCGCCAAGGGCAGGGCGGTGATCGCGCCACCGCCGGCGAGCAGCCACCAATCAACCGGCGGATGCTGGGCGGGCAGGCTCAGGGTGGCTACCGCAATGGCGGCGGGCACCGCCCACAGACAGGTTTCGGCGGCGAGGCCCGTCACTGCATCCACGTCCAGGTGCTTGCGTACCAGGCCGTAGAGCGCAAAGCTGCTGGCCAGACACAAGGCAATCCACGGCAAACCGCCGGCGCGCACGGTCAGCCAGAGCACCCCCGCGGCGGCCAATCCGACCGCCATCCAGCGCACGCGATCCAGGCGCTCACCGAGCACCACCACGCCCAGCGCAACCGACATCAAGGGCGAGATGAAATAGCCGAGACTGGCCTCGACCACGCGCTCCTGCGCCACCGCCCAGACATAGATGCCCCAGTTGCTGGCAATGACCCCTCCGGACAGGCACAACAGGGCCCACTGGCGCTGGTTCAGCTGACGGAGATTGTGCAGCTGACCGCGGATCAGCAAAAAGGCGAACACCGCCACGAAGCTCCAGAACAGCCGGTGCGCGGCCACTTCGAGCGCCGGGACATGCGCCAGTGCCTTCCAGTACACCGGGAACAGTCCCCAGATGCCGAAGGCACCCACGGCGGCGAGGATGGCGGTTTGGCGGCTGGGTGCAGGCATCCATGCAGCGCGACTTGGACGTCGCGCGGTTCGTGAAAGAGGCGCGCGCATCATAGGCGGATGGTTCAGCGCCTGCTCTCCACCCACGCTATCGATGACTTCTTCGACGCCCGCCAATGGCAGATCCTGCCCTTCCAGCGTGCGGCGTGGCAGGCCTATGCCGACGGGGAATCCATGCTCATTCACGCGGCAACCGGGCAGGGCAAGACCCTGGCGGCCTGGTTGGGGCCGCTGGCCGAGGCCAGTGATGCGCAGGAACCGCTGCGCGTGCTGTGGCTGACGCCCATGCGCGCGCTGGCCGCCGACACCCAGGCGCAACTGCAGGCCGCCGCCGATGCCTTGCAGATCCCGTGGCAGGTGGGACTGCGCACGGGCGATTCATCGAGCAGCCAGCGCAGCCGCCAGCGCAAGCGGTTGCCGCAGGCGCTGGTGACCACCCCGGAATCGGCGTCCCTGCTGCTGTCCTACGGCGATCTGTTGCCGCAATGGCGGGGCTTGCGCGCCATCGTGGTGGATGAGTGGCACGAGTTGCTGGGCAGCAAGCGCGGCGTACAGACCGAGCTGGTGATGGCGCGGCTGCGTCAGTTGGCACCGGAGCTTCGCACCATTGGCCTGTCCGCCACCCTCGGCAATGTGGAGCAAGCGGCCCGCGTGCTCGTCGGACCGTCGGGTCGGGTGCGACGCATCGGCGGCGAGGCCAAGGCGCCACCAGTCATCGAATCCTTGTTGCCCGACACCGTGGAACGCTTTCCGTGGGCGGGGCATATGGGGCTGTCCAACGTCGAGGCGGTGGCGCAGCGCCTGCAGCAGGCTGGCAGCAGTCTCGTCTTCACCAATACCCGCGCGCAGGCCGAGCGCTGGCACGACGCCTTGCGTGAGCGTCTGCCCGCACATCCCTTGGCGCTGCATCATGCCTCGCTGGACCGCGCTGCGCGCAGTGCCGCGGAGCAGGGGATTCGGGATGGCAGTCTGCGCACGGTCGTTGCCACCAGCAGTCTCGATCTGGGCGTCGACTTCGCGCCGGTGGAATTGGTGGTGCAGATCGGCGGCCCCAAGGGCGTGGCGCGGCTGCTGCAGCGCGCGGGCCGCTCCGGCCACGCACCCGGGCGCGGCAGCCACATCCTGTGCGTGCCTACGCACGCGCTGGAACTGGCCGAATTCGCGGCCGCGCGCGATGCCATCGCGAGCGGCACGCTCGAAAAGCGCGAACCGCTGCGGAATTGCCTGGATGTGCTCGCCCAGCACGTGTGCACGCTGGCCTTGAGTGGCCGCGTGCGTGCCGAGGAGATTCTCGAGCATGCACGCGCGACGCATGCCTTCGCCGAACTGGATGCCGCGCGCTGGCAATGGGTCATGGACTATGTCCAACGCGGCGGCGCCGCCTTGCAGGCCTATCCGCAGTACCGCAAGGTGCAACAGGATGCGGACGGCGTCTTGCGTATCGCCGACGCGACGATCGCGCGCCGCCATCGCATGGCCATCGGCACCATCACCGCCGACGCCCACATGCAGGTGGCCTGGATGTCCGGTGGCCGCATCGGCCAGGTCGAGGAGCGCTTCATTGCCGGCCTGCAGCCGGGGGATTCCTTTCTCTTTGGTGGCCGCGCGCTGACGCTGGTGCGGGTGCGCGACATGACCGCCTACGTACGCGCCGGCCGCAGTCGGCGTCTGGTGCCGCGTTGGGCCGGGGGGCGCATGCCGCTGTCCTCTACCCTGGCAGACGCCTTGCTGACGGGCTATGCCCAGGCCGACGCGGGCGCGGCGTCGGGTCCGGAAATGGACGCACTGGCCCCTTTGCTGACTCTGCAGCGCGACTGGTCGGCACTGCCTGGCCGCGACCATCTGCTGGTGGAGCAGGTGCGCTCGCGCGAAGGTACCCACTGGTTCGTCTTTCCCTTTGCCGGTCGCCATGCGCATGAGGCGCTGGCCGCGCTGGTGGGGTGGCGTTTGTCGCAGCAGACGCCCGTGACCGCCACGCTGACCGCCAACGACTATGGCTTCGAGGTGCTGGCGTCGGAGCTTCCCACCCTGACCGAGCCGCTGCTCCGCCAACTGATGACTGCCGAAGGGCTGCACGGCGATCTGCTGGCCGCGATCAACGGCACCGAGCTGGCCAAGCGGCATTTTCGGGAGATCGCGCGCGTGGCCGGTCTGGTTTTCGAGGGCTACCCGGGGCGCGGCAAGAGCACCCGGCAGGTGCAGGCGTCGAGCGGGCTGATCTTCGACGTGCTGTCGCGCTACGATCCGGAAAACTTACTCATGCATCAGGCGCAGGAGGAAGTCGTGCGTCAGCAACTCGATCTGGACCGCGCCCGGCAGGTGCTTGAGCCGTTGCCGCACCAGGCCGTTGTGCTCGCGACCCCACCGCGGCTGACGCCGCTCGCTTTTCCCTTGTGGGCCGAGCGCATCAGCAGCCGGGTGTCGAGCGAGGACGTCGCCACGCGCGTGGCGCGCATGGTTGCGAGCCTGGAGCAGGCGGCGGATCGGCGGCGCCGTCGCGCGCTGCGCAAGGCGGGATGATGGCGAGCGCACTGCCCATCGATCTTGCGGGTACGGCCTGTCTGCTGGACGGGCGCCGTGCGCTGTACTGGCATGCGGCGCAGACGCTGGTACTGGCGGATGTGCACCTCGGCAAGGGCGAGGCTTTCCGCCGGCAGGGCGTGGCCATCCCCAGCGGCCACACCCAGGCGGATTGCGACGCCATCGCGGCGCTGCTCGATGATTACCGTCCACAGCGGCTGGTGGTCTGCGGCGACCTCTTCCACGACCGCATCCGCGGCGACGAGGGCTGGCTGGGCGCGTTGCAGGCACTGTGCCATCGCCACCGGCAACTCGCCTTCGATGTGGTGCTTGGCAACCACGACCGCAAGAGCGCTGCTTTGCCCGATCTCGGCATGCACTGGCACGCCGAACTTGTCCTGCCGCCCTTCGTCTTTCATCACGAGCCGCAGAGCGACCCACGGGGCTACGTGCTGGCCGGGCATCAGCATCCGGTCTTGCGCCTGCGCGGCATGGGAGATGCGTTGCGTCTTCCAGTGTTCTGGCAGCGTGCGGAGCAGGCCGTCCTTCCGGCTTTTGGCAGCTTTACCGGCGGCATGGCGGTGGAGGCGGGTGCCGGAGAGCGGCTCTATGCGCTGTCGGAATCATCCATCACCCCCTTGGCCGCCGGGACAGGCGCGGCCCTATCCAAAGGAGCAAGCCGATGCGTGTTTTGATCACGGGTGGTACCGGTTTCGTAGGACGTCCGCTGTGCGCGCACCTGCTGGCGCAGGGCCATGAAGTGGTGGTCTGGTCGCGCACGCCGCAGCACGCGCTGAACCTGCTTCCGAAGGGGGTGGCGACCGTGGCCGAGCCGGAGGATGCGCGTGGCATCGACGCCGCCATCAATCTTGCCGGGGAAAATCTTGGTTCCGGCCGATGGACCGCCGCGCGCAAGCAACGCTTTCTCGACAGCCGCCTCCATGTCACCCGCCGCCTGGTCGACTGGATGGAGCAGGCCGGTGTGAAGACGCTGATCTCCGCTTCCGCTATCGGTTTCTACGGGGCGCGTGGCGACGAGGTGGTGAGCGAGGACGACATGCCCTCCGGTGCGATGCAGGGGGGGCTGGATATCTGTTCGGCCTGGGAGGCCGAAGCCAAGCGCGCCGCTGCCTTCGGCGCCCGGGTGGCCATCGTGCGTATCGGCCTCGTGCTGCATCCCGAAGGCGGCGGACTGCAGCAGATGTTGCTGCCCTTCAAACTCGGTATCGGCGGTCCGATGGGCAGCGGCAAGCAGTGGTGGAGCTGGATTCACCGCCATGATCTGGTGCGGTTGTTCACGCACCTGCTGGAGACGGAGGATGCTGCCGGCGAATTCAACGGCACCGCCCCCAATCCGCTGCGGCAGCGGGATTTCGCCAAGACCCTGGGCCGCGTCATGCGCCGCCCCAGCTTCATGCCGACTCCGGCCTTTGCCCTGAAGATCGCCTTGGGGGCCATGGCCGAACTGCTCACGCAGGGCCAGCGCGTGCTGCCGCGGCGCACCCAGGAAAGCGGCTTCTGCTTTACGTACCCCGAGCTGGAAGGCGCGCTGCGCGACCTGTTGCAGCGCCCCGAGAAGGGCGCCGCTTAGGCAGCGCCGGGGTCTTGACGGTGGGCCGCGGCCGCGTCGCGGATGGCGGCGCGGGCCTCGCTCGATTTGCGGCGTAGATTGTTGATCTGCATCTTCAGCCGAGGGTGGCCGGCATAGCGGTCTTCGTGCCGATCCAGAAAGTCCCAGTACAGCGAGGTAAAGGGGCAGGCCTTGGGCCCGGTCGCCTGATCGGGGCGGTAGCGGCAGTTGCGGCAGTAGTTCGACATGCGGTCGATGTACTTTCCGGAAGCCACGTAGGGCTTGGACGCCATCACACCGCCGTCGGCCCATTGGCTCATGCCGATGACGTTGGGCAGCTCCACCCACTCGACCGCGTCGACGTAGATGGCGAGATACCAGTCGTTGATGGCGCGCGGCTGTACCCCCAGCAGCAGGGCATACAGTCCGGTCACCATCAGGCGTTGGATGTGGTGGGCGTAGCCGTAGCGCAGGGTGCCGTCCAGGGTGTCGGAGAGACAGGCCATGCCGGTTTGGCCATTCCAGAAGAAGGCGGGCAGGGGCTGTTGCGCTTCCAGCGCGTTCTCGTCCCGGTAGTCCGGCATGCGCGCCCAGTAGAGGCCGCGTACATACTCGCGCCAGCCGAGGATCTGGCGAATGAAGCCTTCGACGGCGGCAATGGGAGCATGGCCATCGCGCCAGGCGGCTTCGGCGTCGGCGCAGGCGCGCATCGGGTCGAGCAGCTTGAGGTTGAGCGCGCAGGACAGGCGTGCGTGGAACAGCCAGGGTTCGCCGGTCCACATCGCATCCTGGAACTGACCGAAGCGGGGCAGCCGGTGCGTGATGAAGTCCTCCAGCGCGGCTTCCGCCTGCTTTGCCGTCACCGGCCAGTCGAAGTGTTCCAGGCTGCCGGGGTGGTCCGGGAAATGCCGTTCGACGTCCTTGATGACCTGTTGCGTGCACGCGTCCGGGGCAAAGGACAACGGCGCCGGCAGGGTGCCCGGCCCGTCCCGGCCGAAGCTGTCGCGGTTGTCGGCATCAAAATTCCACTGTCCACCAGCGGGCTCCTTGCCCTCCATGAGGAGCCCGGTCTGCTGACGCATGCGGCGATAGAAGTGCTCCATGCGTGGTTGCTTGCGTCCTTCCAGCCACTGCGAGAATGCGTCGCGCGTGCAGAGAAAGTGGGTATCCGCGTGCACCTCGAGGGGCAGACCGCGCGCGCTCGCGCAGGCATCGAGGGCCTGCTGGATGTCGTACTCTCCGGCCTCGGTCATGCGCAGCCCATCCACGGCCATTTCGCTCAGCGTGGCAGCGAGGGCATCGTCGAGGGTGTCATGCGTGTGGGACCCCAGCGGAAGGTAATGCACCCGCCAACCGCTCTCTCTGAGTTGATCGGCAAAATGCCGCATGGCGCTGAGGAAGACCGCGATGCGGGCCTTGTGCGACCACACCTTGTTGCCCTCAGCGAGGCATTCGCACATCCACACCGTGTCGCGGGCGGGGTCCGCCGCCTGCAGGGCCGGGTTCTGCAGCGACAGCTGGTCGCCGAGAACGATGACCAGCCGGTGGGCGCCTTGCGGGCTCATGGGCGTGCGCTGCGCCGTTGCCTGCGGCAGCGCTCGGAGCAGTAGCGCACTTCTTCCCACACATCCGCCCATTTGCGACGCCACTCGAAGGGGCGCTGGCAAACGGCGCAGATTTTCTCTGTTTTGGGTTCTCGCCGGCGGCGTTGGCTCGCGGGTTTCATCGCCGGATTATCAACGGCAGCGCTTGGGTTCCGCGTCGCTGTCTGGAACCTCAATTGGACAGGCGGGCCATGGCTGCTCCACAAGGATTCTCGGAGCCAGGCCAGAGACGGCGCTGCGGTGTCAGCCGACGACGCGAACAGTCGACATTTTCCGACTAGGCAGTCTGCGGACGGGTGCGCATGATGCGGGTCGGATCGTGGAGAAACGCCGAGAGGATGCAAGGCCTCAACCGGCGAGGAAGGCAAGGATGCACCGACAACGGCAGGATGCCGCAACGCAGGCAGTGCACTTTCACGCCGCGGACGATACCACCAGGTCGGAGCCAAGCTGTCCGGTGGTGGAGTTGGACGCGCAGGGACAGTTGCTGATCGACGGCCGCTGGCAACCCTATTCGACCCTGTTCAACGCGGAAGCGCGCGCTGAGCGGCGTCCCGAAGAACTATTGCGGCTGGCTCGCCGCCATGGCCTGGTACGCGATTGCGTCATCCGTCGAGATGGCGACGGTATCCCCCGACCGCAGCGCATTGCGCTGCAGGCATTGCGCGATGCGCAGGGCAAGCTCGTGGGCTTTCGCGAGTTTCGGATGTTCAAAGCGAGCGAGTAGCGCGGGGCAGGGCGAGCGCTGCGCGTAGCTTGTATCATGCGTGCGGTACGCGCCTGTAGCTCAGTTGGATAGAGTGTCGGCCTCCGAAGGCACGAGTCATCTCCTTCGTCGCGTTACAGTGATGCAGTCAAAGCGCCCGTAGCTCAGCTGGATAGAGTGTCGGCCTCCGAAGCCGAAGGTCGCAGGTTCGAATCCTGCCGGGCGCGCCAAATCAATGACTTAGAGCCCGATCCTGGCTGCCAGCCGGATCGGGCTCTTTGCTTTGAGGTCCCCGCTGAGTCCGCGATGTGAATGCATCCCTCAGCGAAGCCGAGCGCGGCTCAAGACGCTTGAGACCAGCAGGGGACCACCTGGGGACCATCCGGGACCAGCCAGAAGGGCGCGTGTCCGGGAATGACTGCATCCCCCGGGACCGGGGACTAGTCCGAGTGGTCGTCAGGAACGTGCTCGATCAGCTGCTCGATGCGGCACTTGAAATAGGTGCAGAGCAGGTCGAGATTGTCCGTATGCGTGTTGTATCCGCGCTTGTTGAGGATGCGGGATAGCGTGATCCGATGAATGCCGGTCGCGGACGAGATTTCGTTGACCGTGATCAAGCGCCCTTCCTGGAACTGCCGTTCGGCCATCAGTTCACGCAGCCGGAATCGGATCATCGAAGGCCTGAGTCGGTCGAAATGCCCGCCACGCACGGGGTTGCATGGCTGGAGAGTCGGTATAGGTTGGATGTGTATCGAATGAGATACATACGAAGCACAAAGCCAACATTAACGACTGGAGTTAGCTATGAGTATGTCACGAACCTACCTGACGGCAGCCGAGCTATCTGCTCGCATCAAGTACGACGCAAGGACAATCAGAAACCGGCTTGTCGACGCGGTACTGCTCGAGGGGGTGCATTACATTCGGCCCTTCGGCCGCCGAAAGATCCTCTTCATCTGGGAGGCGATCGAGAGGGACATGAGCCTGTCCACGGGTGACGCCGAGGCGACCGCAATGAGTAGCGGACTGGGCGAGAGGTCTGCGGATGACCTCGGAGAGGAGGCGTTGCAGAGCGAAGGAGCCTACGGGATGGGGCGGCTGGGCCCTTCAGAGCGCATTCCGATGGCGTCCGGGAGGTACTGCAATGGCTAGCATCAATGTCCGAAGCGGCTACCTCTACTTCGATTTTCGCTTTCGAGGCGTTCGCTGCCGTGAGTACACGCGATTCACGGACACGTCCGCCAACCGGAAGAAGATGAAGCGGATTCTCACCCGGATCGAAGCGGACATCTCGCTCGGCAGGTTCGAGTACGAGCGCTATTTTCCCGGAAGCCCCATGGCGACAAGGTTCCTGGGGCAGCGGGGCGCGGAGACGCGGGGGCAAGCAAGGCCGGATGCTCAGGGCCTGGATGATGCAGCACCGGCGTTGCCGGCGTTTGCGGAGTTCGCGGAAGGCTGGAAGCGAAACAAGCAGGTCGAATGGCGTCACAGCTACCGCGTGGCCATGGACTCGATCCTGAGGCATCACGTGCTTCCCGTCTTCGGTGACGTTCCGTTGAACGAGATCGACCGCTCCCTCGTCCTGGATTTCCGGACCAAGCTGTCACGCGAAGGAGATGATCTGAATGGGGTCGAGGGGCCTCAGAGGCGTGCCCTCGACCCATCGACCATCAATCGAATCGTCGGCGTGGTCCGCATGGTCCTCGATGAGGCCGCACTCCAGTACGGGTTTCAGAATCCCTGTACGAACATCAAGCGCCTGAAGCTGCGGCGAAAGGACATCGAGCCGTTCTCGATGGTGGAGATGCGAATGATCCTCGCGCGAGTGCGCAAGGACTATCACCCCTACTTGACATTCCGCTTCTTCACGGGCGTCCGGTCGGGTGAGGCGCACGGTCTCAGATGGAAGCATGTCGATTGGGAGCGGCGGCAGATCCTGATCCGCGAGACCTTCATCGGAGGAAGGACGGAACAGACGAAGACGGACGGCTCGCAACGCGAGATCTACATGAGTCAGCCCGTCATCGAAGCGTTGATCGCTCAGCGTCCGGAAGGCTACGACCACGCTTCCGAGCGCTTCTCCGAGGAATACGTCTTCCGTACCCGCAACGGCATGCCGATCAACAACACCAACTTCAACAACCGGGTCTGGAAGCCGCTGCTTTGCCACCTCGGAATCAAGTATCGCCGGCCCTATCAGATGCGTCATACCTGCGCGACGCTCTGGCTGGCCGCAGGCGAGTCGCCCGAATGGATTGCCCGCCAGCTTGGGCACTCGACAACGGAAATGCTCTTCCGTACCTACAGCCGGTATGTGCCGAACCTCATGCGCAGGGACGGAAATGCGTTCGACACCCTCGTGACCGGTGCCCTCAATGGCGGGGTCGACAGTCCCGAACACGAGGGGGCAAGGCCCTCCAGCCAAGCGGTGCCGGCACATAAGCGGGGAGCTGTAAATGACTAATCATCGGAATCTGTTTGCCTCAGGTTGCCTCAGGTTGCCTCAGGTTGCCTCAGGAGGCCGCAACCATGGCTAAGACAAGGAAGGAACTCGAAGCGCTCCTCGCCAGTGAACTGACAGCCGTGGAGCTGCGGAGGCGCGCGGCGCGCATCTGCCCCCTGTTGCTCAATCAGGTCAGAGCCCTACCGGAAGGCATCGATCTGGTCTGCTTCGTCAGCGACTGCAGCAAGACCAACAATCGGATCGCTCTCATCGACTGGATCAACCGACAGCTCGATTGCCCGGTGTTTCAGGCTGCTGCTGAGTACCAACCGGAGGAGAGCCTGCTTCTGGATCGCCTGACCGGTCAGATCAGTACTCGGTTGGCTGCCAATGATCATGACTGGGAGGCGGATCGGTGATCGCTGCAAGGCGCAGTGATCATCCGGAGCTCGCCTGCGGAGACCTCGGCTGGCTGTCCCAACAGCCTGTTGGCTTGCACGGTAGCGTGTACTGGCTAAGCGAGGTGCAGCACCGTCAGAAGCGCACCGATGGAGCGCGTTACGCGCGACTGGTCCTCGACGATGCCCGCGGCGTAGTCATTGGTCTGCTCTGGCCCGAGTGGCTCCACCAGCTCGGTGACGTTCAATTGCCCGGCCCCGTCTTCGTGATCGGCCGGTTCCGTGGCGAGGGCGACGACCGATGCCTGCACGTTGAGCGCTTGCGGCCAGTGAGCGGAGAAGTCCTCGAAACAGGCGCAGGGCTGCTACCCCGCAGGCTATGCCCGGTGGTGGCGCTGTCATGGCTTGATGAGCTGGTCGCTTTTGAGTGCGGCCTCACCGGCCCATTGCGCCGCTTTCTCGGCGATGTGCTCAGGGATCCCCGAAGCGGGACCCCCTTTATGCGCTGCAAGGCCAGCCAGAATCATCACCACGCTTGGCCCGGTGGTCTGCTCGCACATTCGATGGCGATGCTGCCGCTCGTTTCGTTGCTGGTGGAGACAGTGATGCCGGACGCCGAGGATGCCACCCCCCTCACGTAGATCGGTCTGCTTCTGCATGACGTCGGCAAGGTGCTGACGGTGGGCGAGAGCGTTCGTCCGATAGCTGTTGGGACAGCCAATCCGACGCACGAAGCCATCGGTCTGGAGCTGATGCACCCTCACCTGGCGAGACTCCGATCGTTCGCCCCGGACCAGGCCCGCGTTCTGCATTACCTCTTCGCCTACCTGGCTGCCGATCCCAGGCAGCGCGGTTACCCGGAGAGTCTCCTCGTGGACGTCGTGCGGCAGCTCGATCAGCTCAGTACGGCGATGGATCTCGGCAGGGGGCTGATGCCCGCATCCAGCCCTCCAGCGCAATCCGGGTAGCGCCGGCGACCCTTTTGCGGCGCAATCCACCGGTTCCATGAAATGCGGGACAGCGCGGCATTGGCGGCGTGGCGGTCGAATCGGTTCGGGTCGAAACCTTCCCCGGCCCATGCGAGGAATTCGCGGGCTGCCAGCGATCTCGGGTCCCGGAGGGCGTTGAGCACGGTGCACGCCGACGAAACCGGGCGCAGCGCCTGCCGAGCGCTGATCCAGGCCATCCGCTACTACCGGGGCTTCGGCATCACCATCGAGCCTGTCATGACCGACAACGGGGCCTGCTACAAGTCCCAACGCTTCGCCAGGTTGCTCCGCCGGCTGGGTATCCGCCACGTGCGCACAAAACCCTAACACCCCACGCACCAACGGCAAGGCCGAGCGCTTCATCCAGACCGCCCTGCGCGAATGGGCCTACGCCCGCAGCTACGACAACGCCGACCAGCGCACCGAGCATCTGCCCGCTTGGCTCCACCAGTACAACTGGCACCGACCACATGCCAGCCTGAACTACCAGCCACCCGTCAGCGCCCTAGGCTTATCTGTGAACAACCTGGTGGGTTTACACAGCTAGTAGGTCATCTCCCAAGTAGCGGTCGTACTTCTCGGATTCCTTGTTCTTAACCCGACTTGCCAATACGTGAGGGGGTGGCATCGGCTCCGTGAGAATATTGGCATCCCGTTCATGCGTTGCAAGGCCAGCCAGAATCATCATCACGCGTGGCCCGGCGGTCTGCTCGCGCATTCGATGGAAATGCTGCCGCTCGTAGTGCCGCTGGTGGAGGCGACAATGCCGTTCGAGAGAATGCGGTCGCACTCGTACAGATCGGATTGCTTTTGCATGACGTCGAAAAGGTCCTGACCGTGGGCGAGAGCGTCCGCCCGAAAGGCGTTGAGGGGGGGCGCCAGTCACGAAGTCGTGGGCCGGCAGTTGATGCTCCCCCACTTGGATGTCACGGGCGGGCGCTCCAGTACAGGTCTGCGTTCTGGACTACTTCTTTGCCTACTTGGCTGCCGACCCCAGGCAACTCGGCTACCCAAAGAGCCTTATCGTCGACATTGTGCAACAGTTCTATCAGCTGAGCACAGCAACAATTCTCGGCAAAAGTCTGATGCCCGGCTGCGAATGACAGCGCCGAACACTGGCCGTTTCCTGACAAGGTGGTGGGCGGCGGCCCAACCGACCGAGCCGCTGCCGACCACCACGGAATCGAATTGTCCGGACACCATGCGGATTGGCTGCGCCGCGCCTCAGCCCTTGCCCTTGGGCGTCAGCTTGACCATCAGCTCGGAGTAGCCGCGCACGAAGTTGGACTGTACCCGTTCGGGCTCACCGACAACTTCGATCTTGTCGAAGCGCTTGAGCAGTTCTTCCCACAGGATGCGCAACTGCAATTCGGCCAGACGGTTGCCCATGCAGCGGTGGATGCCGTAGCCGAACGACAGATGGTTTCGCGCGTCCTTGCGATCGATGATGAAGGCATCGGGATTGTCGAACTTGCGTTCGTCGCGATTGCCCGAAGCAAACCACATCACCACGCGATCGCCCTGCCGGATGGTCTGGCCATTCAGTTCCACATCCTGCGTGGCCACCCGCCGCATGTGCGCCAACGGGGTCTGCCAGCGGATGATCTCGGAGACCATGTTCGGAATCAGGTCCGGGTTCGCCTTCAGCTTGTCGAATTCCTCCGGGAACTGATTCATGGCGAGCACGCCACCGCTCATGCTGTTGCGCGTGGTGTCATTGCCGCCAACGATGAGCAGTCCCAGGTTGCCGATGAACTCCATCGGGCGATTGATCATGCTCTTCGTGTCGTCGTTGCTCTGCAACATGCTGATCAGGTCGAATCCAGGCGCTTCGCCCGCAGCCCGACGGGCCTCCTTGTCGCGCCACAGCTGGGAGAAAGCCCAGGCCATGTCAGCGGCCGCTTCGAACATGTTCTCTTCATCGTCGAACTCGCCGCCGGTCGCCGCCGCATTGCCTGCCAATCGGTCGGACCAGTCGATCAGCTTGTGCCGTTCCTCGTACGGGAAGTCCAGCAGGGTGGCCAGCATGCGGCCCGTCAACTCCTTCGAGACCGCTGGCACCCAGTTGAAGGGTTCACCCAGGGGCAGGCTGTCGAGCACCTCCCCGGTGCGCAGGCGGATCAGCCCTTCCATCTCCTTCAGGTTCTGCGGTGCGACCACGCCCTGGACCGAGCGGCGCTGCACGTCATGCTTGGGCGGGTCCATCGCGATGAACATCTCCACCGACAGCCCCTCCGGGGGATCGCCCAGGATGATGAACGGCTCCGAGGAGAAGAGTTCGTGATGCTTGTCCACGAACAGGATGTCCTCGTAGCGCGTCACCGACCAGAACGGCCCGAACGGACTGTTCTTCAGGTAGTGCACCGGGGCCTCGTCGCGCAGCCGCTTGAAATAGGGGCCCCACTCGCCCTGCCGGTACAGGAAGGGGTTGCTGAGGTCGACCTCATCGAGCGCCAGTGTGGTGACATCGGGAACCGGTGCTTCTACGAAGTTGGGGGCCGGTCGCCGCGGGCCGACAAGTTTCTTCTTGACGTTGACCAACGCCTTCAGCCCCCGGATCTGCCAGTGCATCGGCACCACCCGGGAGGTGGCATTGACGACTCGGGTCTGGATTGCATCCATTGACTGGGTTTGTGTTGACATGGCGTCCTCCGTGCTCACATTTGGAATTCAGGCAGGCGAACGGTCATGCCGTCCATCGCCTCTGTGGTGTTGACCTGACAGCCCAGACGCGAGGTTCTCGCTCGCTCAGGGGTCATGGACAGCATCTGCTCTTCGTCATAACCGAGCACGCCGGTCTTGTCGAACCACTCGTCCGCGACGATGACGTGGCAAGTGCCACAGGCACATTCCCCACCGCAGTCCCCGTCGATGCCGGGGATCGCGTTATCGACTGCAACTTGCATCAGGGAAGCGCCGGCGTCGAAGTCAGCGACATGCTCGGTGCTGTCGTGCGCGATGAAGGTGATTCTGCCCATTGCCTTTCTCCTTTCATATCTGTCCAAGCCAGATCGTAGTAGCGAGTCGGCAGACCGGGGAGGACAGTTTTTGACAACGCGGGGGCATTTGAAGACACTGGTTGCCTCCTGGGGAGGGCGAATGATGAAGACGCCGCATGCCGAGTGCTCGCACAGCCCTGAAGCCGACATTCCGTCGAACTACTCACGGCTGATCGCGCGTGAACTGGGCCTCTCGGCGCGACAACTGCCCGTGCTGCTGAGCGGTACCGGAGTCGAGGTCGCGCAGTTGCTGCGCGAGGACAGCCTGTTCACCGTGGCCGAGCAGATCGGGATTCTGCGCAACGCACTGGCGTTGTCCGGCGAGCCGGAGTTCGGGTTGCGACTGGGCACGCGGCTGACCCCGGCGACGCACGGAGCCATGGGCTTCATCGCCTACAGCAGCCCCGACCTGTTCACCGCGCTGCAGGCGATTCACACGTTCCTGCCCACGCGCGCGAACTTCATCCAGATGGATCTGCAGCAGGTTGAAGGTCACCTGGAATGCCTGGTGAACTTTCATGTGTCGTTGTTGGATGAGGATGTCGAGCGTTGCCTTGCTGATGCGATGGTGAAGGTGCTATTCGAATTCGGCGAGTTCATTGTAGGCCGGCCCTTGTACGAGGCCGAAGTCTGTTTCGCCCATCCAGCGCCCGCGCACCGAGCCATCTACGCGGACTACCTGCCCGGGCGGCTGCGCTTTGGCTGTCATCAGTTGACGTGCAGAATTCCAATGGCGGTGTGCCAGAAGCCGAACGCTTCCGCCAATCATGAGAACTATCGCCTGGCCTTGCAGCAGTGCGAATCCATGCTTGCGCGGTTGCAGACACGGGAGCCGGACTATCGGACCCAGCTCAAGAAGATGATGCTGTCCCGCCCACCCGGAACCCTCACCGAAGGGGAGGCGGCGGCTTCTCTGTTCATGAGCAAGCGCACCTTGGCGCGCAAGCTCAAACAAGAAAACAGTGGGTTTCGGCAACTTCGCGAAGAGATTCTGTCCCGGCAGGCGGTGAACTACTTGTTGGATGGCCAAATGCCCGTCGAGGCCATCGCGTCGCTGCTCAACTATCATGACTCCGCGAGCTTCAGGCGCGCCTTCAAGCGCTGGTACGGCTGTCCGCCCGAGCAGTACAGACACAGTGTCGGTCAATGAGTCATGTGGCCGTAGGGTCCATGATTCCGACCGAGTGAACCGCCGATCTCTGGAGAGCTGCTTTGTGTGAACCCACCGGGCTGTTCATGGATGACCGGCTGGTGAAGAACTCCAACGCCTTGAAATGGCGCTATAACTGCGGCTGCAAGGCGATGTTTCTGGCGGTGATTTCGGGCGAGGGGTGAACCGCCCCGAGAATCCGGGGAGGCTAGAAAAGTCGGGGGTGCAGGGAGATTCTCACCGGCCTGGCTAGGCCCGCAGGCGATTATCGATCACGCCGTCCATGATCACTCGCCAGACCAGATCGCCGACGGCATCGAGCGCGTATTCGCCATTGGGGTCGAACCAGGTCGCGACCCAGTTGAGCGCACCAAGGCCGATCAGGCGTAGCAAGCGACCGTCGATATTCTTCTGGATCACGCCCTGCTTGATCATGGTCTCGATGATATCGGTCCAGAAGGACTCGTACTGGTCGCGCAGGGCAACGATTTCCTCGCGCGCCTCCGGCCTCAGTGCGCGCCACTCGAACAGCAGCACGTAAACCGTATCCGAATCGGTCACCAGGGCGCGCAGGTGCGCATTGATGCAAAGGCGCAGCTGTTCCGCCGGGTCGTTCGAGCTGGCGAACGCCCCTTCGACCTCTTCCGTGACCACCTCGACTCCCCGGCGCATCAGCGCAACAAGAAGTGCCTCCTTGGTGTGGTAGCGATAGTACAAGCTTCCGGGAAGCATGTCGCAGGCTTCGGCGATCTCCTTGAGTGAGACCTTTTCGAATCCTTTCCGGCGAAAGAGCCGCGCCGCGTTGGCCAGAATGTGGTCCTGATCGCCCGACTTCCGCACAGGCGGGGCCGATTGGTGAACCATCGTCTCGACATCTCCTCCACAGGCCTGCTTGCTTCTTGGCATAACGGCAACGGCCAGAGCGTGTTCGTGGATTGTATCCGATTGCACGCGCAGGCCTTGAAGGCGCGCCTGGGGCGGGTTGCCAGTGAGTGCGTCTTCGCCGGCGCCGACGACGTACCGCCTGACCACTCGGCCTGGCAGCGCTTGCATGTGATGCCGAGGAGAGGCGTGGCCGTGACGCTCACCGTCCAAGCGCTTGAGTGCGGAGCGGTCAGCCGACGCGGCGTATGCAACAGTGACGTCGTGCCAAGCGGCGGCGGCAGCTGTTTACCGGGCGCAGCCGCGGCAGGGGAGGTATCGCACCTTCCGTCGGCGAAGAGGCCGGGCGTGCGAACCCCGCGCCGTTTGCGATCGGCCGCGTTCAGCGGCTAAGCTCCCGAACGTTTGTTAGACTGCATGCCGGAACCGGCAACCGCCGGTCGGTCCCTGCCATCCGGAGCACCCTTGGACTTTCAGCCCGACGAGCAGCTGCTCAGCATCGAGGACGCTGCACGCATGCTGCGCGCGCGCTCTGCTGGCGGCCCCTGGCTGCAGAACGACCGCCGCGGCGGCTCTCCGCAGGATTCCCACCGCGCGCTCGCCGAGGGCCCGCTGCATCCGTCCGACGTGGGCGGCGTGTACACCGGTTCGTCCCGTCACGCTCCGGCCCGCGTCTCGATTCCCGCGCCTCTCGACCTGCACACGAAGTGCGTTGACTCGAGCATTCGGCAGGAGGGCTCATGAGTCTGGATGCGCTGTGGGCCGAGCTGCAGGCGAATCTGTGGGTGTACCTCGCCATCCCGCTGGTTGCTGGGCTGGTGGGCTACGTGACCAAGGCGCTGGCCGTGCAGATGATCTTCCGGCCACTGGAGTTCGTCGGCATTCCACCCTGGCTCGGCTGGCAGGGCATCCTCCCGCGCAAGGCGCACAAGATCGCCGGGGACTCGGCGGACTTGATGGCTACGCGTCTGCTCGATTCCGAGGAGCTTTTCCAGCAGCTGGATCGCGACCGGATGATGCTGGAGCTGGAGAAGCCGCTGATGGCGGCGGCCGAGTCCCTGATTCGCGAGATCGGCGAAACCTATGCACCGGGCGTCTGGGCGCGCATGCCGCTGTCGTGGCGCCGCCGTGTGATCGCGCGCTTCCAGAGCGAGATCCCGGGCATGGTGGCCGAGCTCTGGGATCAAGCCTCCGGCAACGTCGCCGAGTACTTCGACATCCGCCGAGTGGTGACCGAGAACCTGGTTCGCGACAAGGCCAAGCTCAACGACATCTTCTGGCGCGTCGGCGGGCCGGAGCTGCGCTTCTTCCGCAACATCGGCTTCCTGTTCGGTCTGGGTATCGGCCTGGTGCAGTTGGCTTGCTGGATCACCTGGCACGAGCCGCTGCTGATGCCGCTGTTCGGTGGCATGATCGGCCTCGTCAGCGACTGGGTGGCCCTGCAGATGCTGTTCCGGCCGCGGCGGCCCAAGAAGTTTCTCGGCTTCACCCTGCAGGGCAAGTTCCTGGCGCGCCAGCAAGAA
Organism: Algiphilus sp.; assembly: GCA_022763315.1. GTDB lineage: Bacteria > Pseudomonadota > Gammaproteobacteria > Nevskiales > Nevskiaceae > Algiphilus. The sequence continues at coordinate 21,552 of JALEHA010000179.1, forward strand.
GTCGCCCAGGACTACGCCAGCCTGATGGCCAACGAGCTGCTGACGCCGGCCCACATGATCGAGGAACTGCTACGCGGGCCGGCAATGGACCGCATTGTCGAGCTGGCCCACCAGCGCGTGCGCGAGGCGATCGACGCGCGGCTGGGCTGGGCTCAGCCCGTCGTGGTCTTGGCGCTGGGCCATGAGCAGTACGAGGATATGCGCAAGCTGGTGGCCCAGCGTCTCGTCGATCTGATTCCGGTGGCGTCGCAGACGGTGGAGCGCTACGCGCGGGATGCGCTCGACATCAACTCGACGATCGTCTCCCGCATGGGTCGGCTGTCGCCGGAGGAGTTCGAATCCGTGCTGCGCCCGGCGTTCAAGGAGAACGAGATTATCGTCGTGATCGCCGGAGCCATCCTGGGGGCGCTTATCGGAGAGCTTCAGGTCTTCTTCATGCTCGGCGGGCACTGAGGAAAGCGGCACCGCGCGGTGCTGCGGGGCGCGCATAGGCCGGGGACGCAACCGCCAGCCGCACGGACATAACGGGAGGAAATTCATCGTGAGCGATTCGGCAAGCATCAGCCCCACGGGCCACTACACGGGCCTGGTGTGGGTGCGGCACGGTCTGTCCCATCCCGCGCTGGCGACCACCACCGGCCACCTGCTGTTCTGGGGTTTCAAGCCGGTGGTCCTGGCGGCGCAGTGGGCGGGGGTGCCGGCGATCGACAGTTTCCTGCTGACGCGCCACCGGCTCATCGACCTCCGGCTGGACGAGGCAATCCGCAGCGGGCGCGTCGGTCAGGTGATCGAGATTGCCAGCGGCCTCTCGGCGCGCGGCTGGCGCTTCAATCAGCGCTATGGCGAGGCGCTGAGCTATATCGAGGCGGATCTGCCGGGCATGGCGCAGCGCAAGCGCGAGGCGCTGGCGCGCATGGGCGGCCCGCAGCCCGGGCACCGGGTGGTGGACATCGACGCGCTGGCCGACGGCGGCCCACAGAGCCTGGATGCCGTCGCAGCGAGCCTGGACCGCGATCGCGGTCTCGCGCTGATCACCGAGGGCCTGGTCAATTATTTCTCCGAGGCGGATGTGCGTAGTATGTGGCAACGCTTCTCGTCTCTGATGCGGCAGTTTCCCGAGGCCTGCTACTGGAGCGACATCGCCCTGTCGGACGACATGGGCGGGCGCGTGGCGCCCTTCGTCAGCGTTCTGTCGGCATTCGTGCGCGGGCGCGTGCACCTGCACTTCCGCGCGCCGACCGATGCCGAGGCGGCGCTGCGCGAGTGTGGCTTTGGGAGCGCGCGCGCCATCGACCCGGGCGAGTTCGCAGGCGCGCTCGGCGACATTCCGGGCGGCGTGTCGCGGCGAATCCGCGTGATCGAGGCCACAACGGCGCCTGTGCCAGTAGCATCGGCTTCCACAACAACAGGAGGAGAAAGCGATGTCCACAACAGCAACTGAAGCGGGCATGCAGGCCTTCGCGCTGAGCGGCAAGGTGGCGCTGGTCACTGGCGCCGGGCGCGGCATCGGCGCGCAGATCGCGCGCCGGTTGGCGGCCGCTGGCGCCGGGGTGATGGCCACCGATATCGACGGGCCGAGCGCGGAGGAGACGGCAGCGGCCATCGCGCAGGCCGGCGGCGCGGCGCAATCCGCCGCCCAGGACGTTACCGACGAAGCAGCCTGGGAAGCCATCATCGCGCAGACCGTGAGCCAGCTCGGCGGGTTGGACGTGCTGGTCAACAACGCCGGCATCGAATCCATGAGCTTCGTCGCCGACACCAGCCTGGACACCTTCCGGCGCATCATGGCGGTGAATGTCGAAGGCGTGTTCCTCGGCGTCAAGCACGCGGTGCGCGCCATGCGGCCCGGCGGCGCGGCCGGGCGCGGCGGCAGCATCATCAACCTGTCGTCAGTGGCCGGGCTGGTCGGCTCGCCCGGGCTGTCGGCCTACTGCGCCTCCAAGGGTGCCGTGCGCCTGCTGACCAAGGCCACGGCCGTGGAGTGCGGCGCGCTCCAACTCGGTATCCGGGTCAATTCGGTGCACCCCGGCGTCGTGCGCACCGACATGGGCGCCAGCGTGGTCTCGGGGATGGCGCGGCTCGGCCTGGTGCCGGATGCGGAGGCTGCCGAGGGCCTGGTGCAGACGATGCACCCGATCGGCATGAGCGAGCCGGACGACGTGGCGCAGGCCGTGCTGTTCCTGGCCAGCGAGGCTTCGCGCAGGACCACCGGCGCCGAGCTGCTGGTCGATGGCGGCATGGCCGCGCAGTAGCGGGAGCGTGATGATGAGCAGAGTGCAGGGCAAGCGCTGTCTTGTGAGCGGCGCCGCGCGCGGCATCGGCCTGGCCGTCTGCGAGCGGCTGATCGAGGAAGGCGCGCAGGTCATGATGGCCGACGTGGACGCCGCATCCGGCGAGGCGCAGGCGCAGCGGCTGGGCGAGCATGCTGTGTTCCAGCCGCTGGATGTCACCCGCGATGAGCAGTGGGACTCGGCCCTCGACGCGATCGAGCGGCGCTGGGGCGGTGTGGATGTGCTGGTCAACAACGCCGGCATCGCCCTGATGGGCGACATTGAAAGCACCACGCCCGAGCAGTGGCAGCGCACGCTGGAGGTCAATCTGTCGGCGGTCATGCTGGGCACGCGCAAGGCCGTCGCGCGCATGAAGGGGCAGGGCGGCGCCATCGTCAACATGGCCTCGATCGAGGGTCTGATCGGCGAGCCCCTGGCGCTGGCCTACAACGCGGCCAAGGGCGGCGTGCGCCTGTTCACGAAATCAGCGGCCGTCCACTGCGCGCGCGCGGGCTACGGCATCCGCATCAACTGCGTATGCCCCGGCTTCATCGACACCGAGATGGTGCGCGGCGCGGTCGGCGGGCTGGACGCGGAGGCGGCAGGGCAGTTCCAGCAGGCGCTGATGGCGCGCGTGCCCATGGGGCGCCTCGGGCAGGCGCGCGAAATCGCCAACGCCGTGCTGTTCGTGGCCTCCGACGAGGCCAGTTTCATGACCGGCGCCGACCTGGTGGTCGACGGTGGTCACACAGCCTGCTGAAGACGCCGAGCGCTTAGCGGGCAGCAAGTACCACGCGGTTCAACACACAGGAGACGCAAGCATGCACACGATAACCGGAAAGACCGCCGTTGTGACCGGCGCCGGCAGCGGCATCGGCCGCGCAACCGCCCTGGCGCTCGCGCGCAAGGGGGCGGCCATCGCGCTGGCCGATATCGACGAGGCGGGCCTGCAGGAGACGGCCAGGCAGATCGCCGCCGACGGTGGGCGCAGCAGCCAGCACCGGGTCGATGTCGCCGATCGCGAGCAGATGGCCGCGTTCGTGCAGGCCGTCGAGGCCCGGCACGGGCGCATCGATATTGTCGTCAACAACGCCGGTATCGGCATTCTCGACGATTTCGCGGACGCGCCGCTGGAGGACTTCGCCAAGGTTGTCGACGTCAATCTTTGGGGCGTGGTCTACGGCTCCAAGCTGTTCCTGCCGGCGCTGCAGCGACAGGGCGGCGGCCACATCGTCAACATTTCCAGCCTGGCGGGCATCATTTCCACACCGGGCATGGTGTCCTACGGCACCACCAAGTTCGCGGTGCGCGGGTTCTCCGAGTCCCTGCGCGCGGAGCTGGCGCCGCACGGCATCGGCGTCACCTCCGTGCATCCCGGCATGATCCGCACCAACATCGCGAAGGTTAGCCGCTGCTCGGACTCCGCCATGCAGCAGCGCATGGTCGAATGGTTCGAACGCTGGGGGCGCCCTCCCGAGCTGGTGGCGAACAAGATCGTGCGCGCCATCGAGACCAACCGGATGCGGGTGCTGGTCACGCCGGAGACCTACGTCATGGACCTGTTCAAGCGCGCGACGCCGGCCCTTGCCGAGCGGGTCAGCGGGACGCTGATGCATCGCCTGCGCAACGTGGTCAACCCTGGCCGTCAGCAGCGCGACCGGGGACGCGACGGCGCAGCCGATGAACCCGGACGGCGCGCGGCCTGATGAACGGGGCCTGCCGGCGGGCAGTCGGGCAGTTGACAGGGCCTGTCGCGTCGTGCACATTGAGTACGTAGCGCGGCAACGCGCTACGTGTTCCGGGCTGTCGCCGAATTGTCTCGAATTGACAGGCGCCGGCTTTATCTAACTAACGTTCGGAGGCTTCCATGTCAGCCACTCAGTCTTCCTCGAGCCGCACGATGGTTCCGCGTCTGCCGCGCGAGCTCAAGTTCGACGACAAGATTCCCCTGTACTGGGCGAACGGCGACGTCTTCAAGTCGCGCTTCTTCGACGCGTTCTCCACGACGTTGCCGGAAGGCGAGAAGTTCTTCATCGTCTCGCTGCGCCAGTTCAAGGACGAGCTGAAAAGCCCCGAGCTCCAGCAGGCATTCAAGGACTTCGCGCGTCAGGAAGGTGCCCACGGCATGCTTCACAACGCCTACAACGCCCGGCTGCATCGCCAGGGCGTGGACGTGCCGGCGATCGAAGCCTTCCTGAAGAAGTTCTTCGCGCTGCACACGCGCCTGCTGTCGCGGCGCATGCAGATCACCCTGACCGCCTGCGCCGAGCACCTGACTGCCAGCATGGCGCACAGCCTGCTCGACAGGGGCAACGATCTCATGAGCGGCGCCGACGAGCGCGTGCGCGCATTGTACTTATGGCATGCCGCCGAGGAGATCGAGCACAAGTCCGTGGCCTTCGAGGTTATGCGTGATGTGGCCAAGGTGGGGTACCTGCCCCGCGTCGCAATGATGGTCTACATCAGCGTTCTGTTCAACGCCCTGGTTTTTCCGATTCTCGAGCACGTGCTCCGTGTGGACGGCTGCACCCGCCGCGAGCGCGCACGTTACTGGGCGCAGGGGCTGTGGTGGCTGTTCAAGCCCACGCGGGGCGGTTTCTTCCGCGATCTGGGCGGCCACTATCTGGCCTGGTTCCGGCCCGGCTTCCAGCCCTGGGCCGCGGGCGAGCTTGAGGGCTACGACGCCTGGCTGCGCCACTACCAGGCCCATGGTGACGCTCTCGTCGCCGGCGAGGCCACCTACGCCGAGTTGGCCAAGGCGGCATAGGGGCAAAGCCATGAAATTGAAATCCTTCCAGGGCAAGCTCGCCGTGGTCACGGGCGCCGGCAGCGGCATCGGTCGGGCGCTGGCGCTCAACCTGGCCCGGCGGGGCTGCAAGGTGGCGGCCTGTGACATCGAGCCGGAGGCTGTCGAGGGTACGGTTGCGCTGGCTGGAGGTGGGCGCGGCGATCAAGTCAGGGGTTATGTGTTCGACGTATCCGATCGCGAAGCCTTCTTCCGGCACGCTGAGATGATCAAGTCGGACTTCGGCCAGCCCGCGAACCTCATCATCAACAATGCCGGCGTCGGGCTCGGCGCGAGCGTGCGGGAGATGCGCTGGGAGGACTTCGAGTGGTTGATGGGGGTCAACTTCTGGGGCGTCTGTTACGGCACCCAGGCGTTTCTGCCGCAGCTGATCGAATCCGGCGACGGTCATGTGGTCAACGTGTCGAGCATCTACGGCATGATCTCCGGGCCGCTGACGAGCGCCTACAACGCCGCCAAGTTTGGCGTCCGCGGCTACACCGAGTCGCTGCGGATCGAGATGCGCGCCGAAGGCCTACCGGTCGAGGTGAGCTGCGTGCACCCCGGCGGCATCCGCACCAATATCGCCAAGAGCTCGCGGCTGGCCACCAGTCGCGGGCCGGACCAGGCCGACTTCTCGAAATGGTTCGAACGCATCACGCTAACCACTCCGGGCAAGGCAGCGGCGATCATCATCGCCGGCATTCGGCGCAAGCGGCCGCGAATCCTCGTCGGCCCGGATGCGCATGTGATCGACCTGATGCAGCGCACGCTGGGCATTCGTTACCAGTGGGTGGCGGGAGTGCTGCTCAATCCGCTGATGTACGGAAAATCCAAGAACGCGGCAGCCGCATCGCCGCCATCGGTGCCGGCGGCACCCTCGCCGGCGGCCGGGAAACCGACAGCAAATTCAAAGGCGCCGCGCAAGCGCGCCGCCAAGGCCGCGAAGCGGGCTGCGGACGGCGCCAGGGCGGAACCGGAAGGCGTTGCCTGATCCTTCCAGTTCTATAGGGATTCCTGTTCCGAGAAGGAACATGGCAGACGACGGAGAAGCATTATGGCAGACGATGTGATGACGAACGAGCAGGTCGGCCAGGGCGTGCCGGCTCAGGCGAGCCTGGACGTCGGAGGCGGCGCTACCCAGCGTCCCGTCCCGCGGGTGCCGGATCACGAAGTGATCATCGTCGGCGCCGGCATTTCCGGCATCGGCCTCGCGATCGAGCTCCGGAAGGCGGGGATCGAGTCCTTCCTGCTGCTCGAGCGCGCGGGCGACGTCGGCGGCACTTGGCGCGACAACCGCTACCCCGGCATCGCGGTGGACATCACCTCCTTCACCTATTCGTTCTCCTTCGAGCAGAATCCGGACTGGTCGCGCGTGTTCGCCCCGGGCGCCGAGCTGCAGCGCTACGCTCAGCGCGTGGCCGCCAAGTACGGCGTCTATCCCAAGGTCCGCTTCCGAACCGAGGTGGACAAGGCCGTGTTCATGGAGGACCGGGACCTCTGGGAGATCCAGCTCAAAGGCGGGGAGCGCCTCTACTCGCGCTTCCTGATCGGTGCCACCGGCGGTCTGATCTCGCCCAAGAAGCCCGACATCGAGGGCCTTGAAAGCTTCAAGGGCACCGTCATGCACACGGGTTACTGGGACGACAGCATTGAGCTGAGCGGCAAGCGCGTCGCCGTCATCGGCACCGGCGCCACGGCCGTACAGCTGGTGCCTTCGATCGCGCCCGAGGTGGCCCACCTCGACGTCTATCAACGCACGCCGATCTGGGTGCTCAAGAAGCCCGACGCGGAGATCCCGACCTGGCTCAAGTCCGCCTTCCGCACCCTGCCGATCCTGCAGAAAGGCGTGCGGGCCTGCACCGACGCGCTCAGCGAGTCCGTCATGGTGGCGGCGGTGATCTACTACCGGCAGATTCCCGGCCTGGTGCGCTGGGCAGAAAGCGCGTGCAAGAACAACCTGCTGGAGCAGATCCCCAACGACGCGGCGCTGCGCGAGAAGCTCACGCCGAGCTACGGCTTCGGCTGCAAGCGGCCGACCTTCTCGAACGATTATTTCAAGACCTTCACGCGCGACAATGTCGAGTTGGTCACCGACCCGATCGAATGCATCACCGAGCGCGGCATCCGCACCCGCGACGGCGAGGAGCGCGAGATCGACGTGCTGATCACCGCAACCGGCTATCGCGTCTTCGAAAAGGGCAACATGCCGGCGTTCGAGGTCCATGGACGCGACGGGCTCGAGCTCGGCCAGTTCTGGGACGAGAACCGCTACCAAGCCTACGAGGCCGTCAGCGTTCCCAAGTTCCCGAACTACTTCGGCATGCTCGGCCCCTACGGCCTCACCGGCACATCCTACTTCAAGATGGTCGAGGCGCACGCCACGCACGCCGTGCGCTGCATCAAGCAAGCGCGCCGGCGTCGCATGACGCGGGTCGAGATCGGGCAGGGGCCGCACGAGCGCTACTTCCGCGACGTGCAGCGCCGCCAGCAGAACACCGTGTTCGTCAATCACAGCTGCGCGTCGTCGAACAGCTACTACTTCGACAAGCACGGGGACGCGCCGATGCTGCGCCCGTCCACAACGATGGAAATGCTGTGGCGGGCCCAGCATTTCCCGATGGAGCACTACCGGTTCAGCCGCACCAAGGCGGCCCCGATGGCCGAGTTGCAAAATCGCGCCGCGGTCGCTGCTGCGTAGGTTCGACTCAGACAGGAGAAACACTATGGCACTTGCAAATCGGAAGATCGGCTACGACGAAGTCCTTCCTCGCGACCTTCACTTCGACATGACGGATGTGCCGAAGTACTGGATGAACAATGATCCGTGGACCACGCACTGGTGGAATGCGCTGCTCGCGGCGGTCCCCGACGGCGAGCGCTGGGTGATGCAGTGCGTGCGCAGCCACATCGTCAAGCTCAAGGACGAGAAGGTGCGCAAGGCGGCGGTCGACTTCATCAAGCAGGAGCACTACCACGCCCGCGAGCACGACATCATGAACGAGGCCGTGGCCAAGCACGGCGTTCCGGTGGCCGAGGTTGAGCAGGCCTTCAAGAACATCCGCGGGTTCCTGCAGAAGATTCTCAGCGACGACATGCAGCTCTCGATGATGGCGGCCGGTGAGCACTTCACGGGCACGATCTCGGCGGTCTTCGTCGAGCACCCGGAGATCTTCCGCGATTTTGATCCCAAGCTGGGCGCCATGATCGCTTGGCACATGATCGAGGAAACCGAGCACAAGTCGGTTTCCTTCGACGTGTATCAGGATGCTGTCGGCAGCTATTCCAAGCGCATCGCCGGCATGATCCTGATGACGGGCGTCTTCTTCTCCATCTCCGAATACCAGCGCCTGAAGCTGGTCGCCCGGGATGGCCAGCTCTTCAACTGGCGTTCCGCCCTCAAGGCGCTGGACTTCCAGTTTTTCCGCCCGGGCTTCATGCGGCTGCTGTTCAAGCACTATGTGCCGTATTACCTGCCGAACTTCCACCCCTGGGATCACGACAATCGCGAGGCGATCCAGGTCTGGAAGAAGACCTTCGACGCGACCGGCGACACGATGAAGGCCTTCAAGGCCTTCGTCGAGGGGCGGCCGGAGCTGGAGGCTGCGGCCTAAGGCGGGGATAGGCGCTTCGCCGGCAGGACGGGGCGCCAGCCGCACCGTCCTGCCAGTGGCCGCGCACGTCGAGCTGCCTTGTTCGGCAGGCCGATGCAGGGGAATACCAATGAGAAACGAGAGGAGAGCGGCACATGGCCAAGGTGTCATCGTTGCGTAGCTACAGTCAGGGCGCCGCGGCGCTGGTCACGGGGGCGGGCAGCGGTATCGGCCGCAGCTTTGCCTGCGAGCTGGCGCGTCGCGGCAGCAGCGTGATCTGCGTCGACCTGCACGCGGACCGCGCCGAGCAGACGGCGGCGCTGGTGGAGCAGCTCGGCGGGCATGGCATCCCCTACACCTGCGACGTCGGCGACCAGGTGCAGTTCACCCAGCTGGCGGAGCAGGCGGACAGCCTGCTGGGACGGCCGACCACGCTGGTGGTGAATAATGCCGGCGTCGGGGTCGGCGGGCGCATCGGCGACATCAGCCTCGAGGACTGGCACTGGTGCCTGAACGTCAACCTCTGGGGGGTGATCCACGGATGCCATTCTTTCGCGCCGCGCTTCCGCGATGCGGGACACGGCGCCATCATCAACACGGCCTCGGCCGCCGGCTTCGCGGCAGCGCCGGAGATGACGACCTACAACGTCACCAAGTCGGCGGTGCTGTCGCTGTCCGAAACCCTCTCCGCCGAGCTCGCCGGTAGCGGTGCGCACGTCAGCGTGTTGTGCCCGACCATCGTGCCGACCAACATCATCAACGAAAGCCGCTTTCCCGCCGAGCGCAAGAGCTTCGCGGCCAAGGCCATGGAGAAGTGGGCCTTCATCGACAGCGGTGAGGTGGCGCGCATGACCCTGGACGCCTGTGACCGGAACCAGCTCTACGTGCTGCCGCAGTGGGACGGCCGGCTGATGTGGCGCTTCAAACGGGCCGCACCCGTGGCCTATACCCGTGTCCTGGGGCTGGGTTACCGGCTGGCGGCTGGCTGAGGGAGGATCGCAGCATGGCCAGTGCCAGCGCAGTCGCCGCCAAGGCGACCTTTCGCGCCTTGCTCAAGCGCGATTTTTCATCCGACGAGGCCGCGGTCAGCCACTTCCGCCGCATACTCGATCTTCCCTTTCCCGCGCCGGTGCCGCGCGGACTCTCGATCGATCCGATCAGCATCGCCGGCGTGCCCTGCGAGCGGGTGGCGGTGCGCCGCCCCGAGATAACCATTCTACACCTGCACGGCGGGGCCTTCATCGGTGGCAGGCTGCGGACCTATCGCCCCTTTGCGGGCGCACTGGCCAAGCAGCTCAAGGCCGAGGTGATCCTGCCCGACTACCGCCTCGCGCCCGAGCATCGCTTCCCCGCGGCCCCGGAGGATTGTCTGGCCGTGTACCGGAGCCTGCTCGAATGCGGCGTGGAAGCGGACAAGCTGGCCGTGACCGGTGACTCCGCGGGCGGCAATCTGACCTTGGTGACCTTGCAGACGGCGCGGGACCTGGGCATCGCCCTGCCGCGCTGCGGCGTGGCCATCTCCCCGGGCGCCGACATCAGCGGGCGCCTGCCGAGCTGGCGCGAGAACGACCGGCGCGACGCCATGCTGTCGTATGACACGATCCAGACCATGGCCAAGATCTATCTGCGCGACCACCCGCGCGACGACCCGCGCGCCTCGCCGCTCCACGGCGATTTCACTGGGCTGCCGCCCCTGCTGTTGACCGTCAGTGACCAGGAGTGCCTGCGCGACGACGCCTATGCCGTTGCCGCCAAGGCGCGCTCGCAGGGCGTGCGCGTGGAAATGCTGACGCGGCCGGATCTGCCGCACGCCTGGCCGGTACTGAACGCGCTGATCGGCGAGGCACGCGAGGACTTGCGCCGCATCGGGGACTTTATCGACAGCCTGGCCTGAAGGCTCTTGGCCTTCGGCTTGTGCCAGGTTGAAATCTACCAAGCGTTTGGTAGACTGGATGCAAGAGAATCAAGTACACCACGCAGGACGAGGAGGAGCTGAAGTGCAAACTCAAAGGAAGTCGCTGTTGTTGGCAGCATTTTTTTCTGCGGTCACGATGTCCGCCGCCGCCAAGGCACCGCCGGAGGAGGTCGCGAAGCTCGGCGCGGAGCTGACGCCGGTCGGTGCCATCCGCGCCGGCAACGAGGACGGAACCATCCCGGCATGGGAGCCTCGTCCGCAGGAGGGCCCGCTCAAGGGCTTCTGGCCAAGTTATCCCGACCTCGACGCGGAGAAGCCTCTGTTCACGATCTCCGCGGAGAACATGGACAAGTACGCCGACAAGCTCACTCATGGGCACAGGGAGTTGCTCGAACGCTATCCGGATTCCTACCGGATGAATGTCTACCCGAGCCACCGCATCGCGAACTTTCCCCAGGAGATTCTCGACGGCTCCGTCAAAAACGCGGCCAACGCGGCGCTGGATACCATTGACGAGCCGCGCAACGCGCAACTCGGCTTTCCATTTCCGATTCCGCAATCGGGCGCCGAGCCCATCTGGAACCACAAGACGAAGTATCGCGGCGCCTCGGGGCGGCGCTACAACAACCAGATGATCGTTCAGCTCGATGGCGAGTACACGCTGACGAAGATCGTCGAGGACGTCAAATTCCTTTACAACAACCCCGAAATCGAGCCGCCGCTTGAGCTCAAGCCGGGCGTGGCGTTGATCAAGTACGTATCGGAGATCGTCTCCCCGCCGCGGCTGGCCGGAACCTTCATCCTCGCGCACGAGAAAGCGGGCACCGGGCCGGAGGGGCGCGCTGCCTGGCTGTACTCCCCAGCCCTCAAGCGCATTCGGCGCGCGCCCGCGGTCTGCTGCGACAACCCCTACGAGGGCACCGACGGCCACCAGTTCTACGATCAGGTGGACATGTTCAACGGCGTGCTCGAGCGCTTTACCTGGAAACTGGTCGGGCGGAAGGAGGTGTACATCCCGTACAACTCTTACCGAATCTCAAGCAACAAGATCGAGTACGCCGACATCGCGCACCCCCGGCATGTCAACCCGGAGCTGCCGCGCTACGAGCTACACCGCGTCTGGGTGGTGGAAGCGGAGAACCGCCCCGACCTGCGTCATACCTTCTCCAAGATTCGCTTCTACATCGACGAGGACACCTGGACCATCGTCGCGCGCGACAACTACGACCACCAGGGCCAGCTGATGCAGCTCCAGGAAGGGCACCTGCTCTACGCCTCCAACGTGATGACCAGCACGACAGCCCCCGAAGTGATCTACCACTTCAACAGCGGGCGCTACTTCGTCACCGCGATGGCCAACGAAGACCAGCCCTTCGATGCATCCCAGGATTTCCCGGACGGCTATTTCGAGCCTTCGTCCATCCAGCGGCGCGCGGCGAAATAAGCGGCGGCTGGAGGGGCCCCGTTCCATCACGGCCTGCCCCGACCGCGAAGTGGCACCGCGGGCGGGCACTGGTGAGGCGTCCGGACGGAGAAGTTGGGGCGCCTAGTTTTTTAGATATTGAACTGGCGAAGGTTACGCGGCAGACGCAGCCCGCAACAAGATCGATCCATAGCGATCCGGGCCTTTTTCGAGGAGGAGACACAACGATGACGATGAAGATGACGGGGAGGGCCGCCGCAGCGGTGGTCATGCTCATGGTCTGCACGAGCGCGTTGGCGCGCCAGTTGGATTTTGGGCTAATTGGGCAGGACATCACCGCAATCCTGAACAACAGCCTCACCGCGGGGGCCCAGTGGCGTCTCCATGACCGTGCGAGCTACCTGGTCGGCAAGTCCAACCTCAATCCGGACATTTGCGCCGGCGTCAACCAGCTTTGCCAGGGAACCACGCGCGATCAAGCCTATCCGGCCGAGGCCCTGCGCGATGCGCCCGGACAGCCTTCGCTGAACTTCGATGATGGCAACCTCAACTACGACAAGGGTGACATCGTCCAGGCGCCGATCGTCCTGAATACAGATGTCAAGCTCCGCTTCTTCGAGGACTGGGAGCTGTTTGTGCGCGGGCGGGGCCTCTACGACCCGGTCAACTACGACTTCACCGAGACCCATCCGAACAAGGTGACGCCGGAGAACTTCGATTCGGTACTGATCCGCGGCGATCCTTTCGCCAACCGCTATTTTGACGCGACGCTGCTCAAGGGCGCCGAGGTGCGCGAAAAGCGATCGGAAGAGATCGCGGACGAGTACCTGTTCTACGATCTGCTGGACCTGCACCTGACCGTGCCATTCACGCTGCCGCTGCTCGATCAGGACGTCACGCTTCGCGTCGGCAAGCAGGTCGTGAACTGGGGTGAAAGCACCGTGGCGATCATCAACAGTCTTTCCCAGGCCAATCCTGTGAACGCCAACAACATCTTCCGGCTCGGCAACGCCCTGCTGGAGGATTTGTTCATCCCCGTCAACATGGCCAACGTGTCCACCTACCTGGGCGGCGGCGTGAGCCTTCAGGCCCACTACGCATTCGAGTGGAGGCCGGTGGAGATCCCGCCCCCCGGTACGTTCTTTTCATTTCTGGACGCCGGCACGGATAATCTGGGTGAGGACCGGCTCAACGCCGGTTTCGGCCAGACGCCGGATGATTTCGAACAGCTGGGGACCCGGCTGGCCAACCCCATAGGGCTCGTGTCCCGCACGACCCTCAGCGTCGGCCGCAAGCGGGATGACGAGGCCCGAGACGGCGGGGAGTACGGCATCAGCCTGAAGTACTACGCCGACTGGCTGAACTACGGCACCGAGCTGGGCTTCTATTTCTCGAACTACCACTCGAAGCTCCCGTACGTCGACTTCTACGCGGCGAACGCCAGCTGCATGCGCGCCGCCGGCAACCCGCAGGGTCGCAATGCGCGCAATACCTTCGAAATCCTCACCCTGTGCCCGAATCTTCACCTGGTCGAGGAACCCGCCGGCGTCACGCAGGCGATCCTGGATACGGTGCAGGTCATAGCCGCCCGCCCCGAGCTGCTCTCTGATATCGGCATTGACGGTACCCCGCTGGATGTGGTCACAGGCCTGCAGAACCTTCTGGTGTTTCAGCCGGACGAACCTCTCAGCGAGATCGTTCCATTCGACAGCGCGGCCGCGCAGCTGACGTATCCAGAGGACCTCAAGCTGTTCGGTCTGAGCTTCAACACTACGTACGGCAACTACTCCTTTCAGGGGGAGTTCGCCTACCGGCCCGATCTGCCGCTGCAGGTATCGCTCGCGGATCTCGCCTTTGCCGCGATGGGGCCGACCCTCGGGCATTGCAACGACCCGGAAGATGGTTGCTTCGGAACGGCCGCGGCCCTCGGGTTCGACGAGAACAGCACCGGCACCCCTGTAGGCAACGGCCAGAACCCTACCGGAGGGTTCACCATCTACGACGGCAGTGACGCCGTCGACGCCAACGGCGAAGTGATCTTCGACGACACCAGCTTCCTGTTGATTGCCGGTGTTCCCAGCTCCGCGCGCTCGTTTCCGAACTTCATCATTCCCTATCGCGGCGGCAGCCTCGGCGACGACCCGGCACCCAATAGTCGCATTCGTGGCTCGGAGGAATTCGACGTCATGCAGTACACCCTGGGCGCGACCCGCCTGTACAGTTCGTCGGACTGGCCGTCTCGGCTGATCGGCGCCGATCAGGTGCTGATGGTCTACGAGCTGGCTGCGACGCACGTGCTCGGTTTTCCGGACTTCGACCAGCTGCAGATCGAAGGACCTTTGACCGCCTACACGCACGCCTCGGCCGGCGCCGACGGTAGCGGCGCGGATGGTTCCCGGCTGGCCTGCTCGACCAACATCGCCTGCACCATCGGCCCGGATGGCATCCGTTTCAACCCCTTCCAGGCGCCGCGGGATGCTTTCGCGCATGCCTTTTCGACAGGCTACCGCGTCGTTTCGCGCATTCTCTACGAGTCGGTCCTGCCGTCCATCAGCATCGCGCCGTTGCTGCTCTGGCAGCACGACGTCCATGGCAATTCGCCGGCCCCGTTGTTCAACTTCGTGGAAGGTCGCTACTCGCTGACCTCGATCCTGGAGTTCCGCTATGAAAAGGCGTTCACCTTCAACGTGGTCTACAACCTGTACGGCGGTGCAGGCACCAACAATCTACTGGCCGACCGCGACAATCTCGGCTTCTACGTCAAATACCAGTTCTAATGCCATGAACGGATCCATTTCTTCGAGAGTGACGGTCCCTGCAGGCGGACGCGGGCGCAGCGTTTGCACTTATGCGCTTGCCGCGCTGCTGATCAGCGCCGGTCTTGCCGCCTGCAGCGACCCGGCCGATTCCACTGGGGGCAGCACGCCGATTGTGAACGCGCCGGATGCCTGCGCGCCGCTGCGGGCGCCGCGCGCCGTGCTCGATTTCGGCATTGCCGGCGGCTGCGTCGCCTGCAGGGTGGTGAATGCCGAAGCGGTTGTGGACGCGGATCCGGAAAATTTCGCGACGCTGCAGGTCGGTATCGGGGTTGCGGGCAGCGCCTTCATTTCGGTTTTCGACAGCGCGCGCGTCCACCCGCCGGGCACCCGGGTGGGCTTCCTGGTGGCCGGCGATGACGAGGCCGCCATCCCGCTGACGGTCGCCCTTGGCCAGCAAACCACGATCACGACCTTTCTCAACGGAGCGGAACAGGACTCGACGACCGCCTCCAGCGCCAGCGCACCCGTGGCGCTGCAGATCCTCGATCTGCCAATTCTTCTGCCCGGCGCCCCCTTGTCCAGTACCCGGTTCGTCGGATTGGTGGCTGAGCAGGCGTTCGACGAGGTGCGTCTGAATTTCGGCGGGGGGGTGAATCTGCTCAACAGCCTTCAAGTGGTCGAGGCCTGCATTAGCAACGACGGCTGACACGGAATGCTGTCGTTCGCTCGCCCATGGGCGCGGGGCTTCGGCGAACCCCGAGGCCGTACTTTTTTCTTTCTCGATGCGGGCACGATCGGAAAAGTAGCCAGATTTATTATTGCGGAGATTCTTGAATGCACGGTGAGCTAAAAGGCGGGTTCGCGAAGTGGTACGTGGATACCACCCTCCCGATCATCTTTCACAAGCGTGCGCGACTGCTGATTGTGCTGTTGCTGACGACGCTCTTTCTCGGCTGGCACGCAACCAAGCTGGAGCTGGACGCGGGTTTCGAGAAGCAGCTTCCGCAGGGGCATCCCTACATCGATGTCTTCATGGAGTACCAGCGCGAGTTCGGCGGCGCCAATACGGTGTTGATGGCGGTAATGCAGAAGCCGGGAACGGGGGACATCTATCAGCCGTCCTTCATGAAGACGCTGCGCCAGGCCACCGACGCGATGTTCTTCCTCCCGGGGATGGACCGATCACGCGTCAGCTCCATCATGACACCGGATGTGCGTTACCTGGAGGTGGTCGAGGGCGGGTTTCACGGCGGCGACGTCGTGCCTGCGGACTTCGAGCCGACGCCGGAGATGCTGCAGCAAGTCCGGCGCAATGTGGAAAAGGCCGAGGTGATCGGCCGGCTGGTGTCCAACGATGAGCGGGGCGCGATGATTGTCGGCGAACTGGTCGAGCGCGACCCGGTCAGCGGCGAGAAGCTGGACTACTTCAAGACCGAGGACCGGCTGGAGCAGATCCGGCGGCGCTTCACCAGCCCGAAGATGTGGGAATACCGGCTCCGGAAGGATTTTCCGCCGCTCAAGGCTGGCGATGTCGCGCACGTTTCGTACAGCGATCCGACCGGGCTGCTGTTCCGCTTTTCCGACGTGGAGTTCCGCTACAAGGATGAGAGCGGCGACTTCGCCACGGCGACACTCTCGGGCAGTGACTTCAAGGTGCGCGAGGCCGACAACCCGGACTACAACCCGTCGATCAGCATTCACAACATCGGCTTTGTCCAGATCGTCGGTGATATCGCGGAGAAGTCCGGCGAGGTTGTGGTCTTCTTCGCGTTGTCGATTCTGCTGGTCTGGATCGTGCTGGCGATGTACACCGGGTCCTGGCTGGTTGCGCTGCTGCCGCTGTCCTGCGGACTGCTAGCCGTGGTCTGGGAGCTAGGCCTGCTGCACCTGTTCGGCTACGGGCTCGATCCCTTCGCCATCCTCGTGCCCTTCCTGGTGCTGGCCATCAGTACCTCACACGGCATCCAGATCACCAACTTCTGGCTCTTGGAAATCGCCAACAAGAGACTGAACAGCTACGACGCCGCGATCGGGACCTACAAGCGGTTGGTCATTCCCGGCATCACCGCCCTGATCACGAATTTCATCGGCTTCGGCACCCTGCTGCTGATTCCCATCGGCATTGTCCAGGAGATGGCGATCAACGCCTGTTTTGGCCTGTTAGCAGTGGTGGTCTGCAAGAAGTTCCTGCTGCCCTGTCTGCTGTCCTACGCACCCATCCGCAATCCCGAGAAGTTCCGCCACCACCAGTATCGCAGGGACCGCGCGCTCGCGCCGGTCTGGCAGCTGGCGTCGGCCGTGATCCTCAAGCGTACGGCGCTCTTCGTGCTGCTGGCCACGGGCGTGGCCTGGGGCATTTCGCACCACATCAACCGTGACCTGGCCATCGGCGAGTTGCACCCCGGCACGCCGGAGCTTCGTACCGACTCGACCTACAATCGCGACACGGCCGCCATCGTGGAGAACTTCTCCATCGGCGTCGATCTGCTGAAGATCATTGCCGAAACGGAGGCCGACGCGTGCATCGACTATTCCGTCGTCAGCCTCATCGACCGACTGGCCTGGCGCATGGAGAACACACCCGGCGTGCAGTCGACGCTGTCGCTGCCCAAGATGCAGAAAGTCGTTTACAACGCCTACAACGAGAATCATCCCAAATGGAACGTGCTGCCGCGCGAGCCGGGCGCGCTGGTGGTGACGGTGCAGCCGTTCCCGAGCTCCACCGGCCTGCTCAACACGGACTGCAGCGCGATGCCGCTATTCGTGTTCACGGCGGATCACAAGGCCGAGACCATCGACACCGTCATCGAGTCCTTCGAAGCCTTCGTCGACGAGCTGCCCGAGGACGCGCCGGTGACCTTCGAGCTGGCGACCGGGAATGTCGGTGTGATGGCAGCGGCGAACGACGTGGTCGAGGCCACGGAGCTGACCGTGCTGCTGTGGCTGTATGCGGCCATCGGCCTCAGCATCTGGGTGTCCTTCCGCAATCTCACCAGCGTAATCTGCATCCTCTCGCCGCTCGTCATCGTGTCGTCGGTCTTCATCTACACGGTCATGGTCTTCCTCGAAATCGGGTTGAAGGTGACGAACATCGCCACGGTGGCTTTCGCGGCCGGCATCGCTGTCGACTACGGCATCTATATCTATTCGGTGCTGGAAGAAAACGTGAAGGAGAGGGGTATGTCGATGCGCGAAGCCTATGCCGACGCGCTCGGTCAGACTGGCAAGGCCGTGGTCTTCACCGCGTTGGCGCTGTCGGCCAGCGTAGCCACCTGGCTGTTCTCCGGGCTTCGGTTCCAGGTGGACATGGGCATCATGCTGAACCTGATGATTCTCGCCAACGCCGTCGCCGCCATCTTCATGCTGCCAGCCTTCGCGGCCTTCCTGTTGCGACCGGAAGCGAAGAATCCGAATGAGCCCAACGCGGACTCGCCTGCGGCGGCCCCGAAGTCGGCGTCAAGCTGATGGATGCGCGAGGCCGCGACCAGGCCCCTAGACCAACCAACGACAAGCATAGTGTGTGAGCAAGATTCCATGATCAAGCATATGAATAATCTGATGGGCAAGCTGGTGTGGGTGGTGGCCACGGTGGCGGTAGCAGGTACGGTGGCCGATGCGGCGTCGGCGAGCAAGTCGACGCCGACATCCGCGGAGCTAGAGCCGCTCGCCACCCAGGCACAGCTCAACGACGTGGCCGCGGCCGGGGATGGGCTGATTGCCGTTGGCGAGCGCGGCATCATTCTCAGGTCGCTGGACGGCGAGCAGTGGACACAGGTGCCTTCGCCCGTGAATGTGATGCTCAATGCCGTGACCTTCGCGGACGACCGACACGGCTGGGCAGTCGGCCACGATGCCAGCATCCTGCACACCGCCGACGGCGGGGAGAGCTGGTCGGTGCAGGCCTATGGCAGCAATGGCGACGGCAACCCGTTCATGGACGTCCTGTTCACGGATGCGGCAACGGGCTACGCGGTCGGTGGCTTCGGGATGTTCATGGTCACGGAGGACGGCGGCAGAACCTGGACGGATCTGCCCGATCCCACCCTCAGTGAGCGCGGGGTCCATTTGTACAATCTGCTGCAGCTCGGCAACGGGACCTTCGCGCTGGTCGGCGAGATGGGGCTGGTGGCCACTTCGCCCGATGGCCGGCGCTGGGAGATTCTCGACGGGCCCTACGAGGGGTCGCTCTACGCCGCCCTGCCGCTGGGGCAACGGGGGCTGCTGATGGTGGGCATGCGGGGCAACGCCTTCCGGACCGAGGATCTCTCCGAGCCGCAGTGGCAGGCTGTGCCGGCGGGCGTCGAAAAGCCGCTGTTCGACCTTGCGCGCCTCGGCAATGGGCAGGTCGCGGCGGCTGGAAGGAGCGAGAAGGTGATGGTGCTTGAAGCGGGCAGGGAGCCGTCACCTCTTGAATTGTCTGCGAGATCGGGCGGCGTGACGATGGACGAGACCTTCACTGCGCTGCTGGTCTGGAAGGGGCAGCTCTACGCTGCGACCGATCGGGGGGTGCAACGCATCGCGGCGCTGCGCTGAGCCAGGCGACCCGCGCCTCTTAATCGCTCTAGCTAGCTCTAGCTGCCGCGGGCGGCGGAGGACGAGCGACGCCGCCTGCGGGATGACCGGGGCGGTGACGATTTTCCGGCCGCGGCGCCAGCGTCTTCAGAGGCATCGGCTCTCTCTTGGGCTGCATACCGGGCGACAAAGGCGCGAAGCTTGCGCGCATGCAGCAGTCCGAAGATCCGGTTGATAGCCGGGACGACGCGTTCCATGATCCCCGGAATTTCGTCGTCGCGCAGATTGTCGAGCAGGGTCTGGAACATGCGCAGCTCCTGATCGAACAAGAGGTCAGCGGCCGCCTGCACGATCTCGATATGTTGCGGCGAAAAGCCGCGTTCAGGGGTCATGCCACTCTGCCGCAGAACGGCGAACTGACGGAGCAGATCTTCTTCATCGCGCGTCAGCGGATCGTCGCCAGAGCGAACGAGCCCCATGGCCACTATCTGGTCGTAGTCTTCATCGCTAAGCCCCAGCGCGCTAGCCAGTTTACGCCCGGCAGGTCGCGGCAGGTCGCGACGAGACTGCGAGTCCATTTCGGCCAGAACACTGGCGAAAATCTCGCGTTGTCGCGGCGTGAACTGGTATTCCTGGTCGTTGTTGAGAAGCGACTTGATGGCCTTGAGCGGAAGGAACTGCTCCTCCTGCAGCACGCGGATCAGCTTGATCAACTCTAGGTGGCGGTCGGAATACCACGCCATGTTCCGGGCGGTGCGATGCGGCGGCGGCAGCAGGCCTTCGCGAATGTAGTAACGCACCGTCTCGCGGCTGGCGCCACTGCGGCTGACAAGTTCCGCCATGCGGTAAGTGGCTTTCTCGGCCATGATTGAATCAGGCTACCGAGCGGCAATCATGAATGACGTTTGAAGTTTACCTGAGCCAAGGCTGTCATGTCGTTCTGGCCAGTTTGCGGATGCCCTGTGTCAGAGCGATACGCATCAGACGCCGGATCAGCCAGCTGGTGAAGGGGATCGCGCTATCGAAGTCGATTGTCCACCGGACCTCGGTGCCGCTGCCGTTCGGGGACAGCAGGATGACCGCGTGGTGATTGCGCAGCGGAGAGCCGCGGGTGATCGCGTAGTCGATGCGTCGCGGCGGCTCGAAGGCCGTGATCGTTTCGTCGAAGTCCAGCGGCCATAACCCGAGCGTGCGAACCGATGCTTGGCCGTTGACGTCACCTTCGCCATCGCGGGTGCGTTTGACGGGCAAACCGAGCACCTTGCCGAGGTTCTCATGGTCGGCGAGCCGCGAGAACATCTCGTCTGGGGAAAGATCGACGTTTTCGACAATCTGTAGTTGCTGCACGATATTCTCACTCTATTCATGTCGGGTGACCGAGGGCTGGGAAGGCGAGGTCCGCAGGACGCTCCGGGGGAAACACCCGGCGTCAGCAGGAACACCGCAACGCTCGGCGGACCGTCCCGGCTACCGGGCACAGCGGTGTCGCGCCCTCTTTGCCTGTGCCGACCACCATATACAAAGGGTCGGTCGGGACGAGCATTGCGCCACTCTACGCGGCCTGCTCGACCAGATCTGACCTCGCCGGCAGCCCCGCAGCCTCGCGGAACCCGGCGTAAGCAGCGAGCGTGTCCCCGGTGGCAGCGAAAGCCTGCTTCCAGGGACTGATTTTTGAGCGGTTATCCGCGTCCCAGGGATGGAAATTGGGGCCGTAGTACGGGAAGTAGTGGCTCAGCAGGCGCGTGAACACGCCCTTGCGACCGAACTGAGTATCGAGGCAGCGCAGCGCCGAGCGCCAGTTGCGCAGCTGCCCGTCCTTCCAGGCGAGGTACAGCATGTGGCCCTCGATCAGGGGCAGAAAGAGGGCGCTGGCGATCAGCATGCCGAGCACCCGCTGCGGATAGCTGCCGACCGCATCCTGGAATACATCGAAGGTCACCGATTTGTGCTCGGTTTCCTCGACGAAATGCCAGAACAGCATCGCCGCGATCTGCGGATCGGAGTCGTCGAGCATCTCGGGGTGATCGATGAAGACCGCCGCGATGGTGGCAGTGAAATGCTCGAAGGACGCCATCATGGAAAGATGCATGCTCGGCGGTGTGAGCCTTTCCAGCATGGCGCGGATCCGCTTGAAGTTGGCCTCTACCACATCCAGCGGCACGCCCTGCTGGATCAGCGCCTGATTCATGTCGTCGTGCTCGCGCGCGTGGTAGTGCTCCTGCTTGATGAAGGCGATGCCGGCCTTGCGCACGGTCTCGTCCTTGAGCAGGGTGAGACTGCGTCGCACGCACTGCATGACCCAGCGCTCGCCGTCCGGCACCGCAGCCATGATGGAATTGAAGAAGTGGGTGGTCCAGGGATCACCGTTGATCCAGTAGCGTGGAACCTGGTCCCTGCCCAGATTGAAGCGCAGGTCGCGCGGTTCCACCTCGTCGTAGCCGATCTTTCGATTCGCAAGTGCCATCATGAGCCTCCAGTTGCGGGTCAAACTTCACGGTGTGCGGGGCTGCACTACGCAAAAAGGTAGCGCTTCAACGGCCCGAATGCAAGTGCCGGTGCGCCACCTCCGAGGCGACCTTGGCAGGGATGCGCTTGGTGCGGATGCATGCGGCGATGGCCGACCCGCGCGAGCGCGAGATCGCGGATCGGGGAATGGACTGCCGGTCACCGCCCCGCTGCGGAGAAGATTGCCGAGACGGTGCACTGGGTGAACACGACGACACGGCTCTCCGGCTGATCGGCTGCGTCGGCCTGTCCAGGTTGATCTGCTCGATGAGAGCGAGCAGCATCGCTATATCGCCATTGCCGGCAACCGAATCGAGTCACCCCGCGAGGTCGGCAACTTTGACGGGCGAGGAAAAGGGTCCTTATGCTTCGGTTATGGTTGTCGGCCGAACGTCAGTTCGTTACCGTCCCGACCGACCGTCGGGGTGCTGGTGGAGATCTCATCGCGGGCTCAGGCAAGTCGTGTTTCGCCCCTCGACGCGGTCATCGCGCCGGGCGCGGGAGCGGCGTTGACCGCGTCGGCTTCGTGGCGCGCATTCGATGCATCCGTGGCCGACTGCCCGGATTCAAGGTGCCCGAGGCCGGCTAGCTAGTCGGCGAAAATGCACTGCATTGCCACAGGGACGATCCAGAAGCATGTCCTGCGCGATCGGTACCAGGACTGCTGCCGAACCCGATAAAACGGAGAAACGCAATGAACCGAGGAATCGGCGCTTGGGTCACCAAGCGCGCCTTTCTGCAAGGCAACGCAACCGCCTTCGTGGCGGGTGAACGCAGTTTCACCTACGCGGACGCCGAGCGGCGGACCAGTCAGCTCGCCTCGGCCCTGGTCGCGCTCGGCGTGCGCAAGGGCGATCGGGTGGCCGTGTTGATGGTCAACTCGGTGGAGTTCCTTGAGTCCTTGCTGGCTTGCGCGAAGCTCGGCGCGATCCTGGTGCCCATTAACGTTCGCTTGTCCGCTGCCGAGGTGGGCTACATTCTCGGCGATTCCGGTGCCCATGTGCTCGCTTTCAACGGTCCGTTTGCGGGCATTGTGCGCGACGCCCTGGCCGAACCCGACGTGCGTGTGCGCCATGTGGTTGAAGTGGGCGATGGCGGATACGAGGGCAGCCACGCCTACGAGGAACTGCTGGTGAACGGATCGGTGGATTTTTCTGCGGGGCGCGTCGCCGGAGACGACACCGCGATGTTGATGTACACCTCGGGGACCACCGGGCGTCCCAAGGGGGCCATGCTCACCCACGACAATCTGCTCTGGAACGCGATCAACGTGCTCGGTACCGAGCGCGGGCTGTCCTCGCGCGATGTGACGGTCACGGTCGCGCCGATGTTCCACATTGGCGGACTCGGAGTGCATACGCTGCCGCTGCTCTACGTCGGGGGCAAGAACGTGATTCTGCCCAGCTTCGATCCAGTCGGCACGCTCGGGACCATGGCCGAGCACCGCGCGACGGTCCAGTTCATGGTGCCGGCGATGTGGGCCGCGATCACGCAGGTGCCGGACTTCGACACCTACGATCTGTCCTTCCTGGAACTGGCCATGGGCGGTGGCGCACCGTGCCCGTTGCCGATGATCGAGTTCCTGAATCAGCGAGGCGTCCCGTTCATCGAGGGTTTCGGCATGACCGAAACCGCACCGCTGGTGTCCATCCTCGACGCGGCCCACGCGACGAGCAAGGCCGGTACGATAGGGCGGGTGGCCGTGCACGTTGATGCCCGCATCGTCGACGACCATGATCGTCCCGTCTCGACCGACACCGTCGGCGAGCTCGTGGTGCGCGGCCCCAACGTCTTCGCCGGCTACTGGATGCGCCCGGAGGCCACCGGCGAAGCCTTCCGCAGCGGCTGGTTCCACACCGGGGATCTCGGCCGAATGGACGAGGAAGGCTACATCACCCTAGTTGACCGCAAGAAGGACATGATCATCTCCGGTGGCGAGAATGTTTATCCCATCGAGGTCGAACAAGTGTTGTTCAAGCATCCAGGCGTTCTCGATGCCGCCATCATCGGTGGTCATGATCCGAAATGGGGTGAGCGCGTGGTCGCCGTCGTGGTGGTCGACCCCTCAGGCGGGCAGGCGCCGGAAGCGGAAGAACTCATCACTTGGTGTCGTGAGCGACTGGCGCACTTCAAGTGCCCCCGCGAGGTGCACTTTGCCGACGAATTACCGCGCAATGCCACGGGCAAGGTGCTCAAGAACGTATTGCGTGAGCAATACACCGGTGTCGTCGACGGCGTTGTGCTCCGCTGAACAGGCGCTGCCCAGAACCCGCGACGCCCCTTGCGAGGAACGCTTCTTCCGAATACCGGAAACCGGTGGGGCATGCTGCACGCGGCCGGTTCACGATGGATGCCGCAGCATCCCTATGAACCCGGTTTCAGGAAGCGATAGCGTGCGGGTTGCCTGATCGAACGGCTTCCCTCTTTTTGGTACCTGCAATTGATCGAGCCGCTGTCCGGGCACTGCTCATCCTCTCCCCGCAGTGAATCCAGCCAAGGCATTCTCGTCTTGGCTGGATGCGCCGCGCACCTGGGAAACACCGCAGAAGCCGCGCTGCTCCGCCTGCTGCTTCCGCTGAACCTGACCATCGTCCGGGACGCCCTGCATGAAACAGCTCGGTCTTGCGACGCCGGCTTGGAGCGTTCGCGTACGTGCGCGCGGAAGCGGGCTCCCTTGAGGAAGTAGCGCAAATGGCGCCGCAGTCGCCCCTGGTGGCAGGGATCGAGCGGGTCATGCAGAACTGTTCCATCGAGCGGGTGGTGCTGGTTTCCGGCCGGGGCTGCTTAGCTTGCGCAAGCTGGAGGCCCTCGAAGCACTGAGCGGGGGCTAGCCTCCCTCCTGGCCGTGTCGGCGGGCGCTACAAGTGCTCCGCCGAGACCACCGACGCGATGGGCGTGGACAACGCCCGCTCCCACATGCGCGAGACCGTGCATGAGGCTCGCCGGCCTGCCGCCGGGAGCGGCCCGCCCCCTTGAGCACCCCTGCTCAGCTCACCTGCCGATTGTGTTCTTCCCAGTACGGCTTGCGCAGCTCGGTCTTCAGGATCTTTCCGGCGCCGCTGACGGGTAGCGGCTCGCTCCGGAAGGATACGCTGCGCGGCAGCTTGTAGCCGGCGATACGCTGGCGGCAATGCTCGATGATCTCTTCAGCGGTCAGTGAAACATCCGGCTTGGGCACGACCACCGCATGCACCGCTTCGCCCCACTGCTCGCTGGGCACGCCGATCACCGCGCATTCCTGGACGCCGGGGTGCTCGTAGATCGCGCCCTCGACCTCGACGCTGAACACGTTCTCCCCGCCGGTGATGATCATGTCCTTGGCACGATCCACGATGTGGACGAAACCGTCCTCGTCCATGTAGCCGATATCGCCGGTGTGCAGCCAGCCGTTGCGCAGGGTCTGCTCGGTCTGTTCCTTGAGCCCCCAGTAACCCTGCATGACATTCATGCCGCGCGCGCAGACCTCGCCAGCCTGACCGCGCGGCAGCTCGCGGTCCTCGTCATCCACGACAATGACTTCGACGCCGTAGGCGGGACGCCCGGCACTGGTGAGCTTGGCTCCGCCCTCGACGTGAAAGCGTGGTTCCAGGAAGGTGATGACCGGCGCTGCCTCGGTCTGACCATACCCCTGTGCGAACTCGACGCCGGGCAACAGCGTCATTGCCTTCTTGAGCACCGCCTCGGGCATGGGCGAGGCGCCGTACATCAGTCGCTTCACGCTGGCGAGATCATAGTCGTCGATGCGGCTGGAGCTCACCAGGAGGTTGACCATGGTCGGCACCAGCAACATGTGCGTGACCCGGTGCCTTGAGGCCGAGGCTAGCACGGCCTCGACATCGAAGCGCGGCACGGCGACGTGCGTGCCGGCGCCCATCGTTACCGCGAAGGTGTTGGCCATGTCCGCAAGGTGGAACATCGGCGCCGCGTGCAGGTAGACCGACTGGTCGTCGTAACCCAGGGCTGGTAGCACGTTGAGCGCGTTGTAGACGATGTTGTCGTGCGAGAGCATGACGCCCTTGGACTTGCCGGTGGTGCCGCCCGTGTAGAACAGGCCGGCAAGATCGTCCCCGCCGGCGTCGGCGTCCGGCACGGGGGCGCTCTGCGCGAGCAGTCGCTCGTAATCGAGACAGCCCTCGGGGCAGGGGCCGTCGCCGATGAAGATCACATGCTGGACGGCCGTGAGCAGCGGCCGCAGGGCGGGCAACATCTGGGAGAAGGCGTCGTCGATCAGCAGCACCGCGCTCCCGGAGTCTTCCAGTGTGTAGGCGATCTCGGGGGGCGCGAGGCGGATGTTGATCGGGTTGCATGCAGCGCCTGCCCAGGCCACGCCGTAGAGGTACTCGAGGTAGCGGTCGCTGTTGAGCGACAGGATGGCGACGCGGTCCGCGGCCCCGACGTTGAGCTCCTTGAGCGCCCCCGCCAGCCGCGCGACGCGCTCCTGGAACTGCTGCCAGGTCTGCCGGCGCTCGCCGAAGATGGTGGCGGTGCCCCTGGCGTTGATCTGGACCGCCCGGCGCAGGGTCTGGGTAATGAACACGATTGCTCCTCCACGTGCTGTGATTGCTTGCGATGTGACCTAACGAATGTTAGATTGCCATGTAGCCGCACATGAGCGCAAGCCTTTCCGGCTTCTGTGCCGGGTCCATGTGAGTCACGCATAGCGTGATGTCTGCCAGTTCTCCTCCGCGCGGGCGGATGGGGGCAACCCGCGAATGGGGGCGGTGGGCGAGGGAGCCGTTATGTCGCGCGAGATCCATGATGTTTGGGTGTACGGTCTGGGGTGCCGATGCGGCCCGGCCGTTTGGGCAGGCTGCGGCGCGTCTTCGGCGTTCTGCGTGCCGGCTCGGAGACGCGGGTATGGCTTCCGCCCTTTCACGAACATTCCCCGAACCGGCCACCGGTCGGCCACTAGGAGTAGGAGGCACGCGGGATGAAGACCCTGCATGCGCCGCGATTCGAGGCGCCCGAGGCCATCGTCGCCGGCCTTGCCGAGCAGCAGTACGTCGCCTGCGCACGCATTGCCACGGCGGTCTACCTCGGCATGCATCTGGAAAAACCCCTGTTGGTAGAAGGACCTGCGGGCGTCGGCAAGACGGAGCTGGCCAATGCGCTGACCGGGATGCTCGGCATCCCGCTGGTGCGCCTGCAGTGCTATGAAGGTCTGGACGAGGCCAAGGCCCTGTACGAATGGAAGTACGGCAAGCAGCTGCTCTACACCCAGTTGCTGCGCGACAAGCTGGGCGAGCTGATGGCGGAGGCGGGGTCGCTCGATCAGGCCATGGAGCGGCTGCTGGCGCACGACGATCTGTTCTATTCCGAGGCCTTTCTCGAGCCCCGGCCGTTGCTGCGAGCGCTGCGCGAGCCTCAGGGCTGCGTGCTGCTGATCGACGAGATCGACAAGGCCGATCCGGAATTCGAAGCCTTTCTGCTGGAAGTGCTGTCCGACTACCAGGTGTCCGTCCCGGAGCTGGGCACGCTGGCCGCCGTCACCCGGCCGATGGTGCTGCTGACCAGCAACGCTGCGCGCGAGCTGTCCGATGCGCTGCGCCGCCGCTGCCTGCACCTGCATATCGACTATCCCGAGCCTGCGGTGGAGCGGCGCATCCTGCGGCTGCGCTTCCCCGAGCTGCCGGAGCGGCTCGGCGACAGCCTGGTGGCCTTCGTCCAGGGCCTGCGCGGCCTGGATCTGAAGAAGCTGCCGGCCGTCAGCGAGACGCTGGATTGGGCGCGCACGCTGCTCCTGCTCAACGCCGGCGAGCTGGGGGAGGATCTGGTGCGCGACACCCTGGCCGCCCTGCTCAAGCACGAGGAGGACGTGACCACCGCCACCGCCGCGCTGCCGCAGGTGCTGCAGGCGGCCCGCGAGAGCGCCCGCCGTGCAGCGCACGCTTGAAGAGTTTCTCCGGGCGCTGCGCGGCAGCGGCCTGGAGTCCGGGCTCTCCGAGCGCCTGGATGCCTACCAGGCCGCCGTGCTGGTCGGCCCCGATGACCGCGGCCGGCTGCGCGAGGCGCTGGGAGCCACGCTGGCCAAAACCGCCGAGCAACGCGCGCTCTTCGACCAGGTCTTCGAGCGCTTCTTCACCTTCGCCCTGTTCCATCCCGAAGCCGGAGAAGCGAAGGACGGCGCGGCGCCCGAGCGCGCCGCGCCCGCCGAAGGACCCGCCGACGCGCTGCTGCGCATGATCGAGACCGGCGACCGTGCCGGGCTGGCGCGGCGCCTGCGCCAGGCCGAAGAAGCCGTCGGTCTGGCCGGGGGCTGGCTGCCCACGCAGCGCGGCCTGTACACGCGGCGCATGCTCGAGGCCATGGGCGCGCCCGCCCTGGCCGCCGAACAGGCCGTGCTGGTGGGGGCGGCGGCGGGGGGCTCGGCCCCGGCGCAGGCACGCCTTGCGCGCCTGCGCCGGGGGCGCG
>JALEHA010000180.1 GCA_022763315.1 Algiphilus sp.
TCGGCCTTGTGTTCGGCGCTCTCGGCCACGGCACGCGCTTCTTCCAGCGCGGTGGCGGCCTGCCGGGTCGCGGTCTGAGCGGCTTCAAGGTTGTTGCGGTCGGGCTCCGGCGTGGCCTGAAGCTCGGCCTCCAGGCGTTCCACGCGTTTGGCGAGCTGTTGGAGCGTCTGTTCGCGCTCGCGCAGGCGGGCGCGCTCCCCGGCCAGTTCCTGTAGCGGCTCGCGGCTCTGCGCGTCGTGCGTCTGCAAGGCCTGGCCGTGGGTTTCCACCATCTGTTCGGCATGGCTCAGCGCCTGCTGCGCGTCTTTCAGGCGGGTGGTGGTCTGCTCCAACTGCGCGTTGAGCTGCTGCTCGCGCTGGGCGGCGGCCTGCGCGGCGTCGACGGCCGTCTGGTGTTCCTGCTGGGCCTTGTCGCGCTCGCTGCCCAGTGAGGCAATCTCGCGGTCGCGCATGTCCGCCAGCTGGCGGGCATGACGCAAACCCTGTTCAGCGCGGGCGTACTCCGCCTCGGCGCTGTAATGCGCGCTTTGCGCCGCGTTGAAGGCGTTGCGCGCGGATTCCAGCTCGACCTCGGCGCGCAGCCGGGCCTCCCGACTGGTATTGAGCGTGGTGCGGGCGCGTTGCTGCGCGCTGTCGCAGGTGGCGGCCTGCTGCTTGGCGGCCTCACACTGGGCTTCGGTATCGCGCGTGTTGAGGAAGTGAATCTCCACTTTGAGCTTGGACTCTTCCTCGCGGTACTGCTTGTACTTGCGCGCGTTCTCGGCCTGGCGCTCCAGCGCCTTGGCGCGCGCCTCCACCTCGCCGTGCAGATCGTTGACGCGCGACAGGTTCTCGCGCGTGCTCCGGATGCGGGATTCGGTCTCGCGCCGACGCTCGCGATAGCGCGAAATGCCGGCGGCTTCCTCCAGCCACTGGCGCAGTTCTTCCGGCTTGGCCTCGATCATGCGCGAGACCATGCCCTGCTCGATGATGGCGTAGCCGGAGCGCGCGCCCAGGCCGGTACCGAGGAAGAGGTCAACCACATCGCGCCGCAGGCACTTACTACCGTTGAGGAAATACTGCGACTGCCCGTCGCGGGTCAGCTCGCGCCGGACGGAGACCTCGTTGTAGTGCGCGTATGGGCCCTGCAGGGTCTGGTCGCTGTTATCGAAGGTCAGCTCAACCGAGGCGCGTCCCACCGGCTTGCGTGAGCGCGAGCCGTTGAAGATGACATCTTCGGAGGACGAAGACCGAAGCGTCTTCATGCTGGATTCCCCCAGCACCCAGCGCACGGCGTCGATGATGTTCGACTTGCCGCAGCCATTCGGCCCCACCACGGCCGTCAGATTGGACGGCAGCGGCAAGGAGGTGGCGTCAACGAAGGACTTGAAGCCCGCAACTTTGATCTGGGAAAGACGCATCCGGCCTGTAGCGCAGCAGCACGGGAAAATGATGGACGGCCGAGGAATCCTCCCGGCGCCCTTGTAACCCTAGTTTAAGATATTGCGACGATGGCCCCTGCTTGGCGGCCCCGCCCCTACCGGATTGAACATGACCACGCGCCCCACCCGCGAGCTGGAAAGCTTTGAGAACCCCCGTCCCGAGCGCGATTTCTGCGTGCGCATGCGGATTCCCGAGTTCACCTGTCTGTGCCCGAAAACGGGGCAGCCGGATTTCGGAACGCTGTATCTGGAGTACATCCCGGATCGCCTGTGCGTGGAACTGAAAGCGCTCAAGCTCTACGTCTGGTCCTTCCGCGATGAGGGCCACTTCCACGAGGCCGTGACGAACAGGATCCTCGATGACCTCGTTGCCGCGATCTCCCCCCGATTCATGCGGCTGACGGCGGTGTTCAATGTGCGGGGCGGCGTATACACCCACGTTTCCGGTGAGCATAAGGCCGAAGGCTGGCAGGGTGCGCTGCCGCCGCCCGCATGGCACGTAGACCCCACCGGAGCCGGCATGACGCCCGGCACCTGACCCAAATTCGTCATAAACACTTAAGCAAAATCAACGACTGACGCACCTCCGGGTCGCGTCCTAGCATGCCGGCATCCACTGCTGTTGCAGGAGCACACATGCAGACGCTTGAACAGTATCTTGACGAGTACGGTCAGAGCCACCGTAATCCACTGAACCAGAAAATCCACTTCGTGTGCGTGCCCTTGATCTTTGTGGCGACGCTGGGGCTTGCCTGGTGCCTGCCCCTGGGCGCATGGATGGGCTTGGAGCCATCGCTGGCCTACTGGATCAATGGCGCCACCATCGGAAGCGCCCTCGCCTCCGTCTTCTATTTCTTGATGGGGTTGCGCCCGACCTTGGTCATCACGGGCTGGTTTGCCGCAAGCGTCGCCATCATCGTGGCCGTCGATCAGAGCCCGCTGTCGCTGCTATGGACCAGCCTCATCGTCTGGGTGGCGGCGTGGGTGGTGCAGTTCTACGGCCACAAAGTGGAAGGCGCCAAGCCCTCCTTTGCCAAGGACATGCTGTTTCTGCTGGTCGGGCCGTTGTTCGTGGTCGACGAACTCAGCGGCGGCTTCTTCAGCGGCGACCACTCCGCCTCGTCCTGAGCAGGCGGCGAGAGAGGCAGCCTCACGCCTCTGCCGCGTGACGGGCTTGCACTGCGCGCAGGTCATCCAAGGTCACCCAGGCACCGTTCTTCAGCGGCGGATTGGCTGAGGTGGTGGGCGCATCGGGTTCGCCGAGGCTATCGACGATGAGCTCGGCACCGGAGAAATCTTCATCGCGCGTGGTTGCGTTCAGCGTAACCACGGTGGCCATATTCGCGGTCAGCGCGGCACTCAGACCGAGGTGCGAATCCTCCACCGCCACTGCCTCCAGCGGATCCACCGCCAGCCGGCGCAGCGCTTCGAGGTAAAGATCCGGCTCGGGCTTCTTGGCGAAGCCTTCGTCGCCGCACAACACCAGATCCAGACGGTCCTGCAGGCTGCTGCCGATGCTGTGCTCAAGCACGGCCGCCACGGTGGCCCGGCTGGCATTGCTCACAATGGCGAGCTGGATGCCAACAGCGCCTGCCTCGTTCAGCAGCCGCGCCACCCCTGCGCGCAGCGGGACTTCTCCATCCTGCACCAATGCCCGAAAATGCGCGGCCTTACGCGTATGCAGATCCTGGATGAGCGCTTCCGGGTTGTCCGGGTCGACCTCGGCATCCTCAGGCCAGTCCGGCTGGTAGGTCGAGAGATAATGCCGAAGCCGGTCGCGACCCCCGCCGGGATGGCGCAACAGATCGCGATACAGCTTCGGCCCCCACCGCCACGACAGGCCGGCTTCCTGAAAGGCGCGGTTATAGGCGGGGCGATGACCAAGACGTTCGGTATCTGCCAGGGTTCCGTCGAGATCAAAGCAGATGGCGCGCAGCACAACAGCTACTCCGGCAGCGACCGGTTGACGGCGGCCGGGTGCAGGTTTTCAACGCTTGCCGTGCAAGTCTTCATCT
This sequence comes from Algiphilus sp., assembly GCA_022763315.1. Lineage (GTDB taxonomy): Bacteria > Pseudomonadota > Gammaproteobacteria > Nevskiales > Nevskiaceae > Algiphilus. The sequence goes on from JALEHA010000180.1 coordinate 3,437, forward strand.
CCTGGATAAGCTTATCACTGTGCGTGCCTGAATCGGCAGGGGTGCCTACCATGCAGCCATGACAAGTTTGTCCCCTTATCGTGGTCGCTTCGCACCGACTCCGTCCGGCCCCTTGCATATGGGCTCGCTGCTTACCGCTGTGCTGAGCTGGCTGGATGCGCGCGCTCACAACGGCGCTTGGCTGTTGCGCATCGACGATCTCGACACGGCGCGCTGCAGCCCGCAGCACACCCAGTGCATCCTGCAGCAATTGCGCGCGCACGGGCTGCATTGGGATGGGCCGGTCTACTACCAGTCGCAGGCGCTGGATCACTATGCGGACGCCGTGCAGCAACTGTGCGCACAAGGGCATTGTTTCGCGTGCACCTGTACGCGCAAGGCGCTGCGCAGCGCGGCCGCCAGCGGCGCCTTCGGGCCCGTGTACCCCGGCACCTGCCGCAGCCGCGTCATCTCCACGGCAACGGAAACGACCGGGGCCGCCGCCATTCGCATGCGCGTCCCCGATGGCGCTGTCCACGTCGAGGATGACTGGCGCGGAAAGCAACGCTACGACTGGCAGCACGACATCGGTGATGTGGTGCTGCGCCGTCGCGACGGCATCTACGGCTACGCGCTGGCCTGTGCGGTGGATGAAGCGCAGATGGCCATCACCCACGTGGTGCGCGGCGCTGATCTGCTGGCAGCAACACCGGTGCACTGGCATGTGCTGCATTGCCTCGGCCACCTCCCGCCGCGCAGCCGGCACGGCCCTCTCGTGCTGCGTAACGATGGCGCCAAGCTGTCGAAGCAGAACCACGCGCGCGCCATCGACCCTACGCAGGCAACCGCCAATCTGAAACAGTGTCTGGGGTGGCTTGGCATCCCGCAGCATTTGACGCGCGCAGGCGCAGCGCCGGAGATCGTATTGCAGACGGCGGTGGAGTTTTGGAGGCAGCGCAACGCCGCGCTATTGCTGCGGGCCGACGTGACCAGCGAGGGCGCGCAATGAGGGAGCGATGGACAGGGGTGCGTTTTTTGCACAGCACTCTATAATGCACCGCAACAATCCCTGCGGCAGCGACCATCATGAGTGAAGCGCGCATCATCAAGAAGTACCCGAATCGGCGCCTTTACGACACGGCCATCAGTCGGTACATCACGCTGGAAGAGGTTCGTCAGCTGGTACTCGACAACCGTTCGTTCCAGGTCATCGACAAGCGAACGCATGAGGACATCACGCGCTCGATCCTGCTGCAGGTGATCTCCGAGCAGGAACAGGGTGGCGACCCGATCTTCCAGACCGATCTGCTCAAGCACATCATCCGCTTCTATGGCGACCCGATGCAGGGCACCATCAGCCGCTACCTGGAACTCTCGATGCAGATGTTTCTGGAGAAGCAGCAGCAGTTCGCCGATCAGTTGCGCGGCATGCTTGGCCGCGCCGAGCAACCCTTCTACCAGCTGCGCGAGCTGGCCGAAGAGCACGTGCCGATCTGGCGCACCGTGCGCCGCGAATTCCTCAAGAATCTCGGCCGCGAAAACGAGGAAAAGCTGTTGCCGAAAAGCAACGGCAAGCGCGAGCAGAGCGAAGGCTGAAGCGCTTCAGCCGCCCTCTGCGGCGGCTCGCATGAGTGCGCGGACGGCGTCCAGATCTTCCTGGGCGTCGATCCCGCGGCCGGGGGCTTCGTCCACGACCGCAACCGTCAGTCGCATCCCCTGCTCCAGCGCGCGCAACTGCTCCAACGACTCGCAGGATTCCAGCGTGCCCGGCTGCAAACTGGCGAAACGCCGCAGCGCGGCGACACGATAGCCGTAAAGACCGATGTGGCGAAGCGCACCCTTGGGCAGGGTGCCGTCGTCGCCGTCGCGCGGAAAGGGAATGCGCGCGCGCGAAAAATACAGCGCTCGCCCATGCACGTCGCACACCACCTTGACGACGTTCGGCCGCACAAAATCCTCCACCGCTTCGATGCGGTGCGCGCAGGTCGCGATGTCTGCCTCGGGATCCTCGGCCAGCCGTCGCGCGCAGGCGGCGATCACCGACGCCGGCATCATCGGCTCGTCTCCCTGCAGATTCACCACCAACCGTTTGTCGTCCCAGCGGCGGGCAGTGGCCACCTCGTGCACACGGTCGGTCCCGCTGTGGTGCAGCGGCGAGGTCAGCTGCACGTCCGCGCCGATGGCGTGACAGGCCTCGCACACCCGTTCGGAATCTGTTGCCACCACGATGTCACGCGCGCCCGCCTCGCGCGCCCGGTCGACCACATGCGCGATCAGGGGCTTGCCGTGGATATCAGCCAGCACCTTGCCCGGCAGACGTGTGGAGCCAAGCCGCGCCGGGATCACGACATCGAAGGTCGGCTGCGCCATGGATCAGTCCCGGATCTGCGCCAGCTCTTCGTCGCCAAGCGGCCGCGCCTCTTCCTCCAGCATGACCGGAATGCCATCGCGCACCGGATAGGCCAGCCGCGCGGCCCGCGACCACAATTCCTGGTCGCCCTCGCGCCATACCAGGCTGGCGCCGGTGACCGGACACACCAGAATGTCGAGCAGTTGCTTGTCCATGCTGCGAACCTCGAAAAAAGGAGTCAGGAAGGAACCGCCGCGCGCCCCGCGACACGGCGGATCAGCGCATCGATGCGGCTGGCGCCGGCGTCCCGCCAGCGCAATGTTACGGGTACTGCAAAGCACTGCGAGCGCAGCGGGGGGGCAAGTTTGACCGCGTCCTTCTCGGTCATCAACAGCGGGCCGTGCTCGGCCAGCGCCAAGATCGCCTCCGGCACCACCTCGTGATCACCCAGTGGATGGTCCTCAACCTCCAGGCCCACAGCACGCAAGGCCTCGAAGAATCGCGCCGGGTGGCCGATGCCGGCGGTGGCCCGTACCCGCTGCCCACGAAAGTCCTCCAGGGCTTTGGACTGCCCGTCTGTGAGACGCACCGCGCGTTCCAGCGACAGATCAAAATGCAAACCATTCCAGGTCCGCGCCAGGGCTTCGCCGGCCGCCCCCGGCCCATTCACCACCACCAGATCGCAATGCGCCAGCCTTGCCTCCGGCTCGCGCAGCGGCCCGGCCGGCAAGCGCCAGCCATTGCCCAGGCCGCGGCGGCCATCCACGACACAGATCTCCGCGCTGCGTGGTATGCGGTAGTGCTGCAGGCCGTCGTCGGCAATGACGAGATCAAGGGCGTGGTGCGCGGTCAGCCAGGCCACAGCACGGCTGCGCTCGCGCGCGACGCAGACCGGGACACCGGTGCGCCGGGCGATCAACAGGGGTTCATCGCCCACAGTGTCCGCGCTGGTGGCGCCATCCACGGGCAGCGGTGTGGATACCGCCGCGCCATAGCCGCGGCTGACGACGCCTACGCCTAGACCCATCGCCTGCGCCGCCTCGACCAGTGCGATGGTCACAGGCGTCTTGCCGGCACCGCCGCTGGTGAGGTTGCCCACCACGATCACGGGTACCGGCAAGGCCTCCGCAATGGCGCGATGGCGGCGGGCGCGCTGATCCGCGACGCGCCCATAGAGGAGGGCCAGCGGACGCAGCCAGGCGGATGGCGGTCGCTCGCTGTACCAACGCGCGTTGAGCGCGCGCTCCAGCCGCGCGCGCAGGGTCACGTCGTGATGCCCTCTGCGTCGTCGCTATGGCGTTCGCTCTCTTCGCGGAATTGCATGGCGTGCAATCCGGCGTAGATGCCGTCGCGCGCGAGCAGTTCCTCGTGCGTACCGATCTCGCACACTCTTCCTTGGCTCATCGCCACGATCAGATCGGCATCCCGCACCGTGGACAGACGGTGCGCAATGACCAGCGTGGTGCGGTCACGCATCAGGCGTTCCAGGGCGCCCTGGATGTAGCGCTCCGACTCGGTATCGAGCGCCGAAGTGGCTTCGTCGAGCAGCAGCAACGGCGCGTCCTTGAGCAGCGCGCGCGCGATCGCCAGGCGCTGGCGCTGGCCACCGGACAGCAGTACGCCATTGCTGCCTACCGGCGTATTCAGGCCCTGCGGCAGACGTTCAATGAACTCCCAGGCATAGGCGTCCTCCGCAGCGGCGCGAATCTCGGCGTCGCTGGGGCGAGGCTCCATGCCGTAGGCGATGTTGTCGGCGATGGAGGCGTTGAACAGCCGCACCTGCTGGTCGACCATGGCCATCTGCCGGCGCAGGGCTTCGCGGCGATACGCGCGCAGATCGCGCCCGTCCAGTTCGATGTTGCCCGACGCTGGCTCGTAGAAGCGCGGCAGCAGGGACAACAGCGTGGATTTGCCCGAGCCGGAGCGGCCGACGAAAGCCACCGTGGCGCCCGCAGGAATCTCGATGCTGATGTCCTGCAGCACCATCTCTTCGTGATCCGGATAGTGGAAGCTGACCTGGTTGAAGCGCAGCGCCCCTTTGACCCGCCCGGGATCGATGCCGCCTTCATCGGTTTCACGCTCCGCTTCGAGCATGCCGAAGATTTCCTGGGCCGCGGCGATGCCCTGCTGGATCTTCTCGTTGACCCGGGTCAGCGCCTTGATCGGGTTCATCAGCGACAGCATGGCCCCGAGGTAGGCCACAAAGGTGCCCGGCGTCAACGATTCGATCATCTCGGGCGTGGTCGCGTAGTAGATGATCGCCGACAGCGCGAAGGCGGCCAGCACCTGAATCAGGCTGGTGCTCATGGCGCGGGTAGCAGCCAGCTTGATGGCGAGACTGCGGTTCTGGCGATTGGCGGTGAGGAAGTGCTTACGCTCGAAGTCCTCGCCACCGTAGATCTTCATCGTGCGCTGGCCCTGGATCACCTCCTCCGCCACATGATTCAATCCACCCACGGAATTCTGGATGCGCGTTGAGATGCGCCGGAAGCGCTTGGTGACATAGTTGATGATCACCGCAGCGATGGGCGCGATCACGAGCGTGAACAGCGTCAGACGCCATTCCAGATACAGCATCAGGCCGAGCAGGCCGATGACGGTCAGCCCCTCCTTGATGATCGAGGTGAAGGCAGTACTGATGGATTCCGCCACCTGCTCGACATGGTAGGTCAGCCGAGTGAGCAGCTGCCCCGGGCTGTTGTGATCGTAGAAGCGCACCGGCAGGCGGATGAGATGGTCGAACAAATCCTGGCGCAGGTCGCGGATCACGCCGCGCGCGACATAGGCCATGCCATAGACCGAACCAAAGTTGGAGACGCCGCGCAGCAGGAAGAGGCCGATGATGGCCAACGGAATCCACATCACCTCGGAGCGGTTCTTGGCGACGAAGCTCTCATCCAGCAGCGGCTTCATCATGCTGATGAAGCTGACGTTGGAGGCGGCAAAGAGCGCCATGGCGAGAATCGCCAGCGCAAAAGGCACGACCAAGGGACGGAGATAACCGAGCAGCCGACGATAGGCTTCGCCCGGCTCGATCGGCTGCACGCTGGCGGATGGCGACATGAATCGGAGTGGTGCGGAAAGACTCGGTATGGTAACGCCTCGGGCTGGCGCAAAAGCCACGCCCACCCGTCCGCCTCTTGAAACACGACCACCATCACCATGTCAAAAGCCAGCGAGGGCAAGACCCTCTTTCAGAAGATCATCGACCGCGACATACCCGGCACGATCGTCTACGAAGACGACCACTGCGCCGCCTTCCGCGACGTCAACCCCGGCGCGCCGACGCACATCCTGGTCGTGCCGCGCAAACCGATCCCGCGTCTGGTGGACGCCAGCGACGAGGATCAGGCGCTGCTCGGTCACCTGATGCGCACGGCAGCCAAAGTCGCCCAGGATGAAGGCGTGGGTGACGCCTTCCGCCTCGTCGTCAACAATGGCGCCGATGTGGGGCAGACGGTGTTTCACCTGCATCTACACGTGCTCGCCGGCCGCGAATTCCAGTGGCCGCCGGGCTGAGCGCCCTGGGCGCCGACTCGCCGGTCACTGCGGCCGAGCCCAATTCGCTGGATCCAGCCGCGCTGCGCCCGGCGCGCACCATCGCGACGCAATACGCCGCTGCCATACTCCGCGCATGACGCCCTTCCACGCTCTGCCCGTGCACCTGCGCGCGCTCGTCCTCACCCTGCCCAGCCTGGCCCTGCTCGGCTGCGGCAGTAGCGCGCCGGCACCCACCCCCTTCGAGCCGCAGACCGACGCGGTGTGTGTGCCGGGAGGCGATACGCTGGCGTTCACCGGCACGGTGGCGCGCAGCGATGCCAAGCAGTACCGCCTGCAGCCCTTCGATGTGGCGCCGGGCACAACGCGCATCGAGCTGGCTTACGGCTGGCAGGAAAGCGCCGGTCTGCCGGCTACGCCGCTGACCGGCACCACGCTGGATCTCGGCCTGTATGACCAGCGCGGCATCCGCGACGGCTTCCGGGGCTGGAGCGGCTCCCGACAGGGCCGGTTGGACCAAGGCCAGCCGCCGGTCTTCATTCAGGCCGATGCCGCCGAGCGCGGCTACATGCCCGGCGCCATCGAATCTGGACTGTGGCATGCCGAACTGGGCGTGGCGGCGGTATCGCCGCAAGGCGCCGAATGGCGACTGGAGATCCGTTGCAGTGGAGAAGCCACCGCTGGCAGCGCTGCGCCTGATCCGGTAGACGCCACGCACATCGCGCGTGGCGAGCCGGGCTGGTATCACGGCGACCTGCACATGCACGCCTTCCACTCACAGCCCAACGGACCATCCTGGGAGGACTTCATCGCCCAGTCGCGGGCCGCAGGCCTCGACTTCCTGATGGTGACCGAGTACGTCACCGGACAGCATTGGAAGACGCTCGGCTCGGTGGCGCGCGCCCATCGGGATCTGCTCATCGTGCCGGGGCGGGAGATCATCACCTACTTCGGCCACGCCAATACCCACGGCGAAACGCCTGGCCTCTACGAGTATCGCCAGGGTTTTGAAGACGTCAGCCTGGGTGACATCCAGAAGAAGGCGCGGGCCATGGGCGCGCTGTTCCAGATCAGCCATCCCACCTTCTTCCCGCCACCGCTGTTCGAGAACCTCTGCCGTGGCTGCTTCTTCCAGCTGGGCGACGAGATCGACTGGGACGCGGTCGACACCATCGAGGTGCTGACCGGCCCCGTCATCACCCAGGCCGAGGACATCGGCCTGCCGCTGCCGGTGGGCATCGAGAATCCCTTCATGCAGAGCGCCATCGATCTGTGGGAGGAGAAGCTGCTCGCCGGCCACCGCATCACCGCCGTCTCCGGTTCCGACTCCAAGGGCGTGGAAGCTGAAGCCGTACGTGATCGGATCGGCTACGGCAGTTCCGCCACGGCCGTACAGCTGGACGAACTCAGCCGCGACGCGCTGTTCGCGGCGCTGCGCGCCGGCCGCGCCTACATCCGCACCCGCGGCGTCGACGACAGCCCCGAGTTGCGCATGACAGCCACGGCGGGCAACCAAAGCGTCACCTTCGGTGGCACGCTGGCTTCGGCCACCGCCACGCTGCGCACCGAGGTCCTCGGCGGTGAGGGGCAGCGGCTGCGCTACTACGCCAACGGTCGCCGCATGCGCAGCGTGGCCGTGAACAGCGACCCTTTCGTGCATGAGATCACGATCAACGATCTGGCCGATGCAGGGCCTTTGGGGACGTTCTGGCGGGTGGAAACGGCCGATCTGCGTGCGCGCACCACCATCGGCAATCCGGTCTTTCTGAAACCAAGGGCGGACGGTACGAATCCGCCACAATAGGCGGCTCCCCTCACCCTGCCCCCCGCATGAAGCTGCTCGACATCAGCCGCGCCCTCAGCGCAAAAGTTTCCGCTTTGCATTTCGGCGATCCCGTCGCTTGCATCTACAACCCGCTGGACTACGCCGCCGCACCGCATGCGCAGTACCTGCAACGCTTCGGCACGGCGCCGCGCGAGATTCTGCTGTTGGGCATGAACCCGGGCCCCTTTGGGATGGCGCAGACCGGTGTCCCCTTCGGCGATGTCGCGCTGGTGCGCGACTGGATGGGCATTGAAGCACCGGTGACCCAGCCGGAGCACCCGCATCCGAAGCGGCCCATTCAGGGCTTTGACTGCACGCGCTCGGAAGTCAGCGGCAGTCGGCTGTGGGGATGGGCACGCGACCGCTTTGGCACCGCCGAGGCCTTCTTCGCGCGCTTCTTCGTCGCCAACTACTGCCCACTGGTCTTCATGGAGGACAGCGGCCGCAACCGCACGCCCGACAAGCTGGCCAGGGAAGAACGCGAGGCCCTGTACGCGGTCTGCGACGAGGCGCTGCGCGCCACGGTGGACTATCTGCAGCCGGCGTACGTCATCGGCGTCGGGGGCTTCGCCCGCCAGCGCGCGGAAAAGGCGCTGACCGGCTACGCCGGGCGGATCGGCACCATCCTCCACCCGAGTCCGGCCAGCCCGCTCGCCAATCGCGGCTGGGCACCCGCCATCGAGGCGCAGTTCGCCGACGAACTCGGCATCGCGCTGTAGCGCCGACGGCCGGGAGCGGCGGCGCGACCTGGCAGGGCAAAGGCGCTAGGGGCAGTCGTTGACGGCGGCGAATCGCGCGCGCAGGTCCTCGACGCGCTCCCGATTGACGCCAAAGTCGCGATAGCCGACGCGGGAGACCGAGCGCACGTCGACGCTGCCGTCGTCGCGCACCAGCAACTCCAGATCATCGCGGTAGCGCATGGTGGGTGTCACGAAGACCGCGTGCAGGTAGTTGTCCTCCCCTTCCAGCGTATGGAAACCAGGCGTGGCCTGCAGGGCAGTGGCCAGGGTCGCGGGCACCTCTGCGGCATCGCCACAGTATTGCAAGGCTTCGATGGCGTGCACTTCATTCGTATCGACGGAGGACACGCAACTGGGCCGATCCGGACAGGTTGGGAAGGTGCCGGTGACGGCATAGCGGTCCGCGGGCGGCATCAGACTCTTGTAGACGGCCCAGGCCAAGGCAAGGCCCACGACCAGAACGAAGATCCACGCCACCAGCGCGAGTCGGCCAATGCCGTGCTGCCACGTTGATTCATTGTGCATGTGCTGCCTCCTGAGATTGTGCTTCGGGGAGCAACAGGGCCGGGTCCAGACGCTTATCCAACCAGTTGTAGCGGAAGCAGAGATGGGGTCCGGTAACGCGGCCGGTCGCCCCCACGGCGCCGATGACCGCCCCCTGCTCCACCCGATCGCCCA
>JALEHA010000181.1 GCA_022763315.1 Algiphilus sp.
TCCTGTACCTCGGTCACCGTACCCACGGTGGAACGGGGGTTGTGCGAGGTCGATTTCTGCTCGATGGAAATCGCCGGCGACAGACCTTCGATGGAGTCCACGTCCGGCTTCTGCATCATCGACAGGAACTGGCGGGCATAGGCCGACAGTGACTCGACATAACGCCGCTGCCCTTCGGCATAGAGGGTGTCGAAGGCGAGACTGGACTTGCCGGAGCCGGAGAGTCCGGTGATCACAGTCAGCTTGTCGCGCGGAATATCGACGGAGATATTCTTCAGATTGTGCGTGCGCGCGCCTCGGATGCGGATGACGTCCATGGCTTGATCGGTCGATGCAGGGCAATCCACTAATATAAGCCCCCGCGCAAGTCACGACCGGGTCGTAGATCCTGCGCTTCAATTTCCATTACCCGTTTCGCCCATGACCCCTACCGAGTGGCGCGCCACCCTCGGGCTTTCCGCCGTTTACGCCCTCCGCATGTTCGGCCTGTTCATGGTGCTGCCCGCCTTTGCGCCCTATGCCGCCGAACTGGACGGAGGGCAGTTCGCGCTCTTGGTCGGCTTGGCGCTGGGCATCTACGGCCTGACCCAGGCGGTCTGCCAAATCCCCTTCGGCATGGCCTCGGACCGCTTCGGGCGCAAGCCGGTGATTGTGGTCGGCATGCTGATCTTCGCCGCCGGTTCCGTGGTTGCCGGCATGGCCGACACCATGGCGGGCCTGATTGCCGGTCGCGCCTTGCAGGGCGCTGGCGCCATATCCGCGGCGGCGGCGGCGCTGGTGGCCGACATCACCCGTCCCCAGGTGCGCACCATGGCCATGGCCATTCTCGGCGCCGGCATGGGCGCCTCCTTCATCCTGGCCCTGGTCGCAGGTCCGCCGGTCTCCGGCCTGATTGGGGTCGACGGCATCCTGGTGGCCGCGGGCTGGCTCAGTCTGGCGGCGATCGCGGTTGTCATCTGGGTGGTGCCGGCCGCGCCCAAGGGCACGGCGGCCTCGGCCGCGCTCGGGCCCGTGCTGCGCGACCGCACACTCTGGCAGTTGCACGCGGGCATCTTTCTGCTGCATGCGCTGCTGACCTCCAGCTTCGTGCTCTTTCCCGGTCTGTTCGAGTCGGCCTTCGATCTCGCGGTGGCGGGGCAGTGGCGGATTTATCTGCCGGTGATGCTCGGCTCGCTGGCCATCGTGCTGCCGCTGATTCGCTGGGCCGACACCCGCGACCGGGTGCGCGAGGTTTTCGTGGCCGCTGTCTTGGCCCTGCTGGCGGCCTGTCTGTTGCTGGCCGGCGGCAGCCACAGCCTGGTGCTGCTGATCGTGGGCGTGCTGCTCTATTTCGCCGGCTTCAACTATCTGGAAGGGGCGCTGCCCTCGCTGGTGTCACGCTTGGCGCCGGAGGCCAGCCGTGGCGCCGCCTTGGGGTTGTACGCCACGGCACAGTTCCTCGGCGCTTTCTGCGGGGGCCTGCTCGGCGGCCTTGCCGCCAGTGCCCAAGAGCATGGCGCGGGCTTCTGGCTGCTGGCTGTCATACCATTGCTGTGGTGTACCTTTGCGTATCGGCTGCGGACGCAGCGGCCGGCGGCAACCGTTTAGGGAGTGAGAAATGGCACGCGGCATCAATAAAGTGATTCTGGTCGGCAATCTGGGACAGGATCCCGAGGTGCGCTACACCGCCAACGGCACGGCGGTGGCCAACCTTCGCATTGCCACCTCCGAGAGCTGGCGCGACAAGCAGAGCGGCGAGCAGCGCGAGAACACCGAGTGGCACACCGTTGTGCTGTTCGGCAAGACCGCGGAGATTGCCAGTCAGTACCTCAAGAAGGGGCGGCAGGTCTTCATCGAGGGCAAGCTCCAGACCCGCAAGTGGCAGGACAAGTCGGGCAATGACCGCTACAGCACCGAGATCGTTGCCAACGACATGCAGATGCTCGGCGGTGGCGGCCCGGGCGGCGGTAGCGCGGACTTCGACGGTGGCGGTGGGGGTGGCGGCATGAGCCGCGGCGGCGGCCAGTCCCAGCCAGCGCCGCAGCGCGAACCCGCGCCGCAGAGCTTCGAGGACGACGATATTCCGTTCTAGGAGCGAGCCAGACTGGGGGCAATCGTCGTAGCGGCGGGGGTGTCTGGTCGCATTGGCGCCAATTTGGCCGGCTATCGTTGACGGGCGGGCGCTTCTTCCTGGGGCGGACGGCGCGCGCTCAGCCACTCTGAGACGGCAATCGACGCGTGTCTAAAGGCGTGCGTGAAAGCCGCGTCATCGGTCATTGATATTCCGCCGCCGTTTGCCAGGTCCGCCCGGATCTTTGTCTCCAGCGGACTTCCTCGCAGGATTGCCGCAATCGACTCCTGCATTTCGCAGGCTTCCGACAGCGAGAGCTGTCCAAGTGTCACGTGCGGCAAGAGCGTCAAAGCCGTGAGGGTGCTGTTCACGTCCACGGTTCCCTTGCCAGCGCCTTGCATGGGGATCAGCGCGGTCAAGGTGGTGATCTGATCGTTCGATCGAGGGCCGACGACGACATAGACGCAATCGCTCAGCGATTCGACGACAGCATTGCCGTGTCGGTCGACCGGTGCGATGCGGGCATTGCCGGACAATGCCTCCAGCAGAGCGACATTGCCGGAGGCGTCTTCAGGAAGTTGGACCGTTATGGCGCGCTGGGAAACTGCGTGATAGGCGTGTTTGTTACCAGCCTCACCCTGGTTGACGATCTGCAGTACGCCGAGGCGCGGAGCATCCGCCGCCCTGGCCTGGATGTTCGTACCTCCGTCTACCGATGGGGAGGGCAGCAGAGTGCCATTGATGAAAACCGACGATTCCGGGGTGAAGCCGGTTCCAGAGATCGATAAACGGAGCTCGCCCGCGTCGGTCACGCGTGCATCGACGGATGAGATGAATGGGCGCTCTGTGGCGACGATACGCAGTCGGATGCGGTTCGACCTGCTGTGGCCATCGGTCACATAGAGCTCGATGTGGCCGATCGCTTCGGTGTCGGCTGGAATGGTGACATCCAAATCACCGTCGGTTCGACGGGCCAACAGGTTCTCGATATTCGCCCGTTGGGCAGGCACGTTGCCGGGTGAGTCCGTCAGCACCACGTAAAGCGTGTGGCTTTCGTCGCCCAGTCGACCTCCTTTGATTTTGAGCCGTTGTCCGCGTTGGACAAGCCGATTGATAAACCGGCCACTCGGGTTATACGAACCCGCCGTCAGGATGAAGGGGTGTTTTTCATTCGATGGGTCATGCGGCGGCAGTCCAACGAGGGGGTTGGGATCATTTAGATCCAGCAGCAGATCCGCGTCGTCATCGATATCGATGTCATCCGCCACCCCGTCCAAATCCGTGTCTCTGGTGGATTCAACGATCGGCACTGACCCCGCCTCGTGGCTGCTGACAGGAGCAGCGTCCGGGGTGGAAGGCGTATTGGCGCGAAGCAATCTTCCGTCCGATAGGGCCATGTTAGCTGCTGGATGGGCGAGTAGGCCGCGGAAGCTCGACGGCTCTGCATGCCGTTCGTGCACGTTTTCTACCGCGCCGGAGTCCGCTGCCGGGCTTATCGATGGAAGCAGCCCCGCTAGCAGGATCGCTTGGCGCCAGAGGGGGCGCATGCGGCAGTCTCAAGTGACAGGGATTCGCAACATTACAAGGAATTGCCCCGCGTGCTGACGCGAGACGACAAATGGTCCCAGGGCATCGTTTGCCGGTGGTCCGTCAACGAATACGAAGGCGAAGCTAGTTGCGTGGCCTACGACTCGAGCTACCTACCTCGGTTATGGCGCGCTAGCGTGGCTTTCCAGGAGGCTCGGAAATCAACTGGCTTGCGAGAGCTGCGCCCGCGCCACTGCCACTGCCGTCATATTGACCAGCCCGCGCACGCTAACCGACTGCGGCAGGATGTGCGCGGGCCGGGCCGAACCGATGAGGATCGGGCCAATGGCGATGCCTTTACCGATGGTCTTGAGCAGCTGATAGGAGATATTCGCGGCATCCAGCCCCGGCATGATGAATAGATTCGCGTTTCCCTCAAGCGTCGAGAAGGGGAATTCGCGGTGGCGCTTGTCCTCGTTGAGCGCCATGTCGGCGTGCATCTCGCCGTCCATGTTGAGTTCCGGCGCGCGTTTCCGGATCAGGTCGCGCGCGGCACGCATCTTGCGCGGTGAGCCTTCGGCCCTGGTGCCGAAATTGGAGTAGGACAGCAGGGCGACGCGGGGCTCGTGCCCGAAGCGGCGCACCTCTTCCGCCGCCAGCAGGGTCATTTCTGCGATGGCTTCAGGGTCCGGTTCCGGAGAGATATGCGTGTCGCAGAAGAAGTAGGTCCCCTGCGGCAGGATCAGGGTGGTGAGCGCCGAAAGCGCCGACACGCCGGGCGCGCGGCCAATGATCTGGCGCACATGGCGAAGATGGTGATGGAAGCGGCCGACGCGGCCACATAGCATGGCGTCACCCATGTCGCGCTTCAGCGCCAGCGCCGCCAAGGCAGTCTGGCTGCCCTTGACCACGGCGCGCGCCTCGTCGCGCGAGACCCCGTCCCGCGCCATATGGCGATGGTAGTCGTCGGTCAGCAGGTCGAGCACTTCCGGATCGTCCGGATCGATGATCGTGACGTCGGCCTCGGGACGGATGCGTAGCCCGAGTGACTGAATGCCGTCCTCGATGGCCTCACGCCGGCCGACCAGGACCGGCTGGGCAAGGCCGTCGTCCACCACCTGCTGCACCGCCATGAGCACGCGCGAGCGGTGGCCTTCGGCGTAGATCACGCGCTTGGGCGCGGCGCGGGCAGCCTCGAAAACTGGCCGCATGATCATGCCCGAGCGGAAGACGAAGGCGTGCAGGCGGGCGTGATAGGCGTCGAAATCCTCAATCGGCCGGCTGGCCACGCCGCTGTCCATGGCGGCTTTGGCCACCGCGGGCGCCACCACCGTGATCAGGCGGGTATCGAAGGGCTTGGGGATCAGGTAGTCCGGGCCGAAGCGCAGGCTTTCGCTGCTGTAGGCGTTGCGCACGCGTTCTTCGGCCGAGCGGCGGGCGAGTTCGGCGATGGCGTGCACGCAGGCGACCTTCATTTCCTCATTGATGGTGCGGGCGCCGACGTCCAGCGCACCGCGGAACATGAAGGGGAAGCACAGGACGTTGTTGACCTGGTTCGGGTAGTCGGAGCGGCCGGTGGCGAGAATGGCGTCGGGGCGTACGGCGCGCGCCTCATCCGGCAATATCTCCGGCGTGGGGTTGGCCAGCGCCATGATGATCGGGCGCTTGGCCATCTTTTCGACCATGTGCGGCTTGAGTACGCCGCCGGCGGACAGGCCCAGAAAGACGTCCGCCCCCTTGATGACATCGTCCAGCGTGCGGTGCGGGCTGGCCTGGGCGAAGGTGGCCTTGAATTCGTCCATCAGAGCCGTGCGGCCCTCATAGACCAGGCCTTCGACGTCGCACACCCAGATGTTCTCGCGTGGCAGGCCCAGCGAGACCAGCATGTTCAGGCAGGACAGCGCGGCCGCGCCGGCGCCGGCGGTGACCACCTTGATCTTGCGGATGTCCTTGCGCGCGATGGTGAGGCCGTTGACGATGGCCGCGCCGACGACGATGGCGGTGCCGTGCTGATCGTCATGGAAGACGGGGATGTTCATGCGGCTGCGCAGTTCGCGCTCGACAATGAAACAGTCCGGCGCCTTGATGTCCTCAAGGTTGATGCCGCCGAAGGTGGGTTCCAGCGGGGCGATGATCTCGATCAGCCGTTCTGGCTCGGTTTCCTTGATCTCGATGTCGAAGACGTCGATGCCGGCGAACTGCTTGAACAGCACCGCCTTGCCTTCCATCACCGGTTTGGAGGCGGCCGGGCCGATGCTGCCCAGACCGAGCACGGCCGTGCCGTTGGTGATGACGCCCACCAGATTGCCGCGTGCGGTGTAGTCCCAGGTGGCGCTCTCATCGGCGGCAATGGCTTCGCAGGCGTAGGCCACACCAGGCGAGTAGGCCAGAGCCAGATCGGCCTGCGTGGCCATGGGCTTGAGCGCCCGGATTTCCAGCTTTCCCGGCTGCGGATTCCGGTGGTATGCCAGGGCCGCAGCCCGCATGTCTTCGCTCATGCA
>JALEHA010000182.1 GCA_022763315.1 Algiphilus sp.
ATCACGCTGGCTGCGGCCGGTTTCCCGGTCCGCAGGGCGATACAGCCGGACGACTACGATGTTGCACAGTGCCGTCATCACAAGGCGCAGTTGCAGGCAGCGGGCATCACGGCCGCATCCGTCCAGGTGGCGGGTATCGGTAGTTTCAATGGCTGCGCCTTCCTGCGCGTGCACGACGCGCGCGGTCTGTTGCGCCGATTGCATCGTCTCCTGTGCGCGACCATCCCGGCGGCGCAGGGTCAGCATTTCGTGCCGCACATTACCTTGGCGCCCTACCGTGGCGTCTACCCGTTGCGGGACATTGCCGAAGCCGCGCACGCTTGGAGCGGGCATCTCGACATGCCGGTGCGGCGGGTGACGCTCGCGGTGTTCGATCCTCGTGCGCAGGAGGGCCGTTTGCGTCCCATGCTGCGCATTCCGCTACGGGAAGCAGACCCCGTCTAACCGCCGGTGCGCGGCAGAAAGACAGGCAGATCATCCACCGTGCCGGTCGCCAGCGGCTGCCGATAGAGCTGTTCGAGTGCGGGCACGGACAGCATGATGTCCGTGCTGCCCCAGCAAGCGCGGCCATCCGGGTAGAGCAGCAGCACATGGCTGCAATAGCGCGCGGCGAGGTTGATATCGTGCGTGGCCATCACGGCGCAGCGTCCGGCGGCGACTTCCTGGCCGATCAACTCCAGCATGGCGATCTGGTGATGCAGGTCGAGATGATTGGTGGGCTCGTCGAGCAGCAGCAAGGTGGGGTCCTGTGTGAGCAGCGTGGCGAAGGCCAGCCGCTGGCGCTCGCCGCCGGAGAGGGTCTGGACCGAGCGCTCCGCCAGTGCGAGCAGATCCACACGCGCCAGCGCCGCCTCGGCGGCGCGTACATCGTCGGCGTGCTCCAGTTCCCAGGCGCGCAGGTGGGGGTGACGCCCCATCAAGGCGGTCTCCAGCACGGTGGCGGGAAAGCCATCGTGGTGGTGCTGAAAAAGCACACCAAGGCGTTGCGCGATGCGCCGTCGCGGAAGGCGGTTCAGATCCGTTCCCTCCAGGAGAATGCGCCCGCGGCGGGGTGTGCGCAGGCCGGCGAGGGTCATCAGCAGGGTGGTCTTGCCGGCGCCGTTCGGCCCGAGGACGGCCCAGGACTGGCCGCCCTCGAAGCGGCAGTCCAGCGGGTCGCCGTCGGCCCTTTCCGGGACGTCGACACACAGGCCGTCCAAAGCCATGAGGGGCGCGCTCATGAGGCCTGGCTCCGGTGCAGCAGCCACAGGAAGATCGGTACGCCCAGCAGTGCGGTGATGACGCCGACCGGCAGTTGCTCGGGGGCAATGATGGTGCGCGCCATCGTATCGGCGAGGACCAGCAGCGTACCGCCCGCCAGCGCCGAAGCCGGTAGCAGGAGCCGCTGGTCGTAGCCGATCAGCAAGCGCAGCATGTGCGGTACGATGAGGCCGACGAAGCCGACGCTGCCGGCCACCGTCACGGCGGTGGCGGTGATCAGCGCCGCGCTGAGGTAGACCGTCCATTCCAGGCGTCGCACCGCCACCCCCAGTGAGGCCGCCTGCTGCGGGCCGCGCGCCAACACGTTCAGGCTGCGGCCAAAGGGTATGGCCACTGCGACTACTACCAGCAGTACCAGGAGGGGGGCCAAGGGCTGTGTCGCGTTGGCCAGATCACCCATCAACCAGAACAGCATGCCAGGGAGCTCCGTGGCCGGGCTGATGGCGAGCAGGAAACTGATCAACGCCGACCAGCCGGCGGCGACCACGACGCCGGTAAGCAGCAACCGGGTGGGGGTCCAGCTGCCGGTACCGTGGGCGGTGCCGAAAACGATGGCGGTCGATACCAGTGCGCCGATGAAGGCGGCGCCAGACACCAATGCGACCCCCAGCCCGGCCAGCATGGCGAGCAACGCGCCGACCGCGGCGCCACCCGAGAGCCCAAGCACGTAAGGGTCTGCCAGCGGATTGCGCAGCAGTACCTGCATCAGCGCCCCGGCCACGGAAAGCAGTCCTCCGACCGCGAAGGCGCTGAGCGCGCGCGGCAGGCGCAGTTCGAGCAGCATGGTGCGGTGCAAGGGTTCGCCTCCGCCGGTGATCACGGCGATCGTGTCGGCAAGCGAGAGTGGAACGCTGCCGAAGATCAGGGCGACACCCAGGGCGAGAAGGGCCAGAGGTGTCAGGACGAGCAGGCAGCGAAGTGCGTGCATCACGGCCGTTGGGCGGCGTCCAGCGCCGATGCGGATTGTTTCGCACGCGCTGTTGCCAACGCGTCGCAGAGCATCCGTGTGCCTTCGAGCACGCGCGGCGTATGGCGCTGTATCAGCGACGGCGGGATGAAGACGAGCTGTCCTTCGCGCACTGCCCTCAGCTCAGGCCATTGCTTCCAGGCCTCGAGCCAGTCGCGTCGGTCCTCACCCATGCCTCCGGCCACGATGACCTCCGGGTCTGCCGCCAGCACGGATTCACGATCGATGCGCGGAATCAGGGTATCCAGGTGGGCAAAGATATTCTGCCCGCCGCACAACGCGATAGCCTGCGCAATCAGGTGAGCATCGCTGACCGTCATCAACGGTTCTTCCCAGACCTGATAGAAGACCCGTACCGGCGTGGCGTCCCGGTAGCGGCGACGCAGCTCAGCCACGCCTTCGCGCAGTTCGGCCACGACCGTTGCGGCGTGCTGATCCTGGCCGCTGAGCGCGCCAAGATGCAGCAAAGTTTCTGCAATGGCTTCGAATGAGCGCGATTCTGACGTGTAAACGGGAATCCCGAGCTGGCGCAGACGGGCCAGCTGTTCCGCGTCATTGCCGCTCCGCCAGGCCACGACCAGATCGGGTGCGAGCGCAAGTACCCGTTCCAAGTCGATACGCGAGTAACCGCCCACACGCGGCACCTTCTGCGCTGCCTGGGGGTAATCGCTGAAGCTGACCGCACCCACCACCTGCGCACCCGCGCCGATGGCGAACAAGTTCTCGGTCAGATGTGGCGCCAGGCTCACGATGCGCTCCGCGGGTTCCGCGAGCTGCACGGTGTGATCGGCATCGTCGAGCAGGCGTATTTCTGACGCCGCACCCGCAGGAACACTGGCCCATGCAAGCAGCAGCGCGCACAGGGTATGGCGCAAGGCCTGACAAGGGGCGTGGCAACGGAACATCGGCGATGGGCGCATGGCGAAGGCGGGTGGCATGTGCGAATTCACTGCAAAGTCAATGGATTGGCGGCGATCATCCGGGCCGTCCTTTTTTCACCATAGCAAGCATTGCGGGCAGGGCATGGCGTCTTTTTCGACCCGGCGCGTTTGACGAGGCTTGGACGGGCGCTTAGCATGCGCCTCGTTCCAGGTGCCCGCATGCGATCGCTTGCGGGTTAAACGGGAAGCCGGTGCGGGAAGGAGATGGGGCGTTGTATCCACCTCCAGACCAATGCCGGCGCTGCCCCCGCAACGGTAAGCGTGCAGGGTCGGGCGAATGAGCCACTGTGCCGAGACAGGCATGGGAAGGTGCCCAACCCCGAGGTGAATCGACCTCAGTACGCGAGCCCGGAGACCGGCCCGGAGCATGCCTTGGCGCGCGGAGGGCGCGAGCAGTGCGTGATGTCGACAGTTGCGTGTCGCTGCGCCTTCCTTTTGTCCTTCCGCCGCCTTTGTCTTGAACATTGGGCCGCGCGGGTGTGTGCGGTCGGGAGTTGCTTACATTGGGACACGCTCAGCCGCAGCGCGCGACATGCCGCAGTACTTCAGATGCAAGTGCCTTCGCGCGCATCCCGTTACTGATACTTGGCATCGCCATTGCCTGGAGCAGCGCGGCAGGTTCCGCTGCCGCCGATGACGGCGCCGCGGTGACCCCGCTGCAGGACGTCGTTGTCACGGGGCAAGGCGATGCCGGCGGACTGGCGCCCACCGAGGTGGATCTGCACAGTCACACTGGCTTCAGCCGCTCCATCGAACGCGAAGCCTTCGCCGATCGCTATACGCAGATGGGAGAGTTGCTCGACAGCCTGCCTGAGGTCCAGGTGAGCAGCCTGGGCGGGGTCGGGGCTTTCAACCGAGTCGCCTTGCGTGGATCCACCGGCGAACAGGTCAACGTCTATCTCGACGGGTTGTTGCTCAATAGCCCGCAGAACGGAGGCGCGACCTTCAATCCGTTGCCGCCCGCGTTGATCGAGCGCGTGGTTGTCTATCCCGACTTCACGCCGTTGCAGCTGGGGGATGCCAACCTCGCTGGCGCGATTGATTTCCGTACCCGGGCGATTCCGCGTAGCGCTCCCGGTGCGGTGCTGCGCGCCAGCTATGGCTCCTTTGGAACGCGCTATGGCGAGGCCAGCCTGTGGGGCGCGCTGGGCGCGTGGCGCCTGATTGCTGCCGCCAGCCATACCCAGGCTGACAACGACTTTCCGGTGGAGGCGTCACTGTTTCGAACGGAGAGCGCGCGCCGTCAGAACGACGCTTTCGACCAGCACAGCCTCTTCCTGAAAGCCACGCGACATTGGTCAGGCTTGCGCTTGCAGGCGCAGGTGCAGCACAGCGATTCAGACAAGGAACTGCCCACCAGTCTCAATCAACGCGACGACGCGGCCAGGCTCGGGGAGCGCAGTACTCGCGGGCAGGCGCGGTTGGACTACGCTCTGGGTGCGGTCGAGCTCGGACACCGATTGATGCTGTCGCGCGTCGACGAGGACTTCTCGGACCCTGAAAGCGACGTCGGCCTTGGCAGTGATCGCGTCCAGACAGAACTGCTGCGCGTGGGCGCTTTCAACGCCGCCACCATGCGCTGGGGGCAGCACCGCATCGTGCTCGGTCTGGATTGGCGGCAGGATCGTCTTGCGCAGGACGACCGGCTTGAAGACGAGCGGCTGGTGGACGCCACACGGCAGACCGTGGTGCTTGGCGTGTCGGACGAATGGACGCCGCTGCACGACTGGATATTCAGTGGCCTGCTGCGCTACACCTGGGTTGACGATCAACTCGATCGTTTCCGCGCCACGGAACAACCCGGTGATGGCACTTCGGCCGCGACCGCCCAACTGGGGCTGAAGTGGTGGATGACCCCGCTGCTGCAGGGCAAGGCCAACGTGGGCTGGCTGGTGCGCATTCCCACACTCGATGAGAAGTTTGGCGCGCGCGGACTGTTTCAGGGGGCGCCCGAACTCGAGCCGGAAAAGGCATTGAGTGCGGATACCGGCGTTGAATTCCAGTTTGCGCAATGGCAGGGAAGCGCCACGGTCTTCGCCCGCCAGACGCGCGATGCCATCGTCACGATTTTCAACAGCCGTGGCGTCGGCCAGCCACAGAACATCGGCAAGTCCCTGCGCACCGGCATTGCTGCCGATCTGCGGTGGACCCCGCTCCCCTGGATGGAATGGCGCGCCGGCGCGACCCTGCTGGATACCGACAATCGCAGCCGAATACGCAGCGCGCGCGGCAAGCAGCTGCCTGGTCTCTATCACCGGCGCTACCACGCCGGCCTTAGCTTGTCGCATGCCGGGTTGCGTTGGTCACTCGACTATCAGCACAGCGGCGACCTGTTCTATGACCCCAGCAACGGCGTGCGTGGCGACGACAAGGATGCACTCCGTACCTCCTTCACAGCGCAATGGCGGGCCATCACGCTGGATCTGACGCTGCGCAATCTGCTCGACGAGAACTTTCTCGATATCAACCGCTTCCCCACACCGGGCCGATCGGTCCTGGCCACCCTTTCCTACGACATCCGATAACCGGGAGATCGAAAACATGACGACACGAACCCTTCTTCGCACAGTCAGTGCAACACTCGCTGCACTGCTTCTGGCCGCCTGCGGTGGCTCCGGCGGCGGGGGAAGCACCGAGCTTGCCGGCGCCAATGTGGCCGTGGTGGCCACGGTGGCACCGGATTTCAGCGGCTCGAACACCCAGTTGATTGATCTCGACAACGACTTCGAGACCACCGCCGGCCTGACGCCGCGCGACCGTTCCGACTATGCGCTCGCGCGGTTCGGCGGCCACTTCTACCCCATCGGCCGTTTCCAGATCGATACCGTGGCGAAGTACAGCTTTGACGCACCAACGCAGCAGATCTATGAGTACTCCACCCTCGACACGCCGGAGGATCCGACCAGCAATCCGGCCGATCTGATCTTTGTCGATGCGCGCAAGGCGTATCTGGTACGTCGCGGGTCGGACAAGATCTGGATCGTGGATCCAAGCGCGGAGAGCGAGGCTGCCTTCAAGCTTGGCGAGCTCGATCTGAGTGCCTACCGTGACGCGGATGCCAGCGGCTCCCCGGAACCCATCGACGGTGTGATCGTGGATGGCCGGCTGTATGTCGTCATGCAGCGCACGGTGGACAACTCCCCGTCGGATCCCGGGACATCGCCCTTCGTCGCGGTTTTCGATGTCGCAACGGATCAGGAAATCGACACCAATCCGGATGACGATGCCTCGAACCCCAAGGGGATCGCACTGGATGTGCGCAATCCGAATGGTTTTGCTTATGCGCCCGGCGTCGGCCTCTTCCTTTCCGCAACTGGCGACCCCTTTGCCAGCTTCCGAGGCGAGCCGCGCCGCTACAACGGCGGCATCGTGCGCATCGATACGACCGATTTCTCGACCACGCTGGTGGTCGACGATGGCCCCGAGACCAGCGGTGAACACCCCTATGGTTCCATCGGCGATCTCGTCATCCTTGATGCGGACACCGCCTTCTTCAGCGGCTTGGAGGCCTTCCAGAACACGTCGCTGTTCGCCTTCAACCCGACCACGGGCGTGGCCAACGAAACCCCGGTTGCCGGCTACGCCGGTATCGACATCGTCACGCTGGCGGGCGGGCCGGACGGCAATCTATGGGTAGGCATCGGCTCCGTCGACATGCCGCGCATTGAACTGGTCTCGCCGGATCAGCAAACCGTGCAGACCATCGGATTGATCGAGAATCCAACGGCCATCCGTTTCGCCGACTAGAACGAACGGGACCGCGCGGCCCGCGATGGGCCGCGCGGCGCCTCCCCAGTCCGACCCAGCGAGAGAACGATGACGCAATCTGACGACGAAGCCGTCCGCAACGCCCGCCACCGGGAACGCATGCAGCGCCGCAAGGCGGTGGTCGATGGGCGCATCAAGGACGCCCAGGACGAACGCGGGGTGCTGCTTGTCCACACCGGCAACGGCAAGGGCAAGTCCTCCTCCGCCTTCGGCATGGTGGCGCGCGCCCTCGGACATGGCATGCAGGTCGGCGTCGTGCAATTCATCAAGGGTAAGTTCTCCACCGGGGAGGAGGCCTTCTTCCGTCGATTCGACGCAGTGCGCTACCACGTCATGGGCGAGGGCTACACCTGGGAGACGCAGGACCGCGAACAGGACATGCGCGCGGCGGCTGCGGCCTGGGAGGTGGCGCGCGCGCTGTTGCGCGATCCCGACGTCGCCCTCGTGGTACTGGACGAACTCAATATCGCGCTGAAGTACAAGTATCTCGATGTCGAGACGGTGCTCGCCGATCTGGAGGCGCGGCCCGCCATGCAGCACGTCGTGGTCACCGGCCGGGGCGCGCCGGAGGCGCTGACCGAGATTGCCGACACGGTGACCGAGATGCGCGACCACAAGCACGCCTTCCGCAGCGGCATCAAGGCCCAGAAGGGCGTGGAACTGTGAGC
>JALEHA010000025.1 GCA_022763315.1 Algiphilus sp.
CAGAACTGCCCACGCGACTCGCCGTGGCCCTGTTGCAGGCAAAACCCCGTTCCGCTTGGGATCTGCGGATTCCAGCTGAGGCTTGGACATAATCAGGAAACCTTATATGTGCAAATTCCGGACTCGGATCCCTCTGGGGTCGTGGCAGCGACTAACGGATATTTAGAGACCTTTGGCATAGACGAGCGGATCTCCAGCTTGAAGGAGCTGGCGCAGCTGATTGCGCGTCTGGCGCGCCAAGGCTACGTCGTCGCGCTGGACGAGTTTCAGTATTTCCACCGCAAGAAGCTCTTCGATTTTTGCTCGATGATGCAGGCCGAGGTGGATAGCCTCGCGGCCGAGGCAGACCACGTGCCGGGTGGTCTGATCGTTTCCGGCTCTCTGCACACCGAGATGACGGCGCTCCTGGAGGACCGCGACGCGCCTTTATTCAACCGAACCACCGATGTGCTCGCTCTGGATCATCTTGATATCGCTTCGGTACTGGAAATTCTTCGGACACATGCCGATGAATCGCCAGAACGACTGTTGTTCCTCTGGAATCTCTTCGAGGGCGTGCCAAAGTTCTATCGGGACGCCTTCGAGCAAGGGGTGCTTGGGGCCGAGCGGCGCGAACTACTGGAACGACTCTTCTTCTCCAGCTCCTCACCGCTGCGGAACGAAGCAGACAACTGGTTCCTGCGCGAATTGCGCGGTCGGTACGACATGGTGTTGCAGTATCTGGCCAGCAATCCGGGCTGCACCAATGCCGATATCCAGGCGGCGATGGCGGAGGTGGCGGCGCCGGGCGAGGCGCGCCAGGTGGGCGGCTATTTGCAGACACTGTCGCAGCGTTATCGGATGATCGAGCGGCGTTTACCAATCTTCGCTTCGCGCCGGGCACGCAGCGGGCGGTACTACATCCGCGATAATTTTCTGAGAGCTTGGTTGTCCGCGCTGCAGCGGCCGGTGTCCGCGTCCGCGTTCCGCCCCATGGCCGGATTGCTGGAGCAAGCCGACAGGCAGCTTAAGGAGGTCGAAGGCTATGCGCTGGAGGATCTGGCGGCACAGCTTTACGAGGAGCGCAGCCGCATCGGCGTTGGCGACTTCCCTTTGAGTGAGCGGATCCACGGGTTCTGGGATCGTGGCGATGTCGAGATCGATCTTGTTGCCGTCAACGAGGATGAGCAGCGCATTCGCTTCTGCAGTTGCAAGCGCAATGGCGAGAAGCTGCCAGGATCGGTGAATGGCCTAGAACGCAGTGCGCGCCGCTTTCTTGGCGCGTATCGCAGGTTCGCTCACTGGCGCTCGGAATTGGTCGGCATTGCGCCGGATATCTCGAACACAACGCGTGGTGAGCTGGCCGAGCGCGGCGTTCTGGCGCAGTCACTGGGCGAATTGACGAGCGGCCTTTAGCGGTGTTCTCACAGAACTAGGGAACAGCGCATGGTCATCCCCCCGTGTTTAACGACGTTGTTTAGACCGGAGAGATAGGTAACAGGTGTGCCAGGACATGGGTTACACCTCATGGCTTTGTAAGGAAGCCAAGACGTGTCGGCACATGCCCTGGAAGGAGCACACCCGCATGTCTCAACGCACCGAGTTCGTTGCTCTGGCCCACCAGCAGGGCGTCAGCGTGTCAGAGCTTGCCCGTCGTTTCGGGATCAGTCGCAAGACGGCCTACAAGTGGCTGGCCCGGGCCGAGGCGGGCGCTTCGATGGCAGACCGATCCCGCCGTCCGCGACATAGTCCAGCGCGAACACCGCCAGAAGCGGAGCAGGCGGTGGTGGCGTTGCGGCGCCAGTACCCCTGCTGGGGTGGACGCAAGCTGCGGCGGATCCTGCTGGATCGCGGCATGGCCGAGGTGCCTGCCGAGAGCACCATCACCCACATTCTGCGTCGCCATGGTCTGCTGACGGGCGCTCAGGAGACCGTGCCAAGACGATGGCAGCACTTCGAGCATGCCGCCCCCAATGATCTGTGGCAGATGGATTTCAAAGGCACCATCCGCCTTGGCCAGGGAAGCTGCGATCCCCTGACGGTCATTGACGACCACTCGCGCTACAACCTCGTACTGCGCGTCGTTTCGGACATGCGCACCACCACTGTCCAGACCGCCCTCACTGATGCGTTCCGCCGCTATGGTCTGCCAGTGCGTATCAATACCGACAACGGCGCGCCCTGGGGCAGCCCGCGAAATCCTGGGGTCCCTACAGCCCTAAGCTTCTGGCTCGTCCGCCTCGGCATCCGCATCAGCTTCAGTGCCCCAGCTCATCCCCAGACCAACGGCAAGAACGAGCGCTTCCATCGCTGCCTCAAGACCGAGGTGATCAACGGTCGCGCCCTCCGCTCCACCGACCATCTGCAGGCCAGCTTCGACCACTGGTGGCCGATCTATAACCAGATCCGCTCGCACGAGGCCTTGGGCCTTGCCACACCGGCTTCTCGCTATCGGCCCAGCCCGCGCCCCTTCCCGGAGCGATTGCCGCCAATCGAATACGCGCCCGACGACCTCGTGGTCGTCGCCAATAGTGATGGCCTCATCCGCTTCCGCGGACAACCGATTCAGGTCCCCAAAGCCCTGCGCGGCCTACCTGTTGCCATCCGCCCTCGGCACGATGTCGATGGCCTCTTCGATCTCTTCTTCTCCCACCACCACTTCGATTCGATCGACCTTTCTCGCCACCGGTAAAATGTTACCCATGTCATGGCACATCTGTTACCCATGTGTCCGGTCTAAACACGACGCCCATAAGCGGCGCCACGCGGCGGCGGCCAGCGGGTCGGAGACAGCGGTGACGGGATATCCCCTATCGACAATTTTTATGACGGCCTCTTCCTTGAACTCGAGAGAGTGCCGCTGTGTACTGCTGCTCATGGACTTCCTCGTATGGGTAAATCATAGGCAGGATCCGTCTACTGTTCCGGGGGAAATCCAAACAGCCTCAGAGTGACTGGCAACGTCAGCGCTGCCCTGCCCATTAAGGGCGAGCGCGAGGTCACACCGATGCGGGTCGGTGAGGCGAATTACACGCTCATCTGCAGCATTGAACGGGCGTTCAGTTTCTTGATGCAGCCCCTTGTTGCGGGCGCTAACGTATCTCCACTCGATGTAGCGGGGGCCTTCCGCAGTCGCTGTGCTCCGAGAATGAAGCAGCGTCGGGAAGATTAAGGCATAAGGCGCGTGCCATAAGGCCTGCGCAATTACAAAACTGACGAGGGAGGAGATATGCGAGCCATTCTGGCTTTGCTTTTAGTGGCAGCTCTGGGTGGCTGCGCGACGAGTCCACCGAAAGTGACTGAGGCTCGAGGTTGGGAGGTCGTTTTCGATGATGGTCGCCAGCTATCAGGGCTGCCAGCCATTCACTTGGTCGAAGAGCAGGGTGACTGGAGAGAGGCTTCCGGCAAGGAAGAAGTTCCCGGCAACCGAATCCTTGTGGATCTTCCCAACCAAAAGCTGTACTACACAGAAGACAGCGCCAATTTTTGCGCTTATGGCCTCTGGGCTACCTACGTACACGAATTGTGTCGCTCTGGTTACACGAAACTAGGTTTCTTGCCAACTTTTGAGAATCTTTACATGTTGGTATTGAGCCCCGCTGTCATATTGGGTCATGGAGGGTTGTCTTTCTGGACGAAAGTCGATCCC
>JALEHA010000183.1 GCA_022763315.1 Algiphilus sp.
ACCCCAGTTTTGATGCACTGCGGGCCGCTAGCTCAATGGTAGAGCAGCTGACTCTTAATCAGTAGGTTCGGGGTTCGAGTCCCTGGCGGCCCACCAAAGAACAAGGATTTCGCGTAGAGCAACGCTCCGCGGTCCCCTACCATCCGATGCTCTGTGGCGGATCGTGCACCGTCACGACCGGTTCCGAGAGGCAGGCGGACACTGCCGCCGCCCCTGGGGCCGGATGTGCCTTCGCAGGCTTTCTAATCGGCGTGGTTCCGCCAGGACGCCGCCATCCGGGGGCTTGCCTCCTGGGGCTCCCGCCGCGATGGGGGTTTACCCTTGCGCCGCACTATCCGACGGGCAGCACATCCACGGCCTGCTCACTGCTGTGTGAGCCCGACGAGCGAAAACTGCCGCGCACCGGGGCGATATCGGCGTAGTCACGTCCGTAGGCGATGGCAATATGGTCGACGCCGACCATGAGATCGTTGGTTGGATCGTATTCCACCCAGCCCGTTTCGAAGCCACACCAGGCCCGCACCCAAGCGTGCATGGCATCCGCGCCTTCCAGCCGTGGCTGTCCTGGCGGGGGCTCCGTACGAAGAAAGCCACTCACGTAGCCCGCGGGGATACCGATGGCCCGCAACGCGGCGATCATGATGTGCGAGAAGTCCTGACACACGCCGTGGCGCTGCGCGAACGCTTCGCCGATGGGTGTATCGACCTCGGTGGCCTCGCTGTCGTATCGGAGATCCGCATGCAGCGCTGCCCCCACGGCACGAACCGCATCGAGTGCCGACATCGGTGCGCTGACGCAGGCCTGCGCATATGCCGCGATTTCGGGAACCAGCGGCACCAAGGGCGACACGCCGATGAAATGCACCGGCGTATCCGGCGCCAGCGAACGAATGCCGGCGAGTTCATCGCCCAGCTCGGCGGGGCGCGGTGACATATCCAGCTCCGGCGGCAAAGGTTCCCGCTCCACACGCGCCTGAAGATCGAATACGACATCGGCGTGTGCCGAGCGATAGGCCAGATCGACCAGAAGATTGCCAAAGAAATCCCGACGTTCAACCCGCTCATCGGGTGCGGGTCGGATATCCAGTTCCGCACGCAGCACGCGCTGCACGCCGGGGACATCGGTGGGCAGCAGACAGAGCGTCTGACGCCCTGCCTCCGCGAGACTGTCATAGTGGTAAGCGATGCGCAGCTGAATGTCGTAGAGCATCGGCGGCTTACTCGAAATAGGCGGCGGCCATGCGCTCAGACAGCGCAGCGATATCAGCACTCAATTGGCGCAATGCAGACGTATCGAGGCTGCCCGGTGTGGCAACAGCCAGACCGCTGTGGATCTGCAGAATAGCGCGCGACAGCGACGACGGCCGGCCCTCCTCCTCCGCGCCTGGCAGGGTATGTACATGGTCCTGCAGTTCGCCGAGCTGGTAGAGCACGGAGCGTGGGTTCAGGGCGTCCAGCGCCATCAGGTCGATCACAGTGGCACGGGTGGTGCTCACCGAATGCCGACGTCGCTGCGCCATCACACTGTCGCCCGCCTCCACAATGAGATCGAGACTCCCGTCGGGACTGTCCGGGTCGGCAAAGACCGACAGCAGAATGCTCATCGACAGCGCCCGCTCGAGCGCGCGGCCGATGCTCATGAAGCGCCAGCCCAGAAAGCGGTACATATTCTCGTGCATGAGTCCGGAGAATCCGCTGATGCCGCGCAGCAGGCCACCCATGGCGCGCGCTGCATCGTCCCCCGGCGCCACCGTGCCCACCTGTGCCTGCACATTCCGCGTGAGTTCCGACAAGGCGGTCCAGCCATCTACGGAGAAGCGATCACGCACGCGGCCCGCGCTGCCGAGTGCCGATTGCAGCGTGGCGACCAACCCATCCGGAATGCCCTGGTCAGGCTCGACGCCTGCTGTTTCGAGATACTCCCGCATGGCGGCCAGCAATGGTGTTTCCTTGCCGGCAGTCTCTGCAAAGCGCGCGTGGTAGGCGCGCAACAGGCGGAAGAATCCTTCAGAGCGCTCTACATAACGGCCAAGCCAGAATAGATTATCTGCCGCCCGGCTGGGCAACGATCCGAAACGGTTGCGCGCCGGCAAGGACTCGCCGTCGGTGAGCATGGACTCCTCGGCAACCGGATCCTTGCTCATCACCCAGACATCCGCAACGCAACCGCCGGCCTGCATCGCCACTGCGGCGGGGTCCCCGGAATGGCCAATGCGCGCAAAGCCTCCGGGCATGATGTGCCAGCCATCCGGCGTGCGCGCCGCAAAGACGCGCAGAATCATCGGACGCGGCACCAGCACGCCGTCGACCAGCGCCGGCGTGGTGGACAGCGTCACGGCTTCCTGGCCGACCAGGTCGGCGCCGGAGGCGTCCAGCCATTGCTCCAGCGGCATGCCGAGATCGGCCGCCGCCTTCCCGCCGATGACAGCGTGCTCATCGACGCGGAAAGGCAGCTGCGTCGCCAATGCCCGGCCGATGGTCATGCGCTCGGCGTTCGCCTTGACATGTTCGCGCTCGGCCGCCTGTCCACACCACCAGGTGGCGATGTTGGGCAGTGCCAGGGCTTCGCCGCGTAGCGCCTCGCAAATGCGCGGCAGAAAAGCCAGTAGCGCGCGCATTTCCAGCGCGCCGGCGCCCAGGGCATTGACCATCGTGGGGCCATTGCGCCGCAGTGCACCCACCAAGCCAGGCGTGCCGATCTGAGAGCCGTCGTACAGCTCAAGGGGATCCGCCCAGGCTGCGTCCAGTCGGCGCCAAAGCACCGAAACCGGACGCAAACCGGAAACCGTGCGCAGCATGACCCGGCCATCGCGTACCGTCAGATCCTCTCCTTCCAGCAGGCTGAATCCGAGATAGCGCGCGATGTACGCGTGCTCGAAATAGGTATCGTTCAACGGGCCCGGTGTAAGAATGCCCACCGGGCTATCGTCCTCGCCACGCAGCCGCTGCAGCGCATCGCGAAAGGCACGGAAGAATCCGGCCAGACGGTGCACATTGACCTGCGGAAAGAGCTCGGAAAAAGCACGCGACGTCGCCATGCGGTTTTCCAGCGCAAAGCCCGCACCCGAGGGCGCTTGGGTACGGTCGCCCAACACCCACCAACCGCCGTCCGGGCCACGCCCGATCTCGAAGGCCAGGAAGTGCAGGAAGTGGCCCGAGCGAGGCCGTACGCCCACCATGGGCCGCAACCACTCCGGATTCCGCGCCACCAACGAGGCAGGCAGGTGACCGTTGGCAACCAACCGATTGGCGCTATAGAAATCCGCCACCACCGACTCCAACAGCGCGGCGCGCTGCCGGATGCCCGTGACGATGGTGTGCCACTCGCGCTCGTCGATGAGTACCGGAACATGGCTCAGCGGCCAGTCGCGATCCGCCGCGCCGTCCTCGCTATATTGCCGATAGTAGACGCCGGCATCCTGCAGATAACGATCGCCGCGCGCGAAACGGCGCGCGATTTCCTCGCCCGTCAGACTCGCGAGGTGATCAATG
Source organism: Algiphilus sp. (assembly GCA_022763315.1). Classification (GTDB taxonomy): domain Bacteria; phylum Pseudomonadota; class Gammaproteobacteria; order Nevskiales; family Nevskiaceae; genus Algiphilus. The sequence goes on from JALEHA010000183.1 coordinate 3,493, forward strand.
AAGGGCTGCCATACCGGCCGGATACCACCATTGGCGTCGACCAGCTCATCCGACACACCCGCGGGAGGGCGGTAATGCGCAAGGAGTTCCGCCAACCGCGGAGCCGTCTTGGCCGCCTGGCCTGCCATGGCTTAGCCCGCCACCGGATGTCGCAGGTCCAGTGTCATTGGGAACTCAGGGTGTCGCGCCTCGGAGGCCGGACGATAGCCGCCGGGACTGTGTCCGTGAGCCTCGAAACGTGCCAGCCGCCGCGCCTCGGCCTCATTGCTGTTGACCGGGAAGGTTTCGTAATTCCTGCCGCCCGGGTGGGCTACGTGATACACGCAGCCGCCAATGGCGCGACCGCTCCAGGTATCAAAGAGGTCGAAGGTCAATGGCGTATGCACCGGAACGGCCGGATGCAGCGCCATGGCCGGCTGCCAGGCCTTGTAGCGTACTCCGCCCACGTATGCGCCCTGCATGCCGGTCGCGGACAGCGGCACCGCGCGCCGGTTGCAGGTCACGATGTAGCGCTCCGGATCGGCCGCGGAGAGCTTGACCTGCAGGCGTTCGGTAGAACTGTCGGTGTAGCGCACCGTACCTCCGATGGCGCCGGTCTCACCAAGCACGTGCCACGGTTCAAGGGCTTGGCGCAATTCCAAATGAACGCCCTCCACGGTGATCTCACCGCAGAAGGGAAAACGGAACTCGGCCTGGGCCTCGAACCATTCGGGGCGCATTGGGAAACCGTGTTGCTGCAGGTCGTCCAATACATCGAGAAAATCCTGCCAGACGAAATGCGGCAGCATAAAGCGATCGTGCAGGCTGGTCCCCCATCGCACCAGACGCCCCGTGACCGGGCTGCGCCACAGACGCGCAATCAGCGCGCGGATCAGCAGCTGCTGCGCCAGGCTCATGCGCGGATCCGGCGGCATCTCGAAGCCGCGGAACTCGATCAGGCCGAGGCGCCCCGTCGGCCCATCGGGGGAATACAGCTTGTCGATGCAGATTTCAGCGCGGTGGGTGTTGCCGGTGACATCGACCAGCAGGTTGCGCAGCAGACGGTCCAGCAACCACGGAGACGGCGCTGCCCCCTGCCCCGGGTCCGGAACCTGGGCGAGGGCGATCTCCAGTTCGTAGAGGCCATCGTGACGCGCCTCGTCGACGCGCGGCGCCTGACTGGTGGGGCCGATGAACAGACCGGAAAACAGATAGGACAGACTCGGGTGGCGTTGCCAATGAAGAATCAGGCTGCGCAGCAGATCAGGACGACGCAGAAAGGGGCTGTCGAGGGTGGTCGCGCCACCCACCACCACATGGTTGCCGCCGCCGGTGCCGGTATGCCGTCCATCGATCATGAACTTGTCGGCCCCTAGCCGCGTCTGGCGTGCTTCTTCGTAGATGGCCTCCGTGGTGATTACGCATTCGCGCCAATCGTGCGCCGGATGAATATTGACTTCGATCACGCCCGGGTCTGGCGCCACGCGAATGACGTTCAGCCGCGGGTCGGAGGGCGGGGCGTAGCCCTCGATATGTACGCGCAAGCCGAGGCGCGCAGCAGCCGCTTCGGCGGCCGCCACCAGCTCCAGGTAGTCCTCGACACGTTCCACCGGTGGCATAAATACGCAAAGACGGCCATCGCGTGGCTCCACCGATATCGCAGTGCGAACAACACCTTCCAACTCGCTGCGCTGCTGCTCCACGCGTTGCTGCGGCCTTCGTGGGCTTTGCAGTCGTTCGACGGGCTGCTCACGTCCTGCGGTTTCGGGCGCGGGAGGCTCTGGCAGCGGGCCACGCGGCACCGTAGGGTCGAGTGGGTGGATGTAAGGGTACTGGGCCGCTGGCACGTGCGGCAGGCTGGAGAGCGGCAATCGGTAGCCCGCCGCGCTGTCGCCCGGCACCAGGAAGAGATGCCCCCGCCGCAGCTTCCAGCGCTCCGACTGCCACTTGTGCCCGCCCGAACGTGCCTGCCAGCGCTGCACGGGCAGAACGAAGCTGGTGGCCTCGTTCAAGCCACGCGCAAAGACCGCCGCCATGCGCCGCCGTGCTTCGGGGTCTTCAAGCTCGGGGTTGTCGGGCGACACGTTGTCGGGTAGCTGTGCTTCGCGCAACAACCACTCCGCGGGGTCCTCGAAGGCGGGAACCACCAGATCGGACGCAAGCCCGAGTTCGATGGCCACGGTCTGCAACAGCGATTCCGCCTGTTCCGGGGTCGCGCCGTAATCCTTGTCTTCGGCGGCAATCAAAGCGGGATCGCGCCAGATCGGTCGCGCGTCCCGGCGCCAATAGAGCGAGAAGGTCCACCGGGGCAGACTCTCGCCCGGATACCACTTGCCCTGGCCGTAGTGCAGGAACCCGCCCGGTGCGAAGCGTGCCTGCAGGCGACGAATCAGTCGGTCGGCAAAGGCGCGCTTGGTGGTCCCGACGGCCGCGGTGTTCCATTCCTCGGATTCGAAATCGTCGATGGACACGAAGGTGGGTTCGCCGCCCATGGTCAGGCGGACATCCTCCGCCTGCAGCGTCTCGTCCACCTGGTCGCCCAAGCGGAGCAGATCCTGCCAGGCCTCCTCCGAGAACGGCTTGGTGATGCGCGGGTGTTCGGCCACCCGCGTCACGCGCATATCGAAGTCGAAATCCACCTCGGCGTAGCTGGCCGCTCCCGCAATCGGCGCCGCCAGTCGGTAATGCGGCGTCGCCGCCAGCGGAATGTGGCTTTCGCCGGTGAGCAGCCCGGAGGTCGGATCCAAACCGACCCAACCCGCGCCAGGCAGGTAGACCTCCGCCCAGGCGTGCAGATCGGTGAAGTCCTGTTCCGTCCCGGCCGGGCCATCGATCGGTTTCAGATCCGGCTTCAGCTGGATCAGATAACCAGAAACGAAACGCGCGGCGAAGCCGAGATGCCTGAGCAGCTGTACCAACAGCCAGCTCGAATCGCGGCAGGAGCCCGATCCGAGTGTCAAAGTCTCTTCCGGCGTCTGTACGCCGGGTTCCATACGAATAACGTAGGCGGTTTGCTTGGCGATACGCGCATTCAGCGCCACCACGAAATCCACACTGCGCTGACGCTTGCGCGGGATGTCGTCGAGCAGCGCCTGCACCCTTTCGCCCGCTGGCTCGGCCTCGCGGTAGATGCGGAGATCGGCGCGCACATCTTCGGGGTAGTCGAAGGGCCAGTGCTCGGCACACTCCTCTACGAAGAAATCGAAGGGGTTGTACACCGTCATGTCCGCAACCAGGTCAACCTCGATGCGCAGCTCGGTCACCGGCTTGGGAAAGACGAAGCGCGCCAGCCAGTTCCCATAGGGATCCTGCTGGTGGTTGACGAAATGATCGCGGGGACTGACCTTGAGCGAGTGCGCAATCACCCGCGTGCGACTGTGCGGAGCCGGGCGCAAGCGAATGATCTGCGGCCCGAGGGACACCGGACGGTCATAGCGGTAGCGAGTGAGATGGTGAATGCTTGCTTGTATGGGCACGTGAGGCCGCGCTGCGGTGGATCAGACGTCGTGAAGCGTTGCACGCTTCGTGCCAGGAGGCTAGTCCTTTTCGCTTTCCTCACCGCAGGTGCGACGCGCTGTTGCGCCAGGTCATAGGCAAGCGGAGTGACGAGGCGTACATTGGCGCTTCATCATTCTTCGGAAGCGCTCATGATCCGCTCAGCGCCTGCGCCCTTTACCGGTGGCCTCCTCCTGCTTCTTTCCCTCGGCCTGTTTTCGGGCTGTGACGGATCCGGCGGCGGCTCGCCACCCCCGGAAAACGCGGAACCGACCTCGCGATCCACGCCGAAGAATCAGTTGACGCAGACGGCCTTCGCCGATTGCGCAGCCTTCAAGGATTTCTACGCTGGTCAGCTCACCAAGGAATACCTCACCGGCTACGCCTATGGCGGCGGCTGCTTCGGCTGCGCACCAGAGGCGGTCGACGGGGGCAACGGCGAGGACGACGGCGGCGCCGACGCCGGTGCCGATGCGCCGGCCCTGTCCCCCGAGAACAACGGTGGGCGGACCGTCACCGAGACCAATACGCAGGAAGCCGGGGTGGATGAAGCCGACCTCGTCGAAGCCGACCCGACCGCGGCCGACCTCTATTTTCTGCGGCGCGACGCGAACGAAGTCGTCATCATTGACAGCAGCGACCCATCCGCGCCGGCGATACGCAGCCGCATTTCACTCGATTCCGAGCGCCGCGCGCGCGGCATGTATCTCGATGTGCCGAACCGTCGGCTGGTGGTGCTGCTGGAAGCGCCCTTCTTCTACCTGGAAGCCCCGGCGGTAAGCGCCGGTATCGCGGCCACCGATGTCGCTGCAGGCAACACCTTCGGCCCTGCGCCCTTTGCCCAGGGTACTGAGTTGCAGTTCTACGACGTCACCACGCCGGACGCGCCCGTGCGCGTGCAGCGTTTCATCAGCGATGGCCAATTGGTAGGCAGCCGCCGCATCCAGGACCGCCTGCACGTGGTGACGCAGTACGGCTTCCCGGCGCCTTCTGCGCTGCGCGAGGATGCCGAGTTCCGCCGCCTCATCGAACAGGACTATCCCCAAGCGCGTGCGGCGATGGATGATGCAGCCATGGCCCGGCTTGCGTCGCAGATCGAAGCACGGATACGCAGTGCAGTCGCCGATACGCCGATCGCCGAATTGCTGCCCGAAGAGCAAAGCGGCAGCGCGCCCCCGACGACACTGGCCTGCAACGCCATTCAGCGTCCCGGAGTGGATACACGGCTGGGCATGATGATGATCACCAGCATCGACACCGACGGCAGCGCGCAGGCCACGCTGGGCACGATCAACAACGCGTGGCAGCTCTACGGCAGCGCGCAGAACCTCTATCTGCTGCAAAGCAGCGGCGGCTGGTGGTTCGATGAAGCCCAACGCCAGCAAACGGCCATCTACCGTTATGCCGTGGGTGAAGGCAGCGCGCTCCCGGGTGGCGTGGCGCTTGCCGACGGCTGGATCGACACCAGCTTCCAGTTGAGCGAGTTCGAAGGCGCCCTCCGGGTGGCGGCCACGGAGGGACGCTTTGTGGACGGGGTGGCGCCTTTCCGCCAGCTCAATCATCTGATGGTCTTCGATGTGGCTTCGATGGAGGAGATTGCGGCCATTCGCGATTTCGTCAGCGAAAAACCCCAGGAAACCATCCGCGCTGCGCGCTTTTTCGGTCCGCGCGGCTTTGTCGTGACCTTCGAGTTCACCGATCCGCTCTTCGCCTTCGACCTTTCGGACCCGAGTGCGCCACTCCTTGCCGGTGCGGTCGAGATTCCCGGTTTCGCTACCTATATCAACGCCTTGGGTGATGATTTCCTGCTCACCATCGGGCGCGCCGGTGGGGAGGGTGGCCTAGGCGTGGGCAACCGTTACCAATTGCGCATCTTCGATGTAAGCGACCTTGCCCAACCCACGCCGCTTGCCGAGGAAGTTCCTCCCCTGCCGGCAGACGCTTACGCCTACAGCCTGGCGGAATACGAACCGCTCGCCTTCCAGTTTCTGCCAGCCGCGGGCCAAAACGCAGCCGGGTTGCTGTCCATTCCTGCGCAGATCAGCGCCCGCACGCAGCAGGACGCGCTCAGTGGCTTTGTCGCCTACCGCATCGACGCCGCCCAGGGAGCCGAAGCGATACGCGAGTACGCGCGCATCGACCACAAGGATGCGCCCAGCGACGGCGGGGACCGCTGCCCACCACAACGGGATGCGCTTCCGCCCGATGGCTGCCAAGACTTCGCACCCGTGATCTATAACGAACCGCTGCGTTCGGTCATTGCGCGCGAGGAAGACGGTCGCACGCTGCTGTTCACCTTCTCGTCGGCCAAGCTGGAGGTGACCGATGCCAGCGGTGCAGCGGCGGTCCCTCTGGCAAGCCTTCGCTACGAGGAATAGACACGCACAACCCAAGGCCGCGCCATGGCACAGCCAACAGCCACGCCGAAGCAGGTGGTCGACTGGTATTTCGATGTCATCTCGCCCTTCGCCTATCTTGCCTTCCACAGCCTTGATCGCTTACCGGAAACGGTCGAAGTTCGCTTCCAGCCCGTGCTCTTTGCGGGCCTGCTGAAGCATTGGGGCCAGAAGGGGCCGGCTGAGATCCCACCCAAGCGCGAATGGACCTTCCGCTGGCTGCATTGGCTCGCCCGCCAACAGGGTGTGCCCTTCCGGCCGCCACCCCGCCATCCCTTTGTGCCCTTGCCCTATCTCCGCCTTTGCCTGGCCGCGGGCAATCGCCATGCGGCAGCGGCGGCCATCTTTGACGCTCTCTGGGCCCGCGGCGCGGACGCCGAGGATGCGCACACGCTCCGTGCACTGACCAAGACGCTGGGAGTCGATGAGGCGCGTCTGCAGGATCCGGCCATCAAGCAGGCGCTGCACGACGCCACGGCGGCAGCCATTGACCGCGGCGTCTTTGGTGTGCCCACCCTGGTGGCAGAGGATGAGCTATTCTGGGGCGTGGATGCGATGCCGTTCGCCCTGGAGCGCATTCGTGCGCAGGGTGTGAAGGGAAAGTAACCGCGCTCAGAAAGGCTTCATGCGCTGCAACAGCAGCGGCAGCAGCGTCATATTTGCCAACAACGCGAACACCATGGCCACGCCGGTGAACAGGCCAAACAGGATGGTCGGCACAAAATTGGACAGGGTGAGAATGGAGAAGCCGAGGGTCACCACCAGCGTGGTGTAGAACATGGCCCGGCCGACGCTGAGATGCGCGCGCATCGCGGCCCCTTTGTAGCCCTTCTCCAGTACCTCGTCACGGTATCGATAACTGTAGTGAATGGTGTCGTGCACCCCGATGCCTATGGTGATGGCGGCGATCGTGATCGTC
>JALEHA010000184.1 GCA_022763315.1 Algiphilus sp.
AAGCGATCGGCCGCGTTGAAGGCCTTGTCCGCACCACTGAGATTGCTGACCGGCCCTGGCACCCCCTGCCCATCGATGCGCACGGTGAAGACGTCGAACGGCCGCTCCGGCTGAATCTGTTGCCAGACCACCTGCACCGCTCCGTCGGCAGTGACCGCCACATCCGGATGCATCGCCATGCCATCGAGCTGCGCGACGGCAATCTCCGGCCCGAACTGGCGCCCGCCATCGCGGCTGATGCGCGCGAAGATGGCGGGGCGACGCGGCATCTGGCCGGCGCGTTCGTCCTGCCACACGACGGCAACGGTATCGCCCTGCGCGTCCACCGCCGGGAATCGCGCCGTGTCTTCCGGCGTTAGCTGCTGCCGCTCCTGCCATCGACCATCGGGATCACGGCGGCGATACTGCACATGGGTGGCCGTGGCGCTGTGGGTTTCGGCCACGACGTGCAGCGCGCCTTCGGAAAGGGCGGCATCGGCAAAGCCCGCGTAGTTCTGCGGGGCACCGAGCACATACTCCGCGCTGTCGTCCATGCCGGCATCGGGCGGCGGGGTGGCTTCGCCCTGCGGCGACACCGGCGCAGCGGAGACAAAGATCGGCGATGTCACCGCGCGCAATTGGTCGAACAGCTCCTGGAAGACGTTGTCCAGCTCGGCAGGCCCCAGCAGCAGACCGAAGATCAGACTCGACGGCTCGGCCAGACCGAGACTGCGCGCCTCCGCGCGATACCAGGTCGGGCTGTCGGCGGCGGTCACCTCCACGGTGAAGGTCTCGCTCATGAGTGCGGTGGGCGTGAGATCAGCGATCGGGCCGGCGGACCGTCCCGGTGCGGCATAGACCAGCACACGGGCACCCAGACCGTTGATCACCTCGATCCGCAGACGCCCCGGAGTACCGGCCGGCACAAACACCTCGTCGCCCGCCTGCACCTCGAAGTCCGGGTCGTCGTCGAAATCGGCACTCAGGCGCAGTCGTGGGGCGGCGCGCTCGCGCGAATAGATGCTGGTGCGGCCCGCACGCATGGCATCCAGCAGAGCACGCTCCGTCAACGCCGCCGCCTGCACCTCGGTGGCCGGACGCCCGGGCGTGCCACCCAATGCCCACAGTTCCTTGAAGTGGTTGTCGCTGGCGCCGGCGACGCCAAAACGCCATCCGGCATTCCAGCGATTCTCGGCGTAGGCGATCTCCGCTTCGGGATTCTCGGCACGATTCCAGACTTCCACTAGGTCCACACCCACCGCATCGGCACGGGGCAGCGGCTGATTGTCGTCGTCGGTTGAATCGCGATCTGGATGCGCGGTCACCCAGACCGCGCCCTGGCTGTGCGCCATCCAGATGGATTCCTGCACCACGCGACTACCTGCCGCTCCTTCCACGCTGGCGTTCTGGTCAATGGTGTCGACACCGCCGTGGACGGTGGCGTGCGGTCGGCCATTGGCCTCCTCACCCGGGATCAGCAGGACCGACTCCGAACGCCAGTTGGGGTCGTAGTGCTGGTCGTAGGTGCGATGGTCGGTGAAGGGCAGAAAATCCAGATCGAGGGCGTTCTCGATCAGGGCGATGATGTCGGTCAGCGGCATATTGCCGCGCGCGGCGTCATCCGCCGCCTGACGCAGCAGGCTGCCGTCGCTGGAATGGTCCGAGTGGGTATGGAGATCACCGGAAAAGCGCGCGTCCGGTGCGGGCATCGCCTCTGCGCGTACAAAGCGCGCAGTGACGTCGGCGCGCGCGGCTTCGGCCACCGTGCAGCGCGCGCCCATGCGCTGCGCGCAGTCCCCGCTCCATTGCGAGAAGACCCATCCACGCGCAGCCACTGCCTCCAACGCGAGCCCGCCGTCGAGCGGCAGGGTCTCAGCGCAGCCGCGTGTGCAATCCAGGCCGCGCGGCGAGGACACGACCTGCCCCGCGCCCTCCATCCGCAGGGACAGTGCCACCGCCTCGATGGGCGTTGCGGGTGACTCCCCCTGCGGTGGCGGCGGCGTATCGTTACCGGATGCCGAGTCGGAGCCGTCGTTTCCGCAGGCGGTCAGCCAAGCGGCAAGGCACAAGCTCATCAGCAGTCGGCGGAAATCCATGGTGCGCTCCGTCAGCTGGTCAGGCGATCCGTGGCCGGGGCAGGCTCGGCGCTGGGTACGGCTGCCGTGCGTAAGCCGGTGGTCGGGTTGGCCGCAAAATCCCGTGCCAGATGCGGACGGCCCACCGCCGAGCGGAACTGGCGGATCAGCGTCTGCGCGTCGCTGCGCACCGGTGCCGGCACCTCCCACAGCTCGCAGACGACTTCGCGGTCGGTCAGATGCGCCAGACCATAGCCATAGGTGCGCCAGTTGAAATAGCGCAGATTGGGATTGGCGAGCTGCGCGACCGGCTCCACCAGGCGCATGGTGGCGTTGCCCAACGGCACGAAGGCGCGGCGGTAGTTCTCGTAATCCTCGTGCACGGGCCGTCCATTGGCCGCCTCGTACAGCGATCCGGCAACCACTTCCCCGCCCCCCGGCCGCCCGAAAGCCGAAGGTACGATCTCGACCCCGACCACACCTTGGGTGCCGCCACCGGTGAGGGGCTCATAGGCGGGCAGACCCGATGTCTCCACGAGGTCAGAGGCAAACCAGCCGTGACTGTCGCCGGACATCACCACGTTATCGACGATGCCGTTGTCGCGTAGAAAACCGTAGAACTGGTCGCGCGCTTCCGGCAGGCCACCCCAGCCGCTGGTGTACAGCTCGGGGCCGTCCGGGTTGAGACCCAGCGTTTCGAAGATGCCCGGCACCGGCGCATTGAAAACGCGCAACTGCGACAAATTGATCTGATTGACGATGACGCGGTGCGTGACACCGCGTTGGGCGGAATCCAGCAGGCGCGCCTTGAGCCACGCCGTCTGCGCGATACCGAGCAGTTGTTCCAAGGCGGTGGGCGCCTCGGGGTCGCGATGACGGCGGATATCGATCAGCAGGACCTCGCCCAGATCGCCGTACGGCAGCGCACGATAGAGCTGTGTGGCAGCCGTCCGTGGCACGGCGGCGATGTTGTCGTCCGGCGACGGCGGCGGCCCGAAGGCGCCGCTGCCATCAGGCAAGGGCGGCCGGGACGGCGTCCACAGCCAGAACACCTGGGCGGCTTCGGCCTCGGTGAAGGTCACCCCGGTTTCGGGGTTGGTTTCGTCGTCCAGATCATGCTGGTCCGGCATGATCGCGAAGGGCAAGGACTGATGCGCCTTGAGCAGGTCGGGGTCGCTGTAATACAGCGCATAGCGCCGGCCGCATTCCTCGGCATCGAACCACTTGCGGAAGTCAACGTCCTCAAGATCAAAGCGGTCGTTGCGCGCGCGATACCAGCCCTTGGTATCGACGAATTCGTAGACGTGGTCGCCGGCGTGGCAGAACAGATCCAGATCGTCGCGCTCGGCAATGCGGCTGTAGGGATGGAAATCCATCGACCAGTAGGAGGTGCAGGCCGCGTGCGCGATGCGCAGCGCATCCACCGCATCCCCCGGCGCCGGTGCCGTGCGGGTCCGACCGACAATGGAGGTACGGCCCAACGCGCCAAAGGCGTAGTAGTAAGTCGTGGCCGACGACAGTCCAGAGGCGTCGACCTTGACCGTCCAGTCCAGTGCCCGCGTGGTGCGTACCGTGCCGCCGCCGACGATGTCGGTGAGCGCCGGATCCGTGGCGATCACCCAGCGGACATCAACGGCTTCCAGGCCCTGTGGCCGTTCGGTGCGCCAGCCATTGGCGTCCGGCACGGTCACGCGCGTCCACAGGATGACGCGATCGGCCAGCGGATCGCCCGAAGCCACCCCGTGGCCAAAGGGCAGCAGTTCGATCACCGCCGGATAGTCCCAACCGCTCGGTGGTACGAAATCGATGCGCGGCGGCGCGCCAACGTCCCCGGTACCGGGAGCACCCGCGCCCGGGGATGGTGGATCACCAGACGGATCGGAGCCACCGCAACCGCTCACCCCGGTCAGAAAGGCAGTCGCCCCCAGCATCTTGATGAGCTGGCGGCGCTCAAGCATCCGCGCCGAAGCCTTAGTGCGCCCCTTGTCGGTTGTGTGCACGGGTGCGCCTACCGCGTGGCGTTGAAGGGTCCACGTACCTCATAGGTGATACCGCCCCTGCCGCGCCCCCCGCGTTGGGAGCTGAAATACAGACGCGTGCCATCGGGGCTGAAGGCGGGGCCGGTGATCTCGGAGTTGTCCTGACCGACGATCTGCAGGATAGGCGCAACCACGCCGTCCGGGCCGATGGCGCTGATGCGCATATCGCCGCCGTCTTCCGCCACCAGCAGGTCGCGCGAGGCGTTGTAGACGACGCAGTTGTCGACGCCGCGCAGCGGCGCGTCGGCGCCGCCGAAGGCGTCGTCGTCGTAGATCAATTCGATGGTGTTCTCGGCCGTGTTCAGCGCCCACACCCGGTTGCCGGATTTGCAGGTGAAGTAGACGATGTCGTCGAAGTACCAGATGCCTTCCGATCCAGCGAAGACCGTGGTGCCTTCAATGCGGTTCTCGCTCTGTGGCGCCTCCGGCGCCAACGCGTCCACCCATTCGATGGGCATGGGCGCGGTGCCGAAGGCGATGTCGCGCGAATCCAGCACATTCGGGATCACCGCTACCTGCAACAGGCCGTCTTCGAGCGCCGGACGCTCGGCGCCCATCGGCCAGTCAGCCGCACTCGGGATGAAGCGATAGAAGCGCGCGTCGCCGGTGTCCTCGGTCAGGAACAGATGCCGGCGCACCGGATCAACCGCGACCGCTTCGTGATCGAACATGCCCAGGGCGGGCAG
>JALEHA010000185.1 GCA_022763315.1 Algiphilus sp.
GGACGCACCGTCGCAGTCGTAATCGCCCGCAATGCAGATGCGACGGCCATCAGCGATGGCCTTGGCCACCACATCAGCCGCGGTATCCAGCCCTAGCAGTCCGTCTGGTGGCAGCAGCCGTTGCAGTCCATAGTCGCAGTCCTGCGCGCTGTGCACACCGCGCGTGGCATAGACGCGACGCACCACCGGATGCAGGTCATCCGGTAGCCGGGGAACCGAGACCGCGGCTCGGCGACGAATGCGTGGCAGCGCGCTTTCGGGCGCTGCCGACATCAGGCCATCTTCTGCGTCAGCAGCTCGGCAATGGCTGCGCGCTCAGCCGGCACCTTGACGATGTGGTCCAGTGCACCGCGCATTGCGATCTCCGGGTCCTTGAGGCCGTGACCGGTCAGCGTGCAGACGATGTCCACGCCATCGGGCACCTTGCCCGCGGCCACATCGCGCAGCGCGCCCGCCAGCGAAGCGGCCGAGGCCGGCTCACAGAAGACGCCTTCGCGCTGGGCCAGCTTGGCCTGCACGTCGAGGATCTCGTCGTCCGAGAGTTCTCCGAACCAGCCACCGGACTCCTTTTGCACGATATGTGCCGGCTCCCAGGACTGGGGATCGCCAATGCGGATGGCCGTGGCCACCGTATCCGGGTCCTTGACCGGCCCGCCGCGCAGGAAGGGCGCGCTGCCGCTGGCCTGATAGCCCACCATGACCGGACGCCGGTCGTTCATTGGCGGATGCGGGGACTTGCAGTCGCCGCCGCAGAATTTGCACGCCGGCGTGCCCTGGCCCACTGCCTCGGTGTAGCCGATCCAGTGCGCGGTGATGTTGCCGGCGTTGCCCACCGGCAGATAGTGGTAATCCGGAGCGTGCCCCAGCGCCTGGACAATCTCGAAAGCCGCCGTCTTCTGGCCCTGAAGCCGGTAGGGATTGATCGAGTTGACGATGGTTACCGGGCTGGTTTCACCCACTTCCTTGACCAGTCGCATGCCGTCGTCGAAGTTGCCCTCGATCTGCACGACCACCGCGCCGTGCATGACCGCCTGGGCCAGCTTGCCCGCGGCGATCTTGCCGTCCGGGATGACGACAAAGGCGGTGATGCCGGCACGCGCGGCATAGGCCGCCGCGGCCGCCGAGGTGTTGCCGGTAGAGGCACAGATGATGGCGCGCGCACCTTCATCCACCGCCTGGGTCACGGCCATGGTCATGCCGCGATCCTTGAAGGAACCGGTGGGGTTCAGGCCCTCGTACTTGACGAAGATGCGGCCGCCAAAGCCCACATCGCGGGTGAGATTCTCCAGCTGGATCAGCGGGGTGTTGCCCTCGCCCAGGCTGATCGCCTTGGCATGCTCGGACAAAGGCAGGCGGTCGCGATAAGCATCGATCAGACCGGTATAGCGGTGGGGAGTAAAGGCTTGGATCATGGAATCAGAAAAGGGCGAAAAAAGGGGCGTCAATCGCCCGGGTGCTCGACGCGCATACGCGTCAGGGCGCCATGGACGGCGGGCAGCTCAGCGATGGCGGCGCTGGCGGCAATGATCTGGGATTCGCCGATGACCGACGTGATCATCGCGATCACGGCGTCCTGTTCGCCGCGTGGCTCGCGCTGATAGATCGCCTCGACGCTGATGTCGTGGTCGGCGAGGATCGAGGTGATCGAGCGCAGCACGCCGGCTTCATCCGCGACCTGCAGCCGCAGATAATGGCTGCTGCGGGTCTCGGACAGGGCCCGCACCGGCAGTGCACGGATGCCCTCCGGCTGGGCCGATAGCGGCGGTACGCGGATCTGACCCTGATCACGCGCGATATCCACGATATCCGCCCACACCGCCGAGGCCGTGGCATCACCGCCCGCACCCGGGCCGAAATAGCCAGTCGGCCCGACCGCATCACCGGTCACGACCACGGCATTGAGTACGCCGTCGACCTTGGCCAGCAGTTCGGTCTCGGGCAGCAGCGTCGGCTGCACGCGCAGTTCAACCGCGTCCCCGCGGCGCTTGGCAATGCCAAGGTGCTTGATGTGATAACCCAGCTGGCGCGCCAATTCGATGTCCTTGGTGCTGATCCCGCGGATGCCTTCACAGGTCACGCTGTCAAAGGCGAGCGGCATGCCGAAGGCCAGCGACGCCAGGATGGTCAGCTTGTGCGCGGCGTCGATGCCGTCAACGTCGAAGCTCGGATCGGCCTCGGCATAACCCAGCCGCTGCGCATCGGCGAGTACGCTGTCGAAGGCAATGCCCTCGTTCTGCATACGGGTGAGGATGTAGTTGCCGGTGCCGTTGATGATGCCGACCACCTCGTCAATGCGGTTGCCGGCCAGACCTTCGCGCAAGGCCTTGATGATCGGGATGCCACCAGCGACCGCAGCCTCAAAGGCCACCGTCACGCCCGCGTCCGTTGCCAGAGCGAACAGTGCGTTGCCACGCTCGGCGATCAAGGCCTTGTTCGCGGTCACCACCGGCTTGCCCGCAGCGATGGCCGCGCGCACCAGTGTGTCCGCAGCGTCCAGGCCACCGATCAGCTCGACCACCACGTCGACGTCCTCGGCACGCACCACCGCCATCGGATCGGCTTCGATGCGAATGCCGTCCAGATCGCAGTCCCGTGTCTTGCCCGGATCGCGCGCGCTGGCCGCGGTAATCACCACCGGCCGGCCCACGCGCTGACTGATCGCCTCGGCGTTGCGCCGCGCCAACCGCACGACACCCTGCCCGACGGTCCCGAGGCCCAGCAGCCCCAGACGCAACGCTTGCATCAGTTCCCCTCCCGAAACATTTTCTTGATCCCGCGCAGTGCCTGGCGGGTGCGGTGCTCGTTCTCGATCAGTGAGATCCGCACGTGGTCGTCGCCGTAGTCGCCAAAGCCAATGCCGGGCGATACCGCGACCTTGGCTTCCGCCAGCAGCCGCTTGGAGAACTCCAGCGAGCCCAACTCGGCAAAGGGCTCGGGAATCTTGGCCCACACGAACATGGTGGCCTTGGGTTTCTCGATCGGCCAACCCAGGGCGTTCATGCCCTCGCAGAGCACATCGCGCCGCACACGATAGGTCTCGCAGATGTCGGCAACGCAATCCTGCGGGCCCTCGAGCGCAGTGATCGCGGCTACCTGCAGCGGCGTGAACATGCCGTAGTCCAGATAGCTCTTGATGCGCGCCAGCGCTGCCACCAGCTCCTTGTTGCCGACCATGAAGCCGACGCGCCAGCCCGGCATGTTGTAGGACTTGGACAGCGTGAAGAACTCCACGGCCACGTCCTTGGCGCCCGGCACCTGCAGGATCGAAGGTGCGCGATAGCCGTCGAAGACGATGTCCGCATAGGCCAGGTCGTGCACGATCCACATACCGTGCTCGCGGGCGATGGCGACCGCCTTCTCGAAGAAATCGAGTTCGACGCACTGCGTCGTGGGGTTCGACGGGAAGTTCAGGATCAGCATCTTCGGCTTGGGCCAGAGCTCGCGAATGGCGCGCTCCAGCTCCTCGAAGAAGTCCACACCCGGGCCGATACGCACATGGCGCACGTCGGCACCGGCGATCACCACGCTGTACGGGTGGATCGGATAGGCCGGATTGGGGACCAGCACCGCATCCCCCGGACCGAGCGTGGCCAGCGCCAGATGCGCCAGGCCTTCCTTCGAACCGATGGTGGCGATGGTTTCCGTTGCCGGCTCCAGGTCAACGTCAAAGCGCTGCTTGTACCAGTAGGCGATGGCGCGACGCAGACGCGGCACGCCGGCCGACACCGAATAGCGATGGGTATCCGGCCGTTGCGCGGCCTGTACCATCTTGTCGACGATGTGCTGCGGGGTCGGACCGTCCGGGTTGCCCATTCCGAAGTCGATGATGTCCTCGCCACGCGCTCGGGCTGCCTTTTTCAGATCGCCAACGATGTTGAACACGTAGGGAGGCAGTCGCTTGATGCGCGGGAACTCGGTTTGCACGGCAGTCTTCGGCAGGGAGTACGACGGAATGGACCTGCGCACGGCGCAGGCATAGAACCCGATATTCTACTCGGAGCGAGGCAGCAGGCGTAATGGGTCCACGGGCCGACCCGCCTGGCGGATCTCGAAGTGCAGCAGACTGCGCCGCGCCGGCCCCATGCCGACTTCGGCGATCACTTGGCCCGCTTTCACCGTGTCGCCCTCCTGGGCATGACGCCGGCTGTTATAGCCGTAGGCGCTGAGATAGGTGTCGTCGTGCTTGATGATGATGAGCTCGCCGTAGCCCTTGAGGGCACTGCCGCTGTACACCACCCTTCCGGACGCTGCCGCCCGCACTTCGGTGCCCTGCTGTGCGCCGATGTTGATGCCCTTGGAATCCGGCGGTGCGAAGCGGCGGGTGACTTCGCCGCGCAGCGGCCACTGCCAGCGTTGATCAAAGGCGGGCAGGTTGGATTCGCTGGGCGCCGACGGGCGGGACCGCGACGAATTGTTGGAAGCAGGCGGACTGCGCGTCGGAGGCCCCGAGCTTGCCGGTGGCGCCCGCGCCACCTGGGTCTGCCCGCCAGCACCCGGCGGTGGCGACAGACGCAGCACCTGTCCGGGACGAATCAGATAATTGCTGCCGATATTGTTCCAGTGCGCAAGTCGTCGATAATCGAGATCATGACGCAGCGCGATGGAATACAGCGTGTCGCCACTGCGCACGCGGTAATGGCCCTCTGGCGCATCGCTGTCCCACCGCAGTGCCGAAGCGCATCCGGTCAGGAGGGTCGCGATCAGCGCTGTGGCGAGCCACTTCATCCGCGCAAGCCGAGCACCAGGGCTGCAATAATCGTGGCCAGCACCAGCAGCCAGCCTATTCGTTCCAGGTGGCGCTCCAGCCAGGGCGTCGCCGCAGGCCCCAGCAAGCGCACCACCCCTGCCACCGCCATGAAGCGAAGGCCGCGGCCGACCAGCGCGCCGATGACGAATACCGGCAAGGCCAGCCCCACGCTCCCGGCGGCCACCGTAAAGACCTTGAAGGGGATCGGCGTGAAGCCGGCAAGGAAGATTGCCCAGAACCCCCAGTCTTCGAACCAGGACGCCGCTTGCTCGTAGGCAGGCCGGTAGCCGGCCGCTTCCACCCACGGCATCGCCGCTTCCATCATGGCCAGACCGATGACATAACCGAGCAGGCCGCCGAGCACCGAGGTGACCGTCGTCAGCAGTGCAAGACGCCACCAGTGGTCCGGTCGCGCCAATGTCATGGGCGCCAGCATGACGTCCGGTGGGATCGGGAAGAAGGAACTCTCCGCAAAACTCACCGTCCCCAGCCAGAAACGCGCGTGGCGGTGTCGGCTGACGCGCAGCATCCAGTTGTAGAGCCGTGCAAACAATCCGTAACGGGCTTCGCGCACCACACCCACCGGCGGTTGCGGATCGCTCATGCCTTCCCCGCCAATAAAGGCACAAAGGCGACGCCCTGCAGATCCCTGCGGCTCAGGCTGCCATCCGACTGCTTGTCGAGAATCACGAGCTGCTGCGCCCCTTTGCCGCCCAGCGGCATGACGATACGCCCTCCCACCGAGAGCTGATTGACAAAGGCAGCCGGAACCGCTGCCGTACCTGCGGTTACCACGATGCCGTCATAGGGTGCGTGCCCAGCCCAGCCCGCCATGCCATCCCCATAGTTGAAGACGATATTGCGGTAGTTGAGCTGCTTCAAGGTCTCCCGCGCCTGCATGCTCAGCACGCGGATGCGCTCCACCGTAAAGACGCGATGCACCACTTCGGCCAGCACCGCCGCTTGGTAGCCACAACCGGTCCCCACTTCCAGCACGCGCTTGCGCGCTCCATCGGCGAGCAGGGCCTGCGTCATGAGGCCCACCACCAGCGGCTGGGAGATGGTCTGGGCCTGCCCGATGGGCAAGGCGGTGTTCTCATAGGCGCGCCAGCGCATCCCCTCGGAGACGAAGACATGCCGCGGCACCTTGCCGATAGCGCGCAGCACCGCCTCGTCCTCCACCCCCTGCCGGCGCAAGTCTTCAACCAGCCGCTTGCGCGCCGAATCCGGCAGCAGCGGCGCACGCGTCGTGTGCCGCCGTTCCGTCACAGCAGCGTCGCGGCCCATGAGGCCGTGCGCTCCAGGGCTTCGTAGCGTGTGAGGTCAGTCACAATGGGCGTAATCGCAACGCATTTGCGCGCAATGGCATCAAAATCCGTGCCAGGCCCGCAATCAGCCTCCGGTCCGGCCGCGCCCACCCAATAAATGGGACGGCCGCGCGGGTCGGTATCGGGCACGATGGGTTCCGCCAGGTGGCGACGGCCCAGACGCGTGATCTCGATGCCCTGCAATGCCTCCCAGGGGACATCCGGCACATTGACATTGAGGATGGTGTCGGCTGGCAGCGGCTCGCGCAGCAGCTTGCCCACCAGCGTGCGCGCTACGCGCGCCGCAGTGGCGTAGTGCTCCGGATCAAAATTGGTGCAGGAGATGGCGATCGCCGGCGCGCCCAGAAAGCGCCCCTCCATCGCCGCCGCCACGGTGCCGGAATAGAGCACGTCATCACCGAGATTAGCGCCGTTGTTGATGCCCGAGACCACCAGTGCGGGCTTATGTTCCAGCAGCCCGGTGAGCGCGAGATGGACGCAATCCGTCGGGGTGCCTTCGACACACCAGACGCCATCGTCATGCCGCGCCACGCGCAGCGGATGCGACAGCGTCAGCGAATTGCTAGCGCCGCTGCGGTTGCGGTCGGGCGCGACCACATCCAGGGGATATTCCTGGCGCAACTCCTCGGCCAAGGCGCGCAGACCAGGGGCATGGCAGCCATCGTCGTTGGAAAGTAACAGCCGCGTGGCACGGCTGACAGAAGGCCCATGGCGAGATGGGCTGGAAGATGCGGTAGCTTGAGACACAACACGCTCGATGTGGTCGGCGGAAGGATGTACCTTAGAGGCCACTGCGCTGCAGCCAGCCGGGCGCTGCACCCGGCGCGTGATGCAGCCAGCCTCCATAGGCCCCGATTGTAGCGCGAGCCATGTCCAGAAAGCCGACCGCCCCCGCCGACACCGCCGACGACGCGGATCTGCAGGCCTTCCGAGAGGCCATGCGCGACGTCGTGCCGCACAGCCCGCAGCGCAGTGCGCGCGCACGCCAGAATCTCGACGCGCGGCCCTACCAGCGGGAAGCCGACGAGGCCGAGGCGCTGCGCGAGAGCCTGGAACACGTCCCGGACGATGTCCTGATCGCCTCCGGCGACATTCTCGAATACCGCGCGCCCGGCGTGAAGGAATCCACCTACCGCCGCCTGCGGCGCGGTCAGTTCCACATTCACGACGAACTCGATCTGCACGGCCACACGGTGGCGGCTGCCAAGGCCGCCGTGCGCGATTTTCTGGCCGAATGCCAGCAGCGCGATCACCACTGCATCCGCATCATTCATGGCAAGGGGCTGCGCTCCGGCAACAACGGGCCGGTACTGAAACGCCACATCGACGGCTGGCTGCGCCGACGGCGCGACGTCCTCGCCTTCAGTTCCGCCAAGCGTGAACAGGGCGGTGCGGGGGCGGTGGTGGTGCTGCTGAAGCGACTCGACTAAGTCCGCACCGTCACCACCGCATGCGCGGCTAGCGCCCGCACCTCGCCGATGGCATCGACCCCTTCGTGCGTGGTGGCCTTCACCGAAACGCGATCCACGCCAATGCCAAGGTCCTCCGCGATGCGCGCGCGCATCTGGGGAATGTGCGCCGCCAGGCGCGGACGCTGCGCCACGACTGTGATGTCCACATTGCCAGGGACATAGCCGGCGTCGCGCACCAGGCCGCACACATGGCGCAGCAGGTCGCGGCTGTCGGCCCCCGCCCAGCGAGGATCGGTATCCGGAAAATGCTGGCCGATATCACCCAGTGCGAGCGCGCCGAGCAGGGCGTCGCAGAGCGCATGCAGCGCGACATCCCCATCCGAATGCGCCTCGACCGCATGGTCGCAGGCAATGAAGACGCCGCCCACGCACAGACCGTCGCCGCCACGCAGGCGGTGCAGATCGAATCCCTGTCCGATGCGGAAGTCCATCAGCTCGGACACGGCTGCTGCAGAAACCAGTCCGCCAGCAGCAGGTCCTCGGGGGTGGTGATCTTGAGATTGCGCGCCTCACCGGGGATCAGTCGCGGCTGATGGCCCGCCCACTCCATGGCCTGGGCCTCGTCACTGCACAGACGCGCCTGCGCTCTCGCTGCGCGCAGCGCGGCGGTCAGTGTCCC
>JALEHA010000186.1 GCA_022763315.1 Algiphilus sp.
CTCTATGGCACCGGTCGACGGTTGGCGCGGCTGCAGCGAAACCGCAGGCAGCTAAGGTGTGCGCAGAGCCTTAACGCAGCCCCGGCTGCATGGCGGTCCCGTATGACGCAATCCGGTCTCCCTGTCCGCGATGCTTCACAGCGCAGCGCGCTGTCCAGGCTCCATGCGCCACCGCAACCGACTGCCGGGCGGCAGTGTGACCAGCCTTAGTGCAAGACGGTTTCGCGTTGCGCGGCCACGCAGCAGCTACCGCCCGCGCCCGGACTACCGGCGCCACTTCCACCGCACCCTCTATGCCCACCTCGCCTGGCCAATGCTCTGCGTGACTTCGCTCTGTGCGTTGGGTCTGGTGCTGACCGGCACGTCAATGCACACAATGTGGATCGGAACCTGCCTGCTGGCCTTGAGCGGCGCCTTTCTCTCCCCGTCGGCGGCACTTGTACTGGGCACCGGCGGCACCGTAGCGCTGCTGCCGGTATTGCTCAATATTCACGGCCTCGGCCTGGCCAACCACTGGGTCTACGGCGGCTACGCTTTGCTGCCACTCAGTCCACTTGGGCTGTCCATGACCCGCCTGTACCAAATGCGCGCCACACGGCTGCATATCCTGCTGCAACTCCCCCAGGTGCAGTCCGCGATGGATGTCTCCGACTGGAGCCTGCTACCGACACCACGCGCCATCGACCGCCGTATTCAGCAGCATCTCGCAGAGCATCATCTGACCGGACGCAAGGAGCCGGCATTGGTCTACACCCTCGCCATTGACGCCCTCACAGACGGCGAGGCTGCGCGCGACCGCTGTGCGCTGCAGCAAGCCGTGCTCGACCTGGCCGACGGCCTACGCAAGACGCTCCGCACAGGCGACATGATTGGCGACGATCTGCAGGGCCATGGCCAGCTGTACATCCTTGCCTTTCCAAACCCATCGCATGCCGACAGTGAGCAGACCATCGCCCGTCGTCTGCGCCCCCTGCTTGACGCCAGCCGGATCGGTGGCTGGCGCATGGCGGTGGCGCGCGTGCCGGAAGACGGCTCGCAGCTGCAGCGCCTGCACTGGCATCCGCTGGAGGTACGTGGGGTCGGCGCCTAGGTAGCGGACGACAGCAGCAAGTGCGCCCGCCCACTGGCGGTCAGGCGCTCGCGGTCTTCCTGCCAGGCATCGATGCGCACCGCGACCACGCGTCGGCCCTGGCGCAGCACCTGACAGGCGGCGTACAACGGTTCGGCCCGCGCTGAACGCAGGTAGTCCAGCGAGAAATCGATGGGCTTGGGCAGGCGCGACTGAGCTTCGTCGACCAGCGTGACGACCAGCGCGGCCGCTTCCATCAGAGCGGCTACCGCACCGCCGTGGATGGCCGGAAGACGCGGATTGCCGACCAGGTCCTGACGGAAGGGCAGGACAAAGATCGGCGCACCCGCCCGGTCGACTTCCACACCAATACCAAGATGGGCGGTATAGGGAATGCGGTCGATGACACCCTGATAGTCGCCCCGTTCACGCAGGACTGCCAGGGTATCGGGCGAGGCGCTCATGCCGTTTCTCCGCGATGGGCGGCGCGGCGCATGAAGCTGGAAGTCACCCGCGCCGCCGGAACGTCGCCGCCCTCGGCCATGACGTCGCACTGCACGAAGCCCACATCGCCGGAATAGCGGTAGCAGTGCGCATCCACCACCAGTGCGTCTGCCACTGCGACGGGACGCAGATAGTCGATACGCAGGTCCAGCGTCGCTACCGATACCATCTCACCCAGCGCCGATACAAAGGCCACCCCACTGGCGGCATCCGCCAAGGTCAACAGCACACTAGGAAAGTACAGGCCGCGCTCCGGGTCGCCTTGCAACTCTTGCTTGCCGGCGAGCCGGCAGCGCGCCCGGCCGCGCTCCAGGCCGATCAGTTCGATACCCAGTGCCTGGTTATGCGGAATGGCTTCGAGGAACCGCTTGGCCATTGCCTGATAGGGATTGTCTGTCATACAGGGACCCGGAGCCGATGCAAGCCACGCAGTATCGCAGTTCCCATGTCGGGACACGGCGACGGGGGCAGCCACGCCGCAAGCGCGGAGCGCTACGCACTTCGACGATTCGCTCGAGATTTTGGGGCGCCGCCGAAGGCCATCGCTGCGCTTCGCTGGCGGGCCTACCAGGATTTGGCCCCCACGGGCTGAGTGTGAGCTGGCCCAATGCAAAGGGGTGCAGACAAAAAAACCGGCGGCCCGGAGAGCCGCCGGCAAGACCCCCAACGCGGGTGTGCTACTGCGGCGCCTCGTCCGCGGCAGCCTTGACTTGTACGACTTGCTGGAAGGTGGGCCGGTTGGTCCAGTGGATGGCGTCGACCGGCAGGAAGGTGAGCGGCACATGCTCGACGGCGTCGCAGTCCTCGACGATGCCGCAGCCCGAGCCCTTGGCATAGCTGTTGAGCTGCGAGCCATCCCAGTTCGCCTGATTCGCGATACCGCCCAGATCGGCCAGCGCCTGGTCCAGCGCCGTCAGCACGGCGTTGCGACACGCCGAGGCATCGCCGCTGCCGGCACACTGCAGGGCGCGATAGGGCGTGTGGCCCGGCTGACTCAGCGCCGTCTGCAGCAGGCGCTTCATGTGCTCGTACCAACCACTCTGGAAGGCGGACCCTTGCGCCCGTGGCGCGTCGTAGCGCCCTTGCAGCACGGTGGGGAGCCCCTCGAACTGCGGCAGCATGGTGGCGATGAGACGCTCGTACCAGGCATCCATCAACACGACCGCGGCGCGATGGTCGTATACGCCGTCGTTGTCGCGATCGCGGCGGTAGGCACCCAGGCCCTCGCCGCCGTCGATCCAGCGGCGCGAGCCGTCGGCCTGCCAATCCCGCATCAGACCGACCACCTGCTGCTGTGTATCGCTGAGTGCGCCGGTCTCCATCAACTCGAGCAACAGCGGCAGCACGGTTTGTCCACGCAGGTCCGCGAAAGCGGCATCCGCCAGGATTTCGGTCATGGTGCCGATATCGTGCTTGCGGCCGGCGGCGCGGAAGGCATCAAGACGCGCGACCAGCATGTCAACGCGGTGGGTGGGTCCGTAACTGCCGTTGGCGTCCGATGCCCACCAACCCTTGGCCGGCGCATTGTTCCACTGCGCGATGTAGGGCTGATTCTTGACCTGCGGATGCGCCTCCATGCTGAGATAGCCGTCGAATTCGAAGAAGCCATCGCGCAGCGGATCATTCTGTGCGACCGGGGTGGCTGGATTGGGAAAGCTGACGGCGCCGTTCTCGGCGTCTCCGCCATAGGTGTCGAAGAATCCGCCGTTGAAGGGTACGCTGGCGCTGTTGATCTGCCCCTCCCACTCGAAGCGGCCATCGCCCCACGCCGGTAGCTCGGGGTGCTGCTCGGGGTGGCGTTTCGGATACAAGCCGCTGTGGAAGACGGCGGCATCCTCAGCGTCCACGTACATCCAGTTGAAGGAGCCGGTGACGCTGTTGAAGAGCTTCCGGAAACTATCGAAGTCCTCCACGATGTTGGTCGTGGCCAACGCGAAGGGCGGCGCCGTTTCCAGTTCACCAAAGAAGGTCGAACGCTGCAGCGACAGGGCAACCGGTTCCCCGCGCAGCGTGGCGGTGGCGAACACCGGCCCGTAGTGCGTCCGGATGATCGAGCGCTTGACCCGCTGCGGCTGCGGCGCTCCCCCCAGCGCCACCGACGCCACGGTGGGCAGTGCCGTCCACTCGTCCTGCCGCCGGTAGAGGGCCCGGCACTGCATGCCCTGCCCATCGCCAGCGTCGACCATGTAGCCATCGGCCAGCAGGGCGCCGTCGGCATTGGTCTCGCGCGAAGCCGGGCTGCCATCGCGATTGCACAACCGCGAGACGCGGACATCCACCAGATCGGAGTTGCCGGAGGTCGCGCTCCAGGCATAGTCATCGCCGCGCCCGATGTTGATGTAGGGAAGATCGCCAAAGACCACGCCGCGTCCGTTGAAATCAAGCGGCCCGGGATTGTCGCCGCCGGAACGGATGGCCACTTCCCACAGCAGCTGCGGTGCGAAATAGCTGGCTTGCGGTCCGAACACGGCGATGGGGCCGCCGTCGATGGTTTCCGACGCCGGCACCACAACACCATTCGACATGGTGCGCGGCAGGGGCAGCCCGGCCGCAGCCAGATGCTGACGCGCGCCCTCGCCGGGATTGGCCGCCACCCGCAGGCGCTGGCTCGGGCCGCCGGCGCGCAGCGGTGGCACGGTGGCCCCAACCAGTGTCTCCGCGGCCTTCTGGAGCCGCGCCGTCGGACTGAGCGACAGCAGGCAGGCCTCCAGTGCCGTGCTGTTGTCGATCAGGCAGTCCAGCAAGGGGCTGACGGTGGGCAGATTGGGCAACAATGGCAGCGAGCTCACGGCATCGCCCAACAGGCCGCCGAGCACATTGCCGGTGATGGCACCCAAGGTCTCGCCGACACTGGCATTGCCGACCAGGAAGGTCGGGCGGGTCTCGAAGCTGCCAGGATCGAAGACCGCCGCCCCTTGCGGCAGCGGCTGCGGACAGGCCTCGCTGACCGAAGCCGGCGACTGCGTCTCAAAGGTGGCGGCATTGATCGAGTAGTGCGTATCCGGATCGTTGGCGTGACGCAGGTCGCGCCAAAGCGCACAGGCCGCCTCCGGCACCGCCGGACTGTCCGGGCCAAAGCCGGCATCGAGCGCCTGCAGCAGGCGCAGATTCTGGTGCTCGCCACCGCCGCCGATGGCGAAGATGGACTGAATCAGCGTGGCCGAGGCGACGATGTCGGTGCGTGTCCAGTCGCGCGGCGGGAACACCGGCGGAAGGCTCGGCAGGTCGACCACCTGCAGCGCCAGCGTGGCGTATTCGGGCGGAATCTCGCTGATTGCCGTGCTATTGAGCGTGTCGAGGTAGGCATTGATGCCATCCACCATGGCATCGACGTCCTGGATCACGAGATCGCCCAGCGTGCCGTACTTGGAGCGGGCAGATTCCACCATCGCCTCCAGTTCTTCCTCGCTGTAGCCGGCAAAGGCCGCCAGATCGGCATCGAAACCAAGCGTATCCGGGGCAGCGCCAAGAAATTCACTGAAGCGCCCTCGACCAATGGCGCGCAGCGCATCGTGCAGCCACAGCCGGTCCTCGGCGGAGGCGAAGCCAAAGCCGTACATGGCGTCGCGTCGTGTATCGCCATCAATGAAAGGCACGCCCCAGCCATCACGCGCGATGGTCACGGTGCCGCCGAAGGGCGTGGTCAGCGTCCGACTCTCGGTCACCGTATCGGGTTCGAGTCCCGCCGGTTTGTAGTAATTGCACGCCTTGTCCGAACGGGTTTCGTGGGCACTGATGTCAGAGGGCGGTTCGCAGGGAGCCGCCTTCAGGTTCTCCCTGGCATAGGCCAGGTTGCCGTAGAGTGACAGCTGGTCGTGGAAATTGGCTGGGTAGCTCACGACCGGCCCTACCGGCGCGCCCACACCACCTGCGGAGTTGCCGTTGCTGCCGGGCGGCACCGCGTTGAGGAAGATGCTGGTGCCGGGTGTCTCGCGTGGCCCCTCCGGTCCACTGCCGCCGGCGCCCGTTTCGGAATCGGTGACGCTGGGCGCTTCACTGGTTCCACAGCCGGCCAGCAATGTCAGGACGGCCATCGCGAACAAGCCGCGTACGAATCGGGGGTTCATGGGTTCTCCTCTCTATTGTTATGTGTGCATTGCCCCCTTGGGCATCCGGCAATATGACGCCCCTGTCCCGTCGTGACCATCGTGAAAATGCACCAAGTGACCCGTCTTGACGACCTGTCTGCAGCGGATCTGGTCGTCCTGCTGCAACACCTGGATATTCGGCTGCAGCTTCTTGAAGCAGACGCGCCCATCCCGGCCAGCTATTGGGGCGCGCCGGAAGCTGGAGTCATCGCCAACTGCATCTACGCCCGCGGCGACACCCCGGTGCACTCCGTCCTGCATACCGCCTGTCACCTGCTGTGCATGTCGCCGGAACGGCGGGCGACACTGCATACCGACTGCGGCGGCTCGGATCTGGAGGAATCCGCTGTCTGCTATCTGCAATGCCTGCTGGCGGACACTGTTCCAGGCTACTCCCGTCGTCGCCTGTTCACCGATATGGATCGCTGGGGCTACAGCTTTCGTCTGGGTAGCGCGCGCGCCTGGTTTGAAGAGGATGCCGAGGATGCCCGCGAACATCTGGCCTCGCTCCCGCTATCCGCCGCGCTGTGCGAGCGGATCGGACCGCTGCAGACACAGTGGCAAGAAGCGCAAGCTATTCAGGACGCGCCGCGTTGATCCACTCGAGGTAGTGTCGGGCATCGTTGCGCGGGCCGGATTTGAGCATGTAAAGAGCAGCATCAGCCTCCTCAATCATCAGGCCCGTGCTGGTCCAAGCATCCTTGCCACCATCGAAGGTGGTCACTCCAATGCTGACCGTCAGGCAACCCAGGGGGGCACGCGCATGCGGGATGGATCGAGCCCGAAGCTGTTCGCAGATGCGACGCGCGACGTAGAGCGCGCCTTGTGCGTTGGTGTTCTGCAGCAGCAATCCGAATTCCTCACCACCGAGTCGAGCCGCCACATCAACGTCGCGATGAATGCCCGCCGCCAGCATCTGCGCGGCACTTCGCAGCACTTCGTCCCCCGCAGAGTGCCCGTAATGATCGTTATAGGATTTGAAGTGGTCGATATCGGCAATGAGCAGCGACAGCGGCTGTTTCTCGCGTTGGGCACGGCGCAGTTCATGCTCAAAATGCTGCATAAAGAAGCGCCGGTTGCGCAGTCCCGTCAGAGGATCGTGATAGGCCAGGTGCTCGAGCCGAGCATGGCTATCGGCCAGCGCTTGTTGCGCACGCACACGATCATCGACATCCTCGATCGCACCGACCACGCTGTACACCGCTCCATCGGGCGCACGCTCGGCGTGGCCACGCACATTGAACCACCGGTAGCTGCCGTCGGCCGTTTTCAGGCGTCCCGTTGCATCAAAGCGGTCTCCCTCCTGGAGATCCTGCGCGATCTTGGCGCCGTAGGCCTCGCGATCCTCCGGATGAACGAGATTAATGAACTCGCTTTCAAAATCCTGATTTGCGGAATAGCCCAACAATTCACGAAAGCGAGGCGCGGTCCATCGCGTCACCCCGCCGTTCTCGTAGCGCCATCCCCATGCACCCGCCTGAATGCTATATAGGATGAGTTGCAAGGTCTGGGCATTGGTATGCAGTAGCTCTGCGGCCGCCGAGTCAAAGCCGTAACGCGTGCTCCAGCGGCTGTAGTCCGACACCATGCGGAGCAGCAGCAGGAAGGCGGCGTTCCCCAGTGTCAGCCAGGTCAGAAGCGCCAACATACCCTCGCGCTGCAGGTCAAAGCCGGTGTGCCAGCCCAGGCCTGACACCACCACCACCAACTGCGCGGCGAAAACCAAAAAGCAGCGTCGAAGCCCGCCATGGGCGCGCAGCAACATCAATCCGAAGTAGACGAAGGGCGTAAATCCGTAGATGGGCCGAAAGACGCTCAGCTCCGTTTCTCTGATCGGGGCGCCCCACGCGCTGAATACAAGCGGTATGGCGTACCACACCACGATTCCGAGCGCGAGGGTATCGCTTAGTCGACCGCGCTGCCGAGGGGAGAGCGGTCGCAGCGCCACCGCGAGCACAGCGGATAGCAGCGCGGCCATCACGAACATGAGAGAAGCCGCAAGTTGCGCCTCTGGTCCATAGCCGTTGAGCACGAGCAGCCCAGAACTCGCGCTCACGAGCGCAAACAGGGCTGCTAGCACCTGGAGGCGCCTCTGAACCAAGCCTGCCTCCGCCTCCGCGATCACCGTGGCATCGGATACTTCGGACATGCCGACTTCCTTGGAGGCTGCCAACTAGGACCGGTGGCCGCAGTTCCTTCTGCAGCCGATGACCGTAGTCTGCCCCGCTGTTGAAATTACTGGCTGATTCGCACCACGCGCTCCGTCCCTAGACCCCTTCCACGTACTGCATTTACTCAATAGAAATATATCCAATTCCGCGAGCATCAGTGCGCCCCCCCTTTTTTTGTAGCGGCGATGGCGTTGCGGGCGACACCAGGAACGGTTGGCTGCCACTAAAGCCGCGTCGCCGCAGCCGAGTCACGGTCAATAAGGATGCACGGGCACTTGGGATACCGTGTAATCCACATTGCACCACGCCTCGGCAATGCATGACGCTGTCGCTCCGATGAGCGGGGCCGGTTCGCCAACAGCGATCTATTGGCCAGCCGTAGCTTGCGCAGCGACGGCGGCAGCGGCCTTCTTGGCCGCTTCCGGGTCGCCGAGATAGCGAAAATCCTTCACCCGCAAGCTGTTGTCCAGTTCAAACAGCAAAGGAATGCCGGTGGGGATGTTGACTTCGGTGATGTCGTCCTCGGGAACGTCGAGCAGATACTTGTAGAGGGCGCGCAGTGAGTTGCCGTGCGCGGTCACCAGTACGGTTTGCCCGTCAGCGAGCTGGGGGGCGATATGGTCGTGCCAGTAGGGCAACACGCGCTCCAGCGTCGTGGCCAGCGACTCGGTCGCGGGCAGTACGCGCGCATCCAGGCCATGGTAGCGCCGGTCGAAACGTGGGTGACCGGCATCGTCGTCCGCCATGGGCGGCGGCGGAATGTCATAGCTGCGCCGCCACACCTTGACCTGGTCCTCGCCATGCTTGGCGGTGGTTTCCGCCTTGTCCAGGCCCTGCAGCGCACCGTAGTGCCGCTCGTTCAGGCGCCAGTTCTTGTGCACCGGCAGCCACTGCTGTCCCATGGCATCGAGCGCCGTATTGAGGGTGCGGATGGCCCGCAGCAGTAGAGAGGTGTGGGCCACATCGAACTGCAAGCCCTCCTGCGCCATGAGACGGCCGGCCTCATTGGCTTCCTCGCGCCCCTTTTCCGTCAGGTCGACATCCACCCAACCGGTGAAGCGGTTTTCCAGATTCCACTGGCTCTGCCCGTGGCGCAGTAATACGAGTTGATGCGTCATAGATGGTGCCCTCGAGTGTCTGGGGATCGGTCACGGCCGGTCGGTTCGGCGGTCTGCGGGCCTGCCTGCCGGCGCTTTCGGGGCGCAAGGATACTCGGGCGCGGCTCTGCTTGTGGCTTTTCGGGCAGCGCGGCGCAGCGTCGAGATGCGCTCAGCCTTCGCTGTGGCGGCGCTTCAGCCGAACATAATGTTCCGCCGAATAACGCAGGGACTCGCGTTCGGTCTCGCTGATGGCGCGCACGGGCTGTGCCGGCGATCCGCGATAGAGCCAGCCCGATGCCAACCGCTTGCCCGGTGGCACCAGGCTACCTGCCGCCAGAAAAACCTCGTCCTCCAGCACGGCCTGATCGAGCACCAGCGCGCCCATGCCAATCAGGCAGCGGTCACCGGTGGTGCAGGCGTGCAGCGTCACGCCGTGGCCCACCGTGACGTCCTCACCGATGACCAGCGGCACACCGCCGGGGGTGTAGGGCCCGTCATGGGTGACGTGCAGCGTGCTGTTGTCCTGGATATTGCTACGCGCGCCGATGGTGATGCGGTTGACGTCACCGCGCACCACCGCCATGGGCCAGATCGACACATCCGCAGCCAGTCGCACCTGGCCCAGCACCAGCGCCTGTGGATCGACCCAGGCACCCTCGTCGAGCTGGGGCCGGTGACCCTCGAAATCGCGGATCATTCCTTGAGCTCGACGTTGTCCTCGCCCAGCGCGCGCGGCGCGCTGCGCTCCATCGGTGCCGGTGTGCTGGGTGTCTGTTCGGGAGTGCCAGCCTGCGCCTCGATGAAGCCGGTGATCTGATCGAGCACATCGATACTGGTACGGAAAGGCCGCGCCAGCACCGCCACCGTGCAGGCGTGGCTGCTGACACCCGGACTGCACTTGATGCTCTCATAGAACACAGTGGTGACCGCCGCCCCTTTTCCGCGCAGCGCCTGCGCCAGATTGCTGGCGTTGCTGAGCACGGTGGTGGCGTCATCCTTGCTGTGGATGAGCAGGCTGGGTGGCGCTTCACCATGGGCGAAATTCACCGGCTGCGACATCGGATAGCGCGACGCCGGCCCGAAGATGTCTTGCAGGTCAGCGGCCCGGATAGGCAGAAAATCATAGGCGCCGGCAAGACCGATGAAGCCCGCCAGCGGCGTGCGCATGCCGGCGCTGTCGAGATAGCGGTCATCGAGCGCCAACAGCGCTGCCATGTGCGCGCCGGAGGAATGTCCCATCACGAACAGCTTCTGCGCATCGCCGCCATAGCTGCTGATGTTGTCGTGCACCCAGGCCACGGCCTTGGCCGCGTCATCCATGAAGCCGGCCATGCGCACATCGGGATACTTTCGATAGTCGGCCACCACCGCGATGATGCCGCGCGAGCTGAGCGCCTCGCCGACGAATTTGTACTCGTCCTTGCTGCCCTGACTCCAGCGCCCGCCGTAGAAGAAGACCACCACCGGCGCCCGCTGATCGAGATTCTTCGGCGCATAGATGTCCAGACGTCGCCCCTCGCCGGAGGCGTAGGCGATATTCGCAGCCGCTTCATAACCGCGATCGGGCGTCACGGCGTTGAGCAGGGACAGACCGGAGCAGGCCGTGACCAGAACGCTCAGCATCAGGACGGTAAGTAGGCGCATAGGGAATCCGTGCACGGGAGATGGGAAAACGCCAGAATCATACCTTCTGCAGCCGGGGGCGCGGGCGCAACGGCCCGTTCGAAATGCTGCGTCGCGATGGGGAAACGCAATGATCGGATGGATTGTCTTTGGCGTGGTGGCCGTGGTCCTGCTGGGCTACACCATCATCATCTACAACGGTCTGGTTCGGCTGAAACACGCCGTGGCGCAGGCCTGGTCCAACATCGATGTGCTGCTGCGTCAGCGCCACGATGAGCTGCCCAAGCTGGTGGAAACCTGCCGCCAGTACATGCAGTTCGAGAAGGAGACGCTGCAGAAGGTGACCGAGGCGCGCGCGGCAGCGGATACGGCGCGCCAGCAGGGCGACGTCAAGGGCGTCGGCGGGGCCGAGACGATGCTGCGCGCCGGCCTGGGCAAGATCATGGCGACGGTGGAGGCCTATCCTGAACTCAAGGCCAACGAGAGCTTCAACAATCTGCTCAGCCGCATCAGCAACCTGGAAGACACCATTGCCGACCGTCGCGAGTTCTACAACGCGGCGGTGAACGCCAACAATGTCCGTATCGAACAGTTCCCGGATGTGCTGGTAGCGCGGATGCTGGGCTTCGGCGCCAAGGATCTGCTGGTCTTCTCCGAGGAGGAAACCGCCGACGTCGACGTACGCGGTCTGTTCAGCGCCTGATCGCGTCGTGGGCGGCTATCTGACAGCGCTGGAGCAGTGGACAGCCAGTGCGCCAGACAACGAATTCTGGTGGAGTGCCGCGCTGCTCGCCGTGGTGGTGCTGGTCGGCGGTTCCATCGGCTTCGCCCATCTGCGGCGGGCGCGCGTGATCGAGGACACTCCCACCCAGCGCATCCGCTCGGCGGCGCAGGGTTATGTCGAACTGGAGGGCAAGGCGCGCTGGATACCGGGTCCACAGATCCACTCGCCCTTGTCGCGCCAGCCCTGCGTCTGGTGGCGCTACAGCATCGAACGCCGCCAGGGCAGCGGGCGCAATGCGCGCTGGCACCGCGTCGAATCCGGCACCAGCGATGACCTCTTCGCCCTCGATGACGGCACTGGCGTGTGCGTCATCGACCCCGATGCAGCCCGTGTCTATGCCGATGTCCGACGCAGCTGGCGCGGCGCCAGCGAGCGGCCGATGCGCGTCCCGCAACCCCAACAGCACTGGTTCGATGTCATTGGTTTCTCCTTCGGCCGCTATCGCTACCGCGAGCAGCTCATCAGCCTGAACGCCCCGCTGCACGCCATGGGGCGCTTCGACACCGCCCGCGCCATTCGCGAGGAAGACAACGAACAGGATGTGCGCGAGCTGCTGGTCGCCTGGAAGCAGGATAGCGCCGCGCTGATGGCGCGCTTCGATGAGAACGATGACGGCGAGATCGACATGCAGGAGTGGGCGCGCGCGCGCGAAGCCGCCCGCGAACAGGTCCGCCGCGAGCGCGTACAGGAACCGCCGCCACAGGATGTGCACGTCCTCCGCCGGCCCGCGGACCGCCGCCCCTTCGTGCTGTCCACCTGGCCCCAGGCCAAGCTCGCGCGCCACAAGCGCATGATTGCCTTCCCCCTGCTCGTGCTCAGTGCGGCGGCATCGGTCCTGCTGATTCTTGCGCTGCTGCTACGTCTGGGCGCCTAGGGCACAGCCCCGGCAAGAAGGCTATCGCCGCCATCGCTTCCGGCAATCATGCAGCGCCCTACAATGCGGGTATGACGACGAATAACCCCCTGCTCGACCTCGCCGAAGGGCGCTGCGACCTCCCCGACTTCAGCGCCATCCGTCCCGAACACGCCGAAGCCGCGCTGGATGCCATCCTGGCCGAGAACCGGGCGCGCATCGACGCGCTCATCGCCAGCAACGCGACCCAGTGGCACGAACTCGCCGAACCGCTGGAAGCCCTCGACGAACGCGTGCACCGCGTCTTCGGGCCGGTGGGCCATCTGTTCTCGGTCTGTTCCACCGAAGCCTGGCGCGCCGCCTACAACGCCTGTCTGCCCAAGCTCACCGACTACTCGCTGGAGCTGTCGCAGTCCCGCCCGCTGTTCGAGGCCTGGCAGCGTCTGCGCAACAGCGAGGCCTTCGACGCGCTGAGCGAAGCACAGCAGGCGGCGGTCGAACACCATCTGCGCGATTACCGCCTCGCCGGCGTCGCGCTGGACGAGCAGCCGCGGCAGCGCTACCGCGCGCTGGCCATGCAGCTCTCCGAATGGGGCAC
Source organism: Algiphilus sp. (assembly GCA_022763315.1). Lineage (GTDB taxonomy): Bacteria > Pseudomonadota > Gammaproteobacteria > Nevskiales > Nevskiaceae > Algiphilus. The sequence goes on from JALEHA010000186.1 coordinate 12,791, forward strand.
GCGCTTCGAGGAGCATCTGCTCGACACCAGCCAGGCCTGGTCACTGACCTTGCCCGACGCTGAGCGGCTTAGCGGCATGAGTGCCAGCGCCATTGCCGCCGCGAAGCAGCGTGCCGAGGCCAAGGGCGAGGCCGGCTATCGCCTGACACTCGACTTCCCCAGCTTCAACGCGGTCATCAGCCATGCCGACGATCGCGCGCTGCGTGAAACCCTGTACGAGGCATGGAGCACGCGTGCCTCCGACGCCGGCCCACACGACGCCCGTTTCGACAACAGCCCCGTGATGGAGCAGATCCTGGCCGCGCGTCACGAACAGGCGCAACTGCTGGGCTACTCGGACTACGCCGCGCTTTCGCTGGCGCCCAAGATGGCGGACGACCCCGATACCGTGGAGCGCTTCCTGCTCGACCTGGCGCATCGGGCGCGGCCGCGCGCCGAGCGGGAACTGGCCGAGCTCACCGCCTTCGCGCGCGAGCGCGACGGCATTGACGCACTGCAGCCCTGGGATCTGCCCTACTACAGCGAGAAACTGCGCGAGCAACGTCTCGGGCTGTCCGACGAGATCCTCAAGCCCTACTTCCCGCTGGACGCCGTGCTCGCCGGACTCTTCGATCTGATCGAAACCCTGTACGGCGTGCAGGCCGAGGCCGTGAACGATGTGCCGGTATGGCACGACAGCGTCACGGTCTATCGGCTGTTCGACGCCGACGGCCAGAGCATCGGGCTGTTCTACCTCGACCCCTATGCCCGCGAGCACAAGCGCGGGGGCGCGTGGATGAACGACGGCCGCTCGCGCCGTCGCAGCCCCGAGGGACTGCAGACACCGGTGGCCTACCTGGTCGGCAATTTCACCCCGCCGCTGGCCGGACAGCCACCCCAGCTCACCCATCAGGAAGTCCTGACCCTGTTCCACGAGGCCGGTCACGGTCTGCATCACTTGCTGACCCAGGTCGATGTCGCCGCCGTTTCCGGCATCAACAACGTGGCCTGGGACGCGGTCGAGCTGCCCAGCCAGTTCATGGAGA